>JARDZZ010000106.1 GCA_029240595.1 Nitrospira sp. | reverse complement strand
CGCGGGACAATCACATCCGCATAGAGCGTCTCGGTCTCAATCGGCGTAGAGAGCCGCGCGTCACCGGTCATGCGGCATTGTAGCAGCGACCGCGGGAAGGTGGAACAATGAGCCGGCGGGATCTTGCTGGAACATGCGGGGGGTCGCATGCTCCAGCCTGGATAAACGACGTTACGGCTGTACTGGCACTGGTGAGTCGATCGGCGCAGGCACCGCGTGGCCTTCGCCGCCGGGAAGATCCGGTGTGGCCTGAGCGGGGACCGAAACCGGTTGTTCCGATGCCGCGGCTTCTGTAGATGACGCGTGGTCAACGGCTGATACTGCCGGCTTCTGTTCGTCGGCACCAAGGCCGGACACACGGTATCCGTCGTCCGTGGCGTTCGTCGGCTCCGAACGAGTTTGACTGGCCGAGTCGGCAGAATACAGGACAATGTCGACGCGTCGATTTTTCGAACGGCCCGCTTCGGTGGCATTGCTCACGATCGGTTTGGAATCGCCATAGCCGATTGACGACACTCGGGCGGAATCAATCCCGCCTTTTTCCACTAAGTACCGCAGGACCCCGGTGGCACGCGCCTTGGAGAGGTCCCAATTCGTCGGATACACGGACTTTAGCGAAGGGCCGATTTCCATGTTATCCGCATGCCCTTCGACCCGGATCAACTGATCGGCCGGAGCGGCTTTCACGAGCTCAACCAGCCGACTGAGCGTGACATAGCCTTCGGGCGTGATCCTCGCTTCTCCTGATTCATAGCGCAATTGCTTCATGAGATCGGTGAAGCTGTAGCGGGTTTCGCGCGCAGCGTTCTGAACGGGTATGGCGTCTCCCGAGTGTCCGGCCGGAGGAGCATCCATTGACCGCTTCGTTGGCGCTGCTGGAGGGAGGAGGTCCGACTGGTATTTCAACTGGAACTGGTCGCCTTTGAGAATGCGGGACACTGATTTTGTGACCAGTGCAGTTGAGCTGTGCTGTTCGGTCGACAAGACTTTGACTTCTCCGACCTGCCGAGGCGGCAGCGCGCCGCCATATCGAATCAGATCCATGCGGTCTCCCGGTTTCAACCCGTCGTCAGATCCGCGATCGAGATACACAATGTTGCGCTGGGCGACGAGTGTCATCTGTAAATCGGCTTGCAGTTCGACGACCATGCCCGTCACATCGCTTGAGGCCGGGATGACGGCAGCCTCATCGGTATGTGGCAAGGCGAATCTCATGACCGGATCACCGGGGGCTGCTGCGCCGAACGCACGCACGGCCCGGACCGTGGTTAATTCCTTGTCCACTTGGACGACCTGCACGATTGCAAGCCGGGTGATCAAGTAGCCCAGGTACTGGCCTGTCGCAGGATGAAACACTTTCCGGGTCCGCTTATAGACGGTGTAGAGATCTCCAACTGCAGCCTCACCTGGGTGCTTCAACTTCAGATAGAGGACATCGTTCTGTCCGAGTCGCATGCGATTACCGACGGTTTGATTGTCACCGGTGATGACGTTGACCACACCGTCTTGGGGAGTCGACTGTTGGATGGATCCCGCAGCATAGGTGCGTGCCGCTTCGCCGTAACGTATAGTGTCTAAGTCATCGGCCCCCGCGTGGGGGAGCCCCGTGAGGCTGACTACCGCGAGCAGCGAGCAGCTCAGGAAGGTGCGTGATGGTAGAGTCGTCATAGGTGGTCCTTCTGTTAAGACGAAGCGTCACACATGACCATAGCAAATAGTCCTGTACAGTCAAGGATATTGCCATCTTGCCCCCATTGACCCTCAATAGAAGCCGGTGCTATGGTTTTCACGTATTACTCCTGAGGCCGTGACGAGGATCCGATGCCGCGCAAACAGAAACAGGTGACGTTCCCACGCTTGGAGACTCAAATTCATCGCCGGAAGAAGGCGAAGGCTTTTTCCCCTCTCCTTCCAGAATGGGAAAAGCAAGACGGCACCCCCCCAATCCACCTCCGAACGGATTCGGCACTCATGCGTTCGGCGCCTGCTCGGACTCGGCACGAGTGATAGGACTTCAGGGTCTTGAGCCTGTAGGTCCTTTGTGCGCTTGCTATCGCGGCAACCCCCCGTTTAATATCCCATTCTCCTTGCAACTCAAGGTGTTGAAAGGTCAACTCCATGAGCGGTCTTGAGTTACTCCTTGAGTATCTGACCAAGTATTTTCCGATTCTGTTGTTTATTTTTATTGCGCTGGCGTTCGGCGTCGTCACCCTGTTGTTGAGCTATTTGGTTCAACCCAAGTACCCGGAACCTGAAAAGTTGTCTGCGTACGAGTGTGGGTCCGAACCGTTTTCTGATGCCCGGATGCCGTTCCCGGTTCGCTATTATATCTTCGCTATGTTGTTCGTGATTTTCGATATTGAAGTCATCTTTTTATATCCCTGGGCGGTGGTCTTTAACGACATCAACAAAGTCAGTGTCATTGGCCTGGTCGAGATGCTGATTTTCATCGCGTTGTTCCTGGTGGCTTACGTCTACGCCTGGCGTAAGGGAGCGTTGGAATGGGACTAATCCAGTTGGGACGGCATGACAAAGACGGCATGCCTGACGTCATCACGACGTCGATTGAAAAGGCAGTGAACTGGGCGCGCAAAGGGTCGCTCTGGCCGATGACGTTCGGGTTGGCTTGCTGTGCCATTGAAATGATCGCCGCCGTCTCCTCGCGCTATGACATGGACCGCTATGGCGCCGGTGTGTTCCGGGCGTCGCCGAGGCAATCCGATTTGATGATCGTGGCAGGAACCGTCTGCCGGCGAATGGCGCCGGTCATTCGAAAGATATACGACCAAATGCCCGAACCGAAGTACGTGATTGCGATGGGATCGTGCGCGACATCCGGCAATATTTACGACAGTTATAGTGTCGTGCAGGGCGTCGACCGTTTCGTGCCGGTCGATATCTACGTTCCCGGCTGTCCCCCGACCCCGGAAGCCTTGTTTGACGGCATCCTCAAGCTGCAAGAACGCATCATGCAAAAGCGTGTGTTCGTCAAGCAACCAGAGCAAGTGAAAGCCAGCTTGAAAGTCTAAATCCCATGTCGCTTCAACAGTTGTCCGAGCGTGTGCGGGAACACTTTGCCGCCGGCTTTGTCAAAGCCGTCGAATGGCGTGGCGATCTGGCCATCACCGTCACCAGGGACACGCTGCACGAGGTCGCCCAATTCTTGCGCGACGACCCGGCGATGGACTTTGACTACATCGTCCACGTCAGCTCCGTCGATTGGCCGGACGACGAAGAGCGCTTCGAGGTCGTCTATGAATTTTATTCCATCAGGAAACGGCACCGTATCCGTCTCAAAACGCGCGTGCCCGAGTCTGATTGCGTGGTGGATTCACTCACGGATCTGTGGAAGGGCGCGGACTTCATGGAGCGCGAAGTCTACGATATGATGGGGATTCGCTTCCGGCGCCATCCCGACCTTCGCCGTATCCTGATGCCGGACGACTACACCGAAGGCTATCCGTTGCGGAAAGACTTTCCACTGAGAGGGAAGGGCTGGCGCGACACGTTCGAATTCCTGGACGAAACCACAAGGTAGTACGTTGCCGATGGCGTTCGAAGACCAAAGAACCACCGTCTATAAAGTCGATCCCGCTCATCCCGAGAGCGAGACGCTTCCGACCTTACGGACTGAGGAGCTGCTGCTGAATATGGGTCCGCAGCACCCGAGCACCCATGGGGTCTTGAAGGTGATCCTCGAATTGGAAGGTGAGCGTTTGGTCAAATCCACGCCCGTGATGGGGTTCTTGCATCGCGGCGTCGAAAAACTGGCGGAAGAGGGGACGTATCATCAGTTCATTCCTCACACGGATCGACTGGACTATGTCTGTGCCATGTACAACAACTTCGCCTACTGCCGGGCAGTCGAAAAGCTCATGAACATCACGGTCCCCGACCGCGCCGAGTACCTCCGAACGATCGTGGCCGAAGTTCAGCGGATCATTGGCCATCAATTCTGGTTGGGCACTCAAGCCCTCGACATCGGAGCTATGACGGTCTTCTTCTATTGTTTTCGTGATCGTGAGATCCTGCTGGACTGGTTCGACGAACTCTGCGGCGCACGCCTGACCACCAGCTGGTACCGCATCGGCGGAGTCGAGCGGGACTTCACTCCCTCTCTCTTCGCCAAGCTCAAACAATTCTTGGACTATTTTCCCTCTAAGATTGACGAGTACGTGGTCTTTCTCGAGAAGAACCGCATCTGGCTGGCCCGTACCAAGGGCGTCGCGGTGATTTCCGCGGAGGACGCCGTCAATTTCGGCTTAAGCGGCCCAACGCTTCGCGGTTCCGGGGTGGATTATGATTTGCGCAAGGCGGAACCTTACTCCGCCTACCCCAAATGCGAGTTCAGCGTTCCGCTTGGAAAAAACGGCGACACCTACGATCGATACTGGATCAGGGTGATGGAGTTGTACGAAAGTGTGAAGATCGTCAAGCAGTGTCTTGAACAGATTCAGGACGGGCCGATCATGGCGGATGTTCCCAGCGTCACGCTTCCGCCAAAAGAACGCGTATTTACGAACCTGGAGTCGATGATCCAGCAGTTCAAGCTCTTTTCGCAAGGCTTCGATGCCCCGCCGGGAGAGATCTATTGTGGAACGGAAGCGCATAAAGGGGAATTGGGCTTTTACATCGTCAGCACGGGTGGCGGAAAACCGTATCGGCTCAAGATCCGCGCTCCGTCGTTTATTCATATGGGCGCGTTTGACCACATGTCGAGGGGCTATATGATTGCGGACGCGATCACCCTGTTCGGAACCTATGACATTGTCATGGGAGAGTGCGACAGATGAGGCTAGCGGGCAAGGTATTCTTGTGCTCGCGCAACGCGCGGCCTCAGAAGGCCCTCGTTGACGCGCGCACGTTGAATACCCAGCCCTCGCCTCATGTAAAAGGAGTGGAATAAAAGGAAGACAATGGGATTGAAACCAGCAACAAATCCGGACGTCGAAGCTGCAACGATTGAGTTGGCCATTGATGGCAAGACCGTGACGGCGAAAGACGGCGTCTCGCTGTACGACGTGATTTCAAGCACGGGCAAAATCATTCCGGCCATGTGCTACCACTACACGTTCGATCCCTTCGGCTCCTGCGGCATGTGTCTCGTGATGCAGGAGGGGAAGAAAGCGCCGGTCCGTTCGTGCACGGCCAAGGCTACGGCCGGAATGATCATCCGAACGGAAGGCGATGATCTGTTCCAGGCGAGAAAGAAGGCCGTCGAGAAACATTTGTCCGTCCATCCCTTGGACTGCCCCGTGTGCGACGCCGACGGCCATTGCGAGCTGCAGGACATGGCCTTCCAGCATGGCGTGACGAATCTCGCCAATGCGAAGCAGAAGTTCATCCCCGAAGATACGCGAAGCCCTGTGCTGGACTTCAACATGAACCGCTGTATTGCGTGTGCCGAGTGCATCAACGTCTGCAAGGATGTGCTGATGATCGACGCCCTGCAATTCATGAAAAAGGGCGGCTTCAATCAAGTGGTGGCCAAAGGCGACCTCCCGCTGGCTTGCGAGTTCTGCGGAGACTGCCTTGCGGTCTGTCCGGTCGGCGCCATCACGAATAAGTTCTCCAAGTACCTCTACAAGCCCTGGCAGATGAAGAAAACGACCACCACCTGCAACTACTGCGGGGACGGCTGCCAGATGTATCTGGAGACCAAAGATACGGAAGTGATCCGGGTGACGTCCCCCTTGTCCTGGAAAAACAAGTGGGGCGATCGGGCCGATACCGCGAAGGGTCATGGCGGCCTCTGCGTGAGGGGCCGCTTTGGGTTTGAGTACATCGATTCAGCGGCTCGATTGAAACGGCCGCTCTTGCGCAAGGGCAACCAGCTCGTGGAGGTCCCGTGGCTGGAAGCGATGCATACCATCGTCGACCGGTTCGCTGACATCCGGAAGAAGCACGGCCCGGAAGCCATTGCCGGGCTGATCACGGCTCGCTGTACCAATGAAGAACTCTATTTGTTTCAAAAGCTCATGCGAGTGGCATTCCGAACCAACAATCTCGACAGCAGCGCCCGCTATGGTCACATGAATTTCGTCCGGGCCTCCAAGCATGCCCTGGGTATCGGCCGCACGCCCAACGACTGGGAAGACTTGACCAAGGCGAAAGCCGTGGTGGTCATCGGCTCCAATCTCACTGAGACCAATCCATTGACTTCCGTTCGTATCAAGGAAGCCATCCGCGTCTACAAGGCACAGGTCGTGGTCTTCGATTCGGCCATCACCAACCTCGGTAAACTCGCCTCGCATCCGGTGCTCATCAAGGCGGGCACGGAGGGGCTCGTCATTGACGGCCTCGTCAAGGCGACGGTGGAGCTTGATCTTGTTGACGAAGAGAGCGTGAAAAAACATCCGCAGGCGTATGCGGCGCTCAAGAGCGCGGTGGCTCCTCTTTCGCTCGAGCAACTCGCGGCGAAAACGGGAGTTTCCGTCGCACAATTCAAAGACGCGGCGACCATCTTTGCTGAATCGCCCCGATCGATCGTTCTTTGCGCCGAAGGCATCGTGCGCCAACCGGACGGCTACCACAATGTGTTGAAGCTCATCGATTTGGCATGGATCACGGGCAAGCTCGGGCGTCCCGGTTGCGGCGTCAATACCGTGACCGAAGAACCGAACGAACAAGGCGCCGCCGACATGGGTGTTGCACCGGAGTTCCTCCCGGGCTTGGCCTCCTTCGATGATCAGGCCATGCGTGATAAGCTGGCGAAGGCCTGGGATGCGACGCTCCCCGCAATCGGAACCGGCGCGCATTTCATGGAGATCCTCTCACGCTGCCGCAGTGGACAGATCCGAGCGCTCTATGTGGTCGGAGAGAACCCGTTGGCCACGCTCCCGGCCTCCGTGGAAGTTCGAGCCGCCTTGGACCGTCTGGAGCTGCTGGTCGTCCAAGATCCCTTCCTCACTGAAACCGGAAACATGGCCCATGCCGTATTGCCGGCGACGACTTCGGCAGAAAAGGACGGCACATTCACGAACCTCGAAGGCCGGGTCTTACGCGTCCGTCAGGCGATGGATGCCATTGGAGAAAGCGTCCCTGACTGGCAGATCATGACCTCGCTGGCAAATGGATTAGGTTGCCAGTGGGAATACGACTCGGCGAACGACGTGCAAGCTGAGATCATGAAACTGCTTCCCGGTTATTACAATTTGGGCCAGCCGAAAAAGATTACCCCGACGGTCGATCAGTATTTGTCAAACGGCTATGCAGCCGGGGCAGCTGCGCGTTATAAGAGAGCGCCTTCAGACGGAAAGCGGCCTTTTACCTTGCAGATGGGACAACTGCTGTATCACTCCGGCAAGCTGTCCACGGCCGCGCCCGGCCTCATCAAAATCGGACCCAACACGGGCCGCCTACGCATGAACCCTGCGGACATGGAACGCCTCGGGCTGCAAGATGGCGCGTCGGTCAAGCTCACCTCCGATCGAGGTGCCCTCCAGATGGGAGTGCAGCTCGACCAGAGCGTGGCGCCTCACACCTGTTTCTTTCCCGAACACTTCAACGAACCGCCCGTCAAAGATCTGATGTCGGTCCACGTGGATCCGGTCACCGGCGTGCCGTCATTCAAGCGGACCGGTGTGACCATCGAAAAGGTGTGAAGCGCCTCATGACCGTCAGAAATGCAACAAAGAAGTTCCTTCAGGCTGCCCTCTTCTACGAGATCTGGGACGCCATGAAGGTGACATTCAAGCATATGTTCCACAAGCCCATCACGTTCCAGTACCCGCGAGAGCAGCGTGCTATTCCGGACACGCACCGCGGCGCGTTGGGATTATTGCGCTATGACGACGGGCAGGAACGTTGTGTCGGTTGTGACCTGTGCGAAGCCGCCTGCCCATCCCGCTGCATCAAGGTCATCAGTGCCGAAGACGTCGAACGGCCGCTTCAGCGCTATGCCAGCGAGTTTTACATCGACATCACCAAGTGCGTGTTTTGCGGGTACTGCGTGGAAGCCTGTCCGGTGAACGCGCTGGCCATGACCAAGATGTACGAATTTTCCACGCACGATAAGCGGACGTTGCTCTTTGACAAGAAGCGGTTGTATGACATCGGCGAGCGGCACCTCGACGATGCCAAGAAATACCTGTATGCCCACAATCAGGAAAAGAACATCGAGGAAAGTCGGGAATACCGTTACTACTTCCCGCAGTCGGTCATTAAGTCGACGCAACCGGCGCCGAAACATTTGAGTTGAGCGGACGCGGATCATGATTCCCGTTTTCTTCGCGTATTTTGCCTTGATGAGCATGGCTGCCGCCGTGCTGACGGTCGCCTTGAGAAATCCAGTGCACTGCGGATTGGCTTTGCTGGCGCTCCTCCTGCACGTATCCGGCCTATTCGTCCTCCTCAATGCCGAATTCCTCTGGGCCGTCCAAGTCGTGGTGTATGCGGGCGCCATTCTCGTCCTGTACCTGTTCGTGCTGATGCTGCTCAATCTCAAGACCGAAGAGCGTTATTTTCACAGCACCTACCTGTATTTCGTCGTGCCGACACTCCTGGGTTCATTGTATGTCCTGGCATTGTTGTTCAAGTCTCCGTATGGCGGGGCAAAAGGCGATGCGCCCGCCCGCGCAGTCCTGCAAGAGGGCGACACGTATGCGATTGGCATGAAGATGTTCAGTGAGTACTTACTGCAATTCGAGATTGTCGGCATTTTCCTGTTGGGCGCCATCATCGGGGCAATCGTGCTGGCCAAAACACCCAAACCTCTGGAAGACATGAGAGGCAAGAATTGACGCGATAGGCCGTGCATGCCTCACGTCTGATTCCACGCGCCTCTGGTTGAGAACACTATGGTGCCATTAAGCGCCTATGTCGCGGTCAGCGCTGTCCTGTTCATTACGGGGTTACTCGGCGT
>JARDZZ010000017.1 GCA_029240595.1 Nitrospira sp. | reverse complement strand
TCTAGCCTTTGGTGTTACGACCGACAGAGGAGGAGATTTGTATTAGCCTGCTAGCCGGTTCTTGATCGTTATCGTCAAGTTGTAGAGACAAAGAAGCTCACATACACAGCAGTTACCATCTTGTGGAGAGGTGGCCGAGTGGCCGAAGGCGGCGGTTTGCTAAACCGTTGTAGGGGCTAAAACCTCTACCGAGGGTTCAAATCCCTCCCTCTCCGCCACAAGAGTGGACAACTAATAAAATTGGCAAATTGACTGATTCCTATCTTAACCCCGAGAAAGCGGCCTTTCCGCCATACTACCTATTGGGATGGTGGGAGTGACTGCTCCGCAAGCACGCCTAACTTGATTTTCGACGATTAATCCTGTATCAGTGCCACTCTTTCCACTCCGTGCCGAGGTAGCTCAGTTGGCAGAGCACAGCCCTGAAAAGGCTGGTGTCGACAGTTCGATTCTGTCCCTCGGCACCACCAAATCCCCTATTCGCCTAATCTATGACGGCCAGTTTGAATTTGTTTTTTGGTCCATCTCCTAATTGAATGGGCCATCCCGGTCCGTGATGAAGTGAACGTGTCACCATACCACCGTCCAGACAAGGCGATCGTTAACTTCCATCTCTTGGCCTCGTGAGTGCGCCCACCGTCTTTACGGCTGCTTTGCGGCCTTGTTGTCACTTTCCTGGTGTGCCCAAGCCATTTTGCCGGTTCGGAGACTCGCGACAAGGTCAGATGAGATGATGTGATTGTATTGGGAACTTATTTGTTGAAACGCACAACAATGGCTCCCATGACATCACCCTTCTTGAAGTCCCTCTTTGGACTGGTAGGATGAGTATTATGGCAGGCCACGCAGGAATCCGCGATGGCGAGGTCCGCCGCAAGTCCTTTAAACTGGTTCCCATCCTCAAACGTAACCATGCCGGTGGCTGGATTGGCCATGAGTCTTTTCAGAGCGTCTTCCTCTGCTTTCGTCTTTGGAAGGTTCTCTTTGTAAACCGGTGTTAGCCCGATCAGGCTGAGTTCAAAATCTTCGAGTTCCCTTCCGGCCGCTTTTAGAAATTGGGCCGGAAGCATGATGGCATGATCATCCTTCGTCCAGTCCTCGTCTGGTTTAACATTGGATCTAGCTGCCTGCGCCACAATTTGTTTGGCATAAACCGTCCGGAACGCTTTAGCGATGGTGAGGATATATCGTGCAGTAGGCGGTTCCGCCCTCACCATAACATTCTGTCCGGGCAGACAGACGGATGGCGCTCCCGCCCTTCCAGCTTCTCGTAAACCCCACGCAGTCGCAAGAGCATGGCAGGTTAATTGGTGTATGCCATCCGATAAGTTCGTGAAGCTTTCAATCGACTGTGCCTTCCCGCTCCAATCAATTTCACCAGTCTCTGCATTTAATGCGCGGATGAATAGCGACACTTTGTAGACGGGCGCCTGCCTAAACACAACTGCAATATCATCTCCCTGCGATTTGTATACATCTGCATCAACAAAAATAACTTGCTTGGCTCCGAGCGTTTTCGAAAGCTTAAGCACATCCGGGTTTGAAACGGGTTGATGCAAGCCCATTTCACTGGCAAGTTGGTTCAACTTCACATCGTCGATCAAAGGGATACGTTGCTTTAGCAGCCATGTTTTAAGGCTTTTAACCGCGTCCGGATCAGTCCCCCACACGAGTGCTTTAGTCGAGTTGTCTGGGAGTCGAAGATAGGAGCCGTCAGTTTCTGTAACCAATGGGGTGTTGTGGCTTTGGCAGCTGGCTATGACTACAAGCAACACGAGACCAGCGAGCCGAGGGATGGAATGACTGAATCCCAATTTCTGCAACAAATAACGCCTCCGGTCGGAGCTTGGCAGTTAAGAGCAAGGTCTTCACCTGGGGTGGTCCCTAGCAAACATGGCGTCTGACGATTCCACTCAAGGAGCCCAATTCTGACTATCCGCGGGTAACAGGTAGCCAAAGAGACTCACATCAAAGGATCCACTGCTGGGAATGCTTAAATCGATTGAGTACTGTACTATTCCGTCTGTTGCATAGGCTCTGATGCTTGCCAGGGCGACATAATTGACAAAATTCCCTGCAGGATCGGTCGCCATCCTGGTCGTGGGAATATCTAGTAGCGGGGAGCCAGTTCCAGAAGGAAATGCTGAACCAGTGACTACCACAAACCTCGCGACTTCGGGCGTTGGTGTCGCCTTCGGTATACGAATATTGGCGCTGATAGTTTCAATGACAAGTACTTTGCGCGCTGGCACCGTCGTAATGGTCTGACCGGACCTCGATGCTGTCGGATTTAAATTGCCGCTCGTTCTAATCCTCACCATTTCTCTTGGAAATATTCTGCCGCTTTTTTTCGCAAATACCTTTCTCGTTGCCATAATTCTTTTCCTTTATGGGTGAAAGATCTCTTTCCAACCGTTTTTTTCTGAGGGTCAGGCTGCAGAGTTTTCGACATCTTGGAGCCCCCCTGCGATTCCCGGCTTTAGGACCTTGATAATCCGCCGAAGAAGTGAAGAGCAATCGCTGCGGTGGCCGCGACGTTCAGAGATTCAATGCGGGGATTCAGTGGAATTGTGAAGCGCCGGGTGGCCTCTTTGATGGTGTGAGCCGATAGACCACGACTCTCGTTTCCAAGAGCGATAACAAGCCGCATGGGAACTTCGCGAATCGTTTCCATCTTGACAGTTTCTGCCCCCCGAGCTTCTGCGGCGAAGACGGCGCAACCCCTCTGACTAAACCTGGTCACATCGCGCGCGATGAAGACCGGAAGGGAAAGCAGCGCCCCTGCCGTTGCACGCACAACTTTCGGATTGTACACATCCGCTGATTCCGGCGTGAGCCACAGTGCATTGGCATCAAATGCCGCCGCGGTACGGATGATGGCACCGACGTTTGCTGGATCCTGCAACTTCTCTCCGTACAGTCCAAAAAGCCTTGCCTGCGCAAACACATGATCTTCGTCCCAACGCGGTTGGTGTAGGACGGCTAGAATGCCTTGCGGCGTTTCGAGGTCAGACAAGGCCGAGAAAGCCCGATTGAGGCAGCGAAAGGTGGGCACGTTTACCGATTCCCGGACCAGGCGCTCCTGATGTCCTTCTCGCTGGAGGTAATCCTCGGTGACGACCAGTGTCTGAACGAAGGTAGGGTAGTTTATGAGCACATCATGGACGGGCTTGGCGCCTTCGATGATGAAGGCGCCTTCAGCCTTTCGAACCCGCTTGTCACGGAAGAGTTCGCGAATGCGCGCGGCTTGCGCGCGCGTCAAAGGGCTAGCAAGGGAGGACACGCGAGGCGTGGCACAGTCCTATACATTTACCGACGTTTGCGCCCAGACGCTGCTTCGGCAGCTCGAATCCTTTGTGCTCGTGCCTTGGCGCGCTTGAGAAGCGTCAACTTGCCCCGCGTACGGTCGTCCTCATGCTGCAACTGCTCGAGTTGAGACTTGAGGTGGGCCTTCTCCTGCTTGTGCAAGGTTGCACATTCCTCACGTGAGAGCTGCATCCAGTCGCCGCCGTTATTGGCCCGCTTGATCCGCTGCTCCAGGGATTCACGCAACTGTTTGGTCCGCATGGAAAGGAGCGATTTTAACGCCTGTCGTCGGCGCAGGACCTCTTCCTCTTCCGCCATGATCCCGCGAATATCTGTACCCAACATGATCCGCCTCCTTGAGAATGAATTGTCCGTATTGTACCCGATTTCATTGCTCATCTTCCACTGAGACAATTTCCTCATAACAGATTGACAATTCAGAGAAAACATAAGTTGTCCACAGTTGCCAATACTTTGCGGCTTCAGATATCATCGCGCATGGCGATCGGCTTACAGATCCAGGCCTGGCGCCTGTCACGAGGGTTTTCGAGGGAGTATCTCGCTGCCGAGGCAGGGATATCGCTTCAAGCCCTTGACGATATTGAAGCTGAATCGTTTGACCCGTCAACGAAGACCTTGGAACAGCTTGCCACAGCAATAAAAATTCCTGTGGCATGGCTCTTCGCACATCCTGACGCCTTTCAATTGCTCTTTCGCGACCAGGACGAAGTGGAGGAAACGCCTGATGGTCCGGACCCCATCACCGAACGAATCCTGACTGGTTCGAGAATGGATCGATCGCTCTATGTCATGCTGACGGCACTGATTCAGAGCGGGGAGCCTAAACTACTCCGAGCTGCGGAAATGAGTTTGAAAAGTCTGGTGAAACAGTCAAAACAATCCTCCGTCCCGTGGCAAAATCGTCCATCAGGCCACTTCGAGCCACCGAGTGATTAGTCGCATGCATAAATGCCGCCTGATCCTTGGCTTCTTTTGCTCAAAAAGCTCACGGCTCCGCATCTCATGCGCCTTTTTCCCATCCTTGGCTGTCGCTTGTTCAACGATTTGTAAACACCGCAGCGAAACAGCGTGGCGATCTTAAAGGACTTGGAGGATGAAACACTTGAGATAACGGGTCTCTGGCATGGTCAAAAGCACGGGATGATCGGAGGCTTGACCTCGTTGCTCAAGCAGACGCACCGGCCGATTGGCGTCCTGCGCCGCCTGTGTGAGTACCTTCCACAAATCCATCTCAGAAACATGGTGGGAGCAAGAACTCGTGACGATGATGCCTTCTGGTCTTGTCAGTCGAAATCCCAACAGATTGATATCCTTGTAACCTGCGAGGGCCCGTGGAACCGCCTGTTTGCTGCGGGCAAATGCAGGAGGGTCGAGAATCACCACATCATATTGCTTGCGAGCTTGCACGAGGCGGCGCATCTCGTCGAAGGCATCAGCCGATCGGTACGAGCACCGGTCCTGCACGTCGTTCAGTCTGGCATGATCCCGTGCCACGACGAGCGCTTCTTCACTGACGTCCAACCCTTCGACTGAGCCGGCCCCAGCGAGGGCCGCCTGTATCCCGAAGGCGCCCGTGTGACAGAAGACTTCGAGGATGGCCTGTCCGGATGCCAATCGGGCGGCCGCAAGCCGGTTTTCGCGTTGGTCGCAGTACCAGCCGGTCTTCTGCCCATGCGCAACGTCGACAAGAAAACGCGCCGGTCCTTCCTGAACTTCAATCGTCGTGGCTCCATTCCCGCATAAAAAACCCGTGGCAGGCCGTAAGCCCTCTAAGAGGCGGCTCTTGGCGTCATTCCGAAGATATACCTTGCTCAGACCGGTTTCCTTGCACAACAAGTCCGCCAGCATCTCCTTCCGGCGATCCATTCCACTCGACAGCGTTTGCATAACCAACATATCGCCGTACCGATCAACGATCAGACCGGGCAGCCGATCAGCCTCGCCGTAGATCACCCGATAGGCCGTCGCACTGGAAACGATCCGCTTGCGAAGCCGCACGGCTTGGGCGATGCGTTCGTGCCAGAATGCAGGTCCGATCCGTTCATCCAGGAAGGCCAAGATTCTAATACGGATTTTTGACATGGGATTATAAAATCCGCGAGCGTAGAACCGGCCGTTCGGCATCAGGACATCGACCAGGTCGCCGGCCACCGGCTGCCCGGCGACCGCATGCACGAACCCGGCATAGATCCAGAGATGCCCAGACCCGACTACTTCCTTGGCACGGGCCAAGGTGACTGTTCCGGTCGACAGCTCATGGTCCCCTGTCATGGGACAGTTATCGGATGGGGCGAGCCCGACGTCAAGACCTTGGCCTCCCTCGTATCTGCTTGACGGGTTGCCTCCTCTATGGTTTGCTGGAACGAGAGCCTCGTCTCGCACACCATAACGAACCGCAGACGGAATCAATGGGGACAGAAGCGACAATCGGCTCAGCCGTCATCGATCGCCTGCATCAGCTCGGCGTCCGCCATATATTCGGGATTCCCGGTGACTACGTCCTCAGCCTGTATGAACTCATCGAGCGTTCCCCGATCCGCCACATCGGCACGACCCGAGAAGACTGCGCCGGGTTTGCTGCGGACGCGTACGCGCGCATTAACGGCATCGGTGCGGCCTGCGTCACCTATTGCGTCGGCGGCCTGAATTGCGTCAATGCCATTGCCTGCGCTTATGCTGAACGCTCTCCTGTCGTGCTGTTGACGGGATCACCCGGCCTGTCGGAACGGATTCGTACGCCCTACATGCACCATATGGTGCGCGATTTTTCGACGCAACGAGAAGTCTTTGAACGAATGACGGTTGCCGCCATTTCACTGGACGACCCCTCGACGGCAGAGCGTGAAATGGACCGCGCTTTTGCGGCTCTTCTGCGGTACCGCCGCCCGATCTACATCGAAATTCCACGCGATCTCGTCCACACTCCTCTGCTGCATCCACTGCGGCCGCTCTGTTTAAATGAGGATCCAAGCGATCCGGCCGCGCTGGAAGAAGCCATAGGAGAGGTCCGTGCCATGCTGGCATCGGCCAAGCGTCCGGCCATACTTGCCGGCGCAGAAATCGGGCGATTTGGCCTTCAAGATGATCTGACGCGTCTTGTTGAGCGTCTCAAAATTCCGATCGCCTCGACACTGTTGGGAAAATCGGTCATTCGAGAGGACCATCCGCTGTATGTGGGCGTCTATGGGGGATTGATCGCACGCGATGAAGTTCAACAGTTCATCAATGATTCCGATTGCCTGTTGATTTTAGGATCGATCTTGTCCGATCTCGAGGATTTGAATGCCGACTCCCCGTTGCGGTCCGAGGGCCGCACGATCCATGCAACCGCCGATCACGTCAGCATTCGGCATCATCGCTACGATACGATTCGCTTCCAGGACTTCGTCCAGGCCCTGGGGACGCATGGTCTGTCGGCTCAGTCTTCTCGTCCCCTTCCACCACCCCTCTCGATCACTGGGCCGCCGCCTGCAGCGGACTCGCAAGTGACGTTGAAAGGGCTGTTCGGGCATCTGGATCTAAAATTGGACCAAACCACGCTTGTCATTGCCGACGTCGGGGAATCACTGTTTGCGGCAGCTGACCTGCGTGTGCATCGGGGGTTTGAATTTCTCTCGCCCGCCTACTATACCTCGATGGGATTCGCAGTTCCGGCTTCGATCGGAGCGTCGTTTGCCGATCCTACGCTCCGTCCGATTGTCCTGGTGGGTGACGGCGCCTTTCAGATGACAGGGTCGGAGCTGTCGACCGCCGTGAGGTATCGGCAAGCGCCCATTGTCATTGTTTTGAACAATCGAGGGTATTCCACTGAACGCGAAATTCTGGAAGGTCCCTTCAACGACATTCATGACTGGCGCTATGAACGGATCTGCGATCTCATCGGCGGCGGCATCGGCGTCGTCGTGCGAACGCAGCAAGAATTTGAACAGACTTTGGAAAAGGCCCTGGCCGATTCCGGCCAGTTATACGTGCTAAACGTCCTGCTCGATCCGGGCGACCGATCGCCCGGCATGATACGCCTGGCTCACCGTCTGGCGAAACGGCTCTCTACCGATCGCCCATAACTTCCATACGCCCCGATTGGGTAACCGAGGTGGCACACCGAGGACTCACGGAAATAAACCCTCTGCCTACGGGAGGAAGAAAAAAAGCAGCGCTCTCAGCATGCGGGTTCTGCTAGCCTTTCGGTTGAGGTGGTCCTTTCGAGGCAAAGACCGTCGCGTCACAGGCCAGATACTTGATCTGCTTCATGGGCACGATGATCACTTCCTTCGCCGAATCCACTTCCAACACTTCCATGTCGTCACTAATCGTATGCCTGACGGCATCTTTGACGAGCAGTTCCTGGTTATCCACGAAGACAATCTTCACCCAATACTGCACGATACGGTTCTCCTTCTAAATAGTCGTACCTAATTCTTGCGACCGCCGTGTTGCGGCTTCTACTGCGGAGATCAGCGTCGCCCGCAGACCGCCTCGCTCGAGTTCATGCAGTCCAGAAATAGTCGTACCTCCAGGCGAAGCAACCCGGTCCTTCAGCATCCCGGGATGCTCCCGTAACTCGAGCACCATCCGCGCCGCGCCACTGACGGTTTGCGCTGCCAGAAGCTGCGCCGTTTCACGAGGCAATCCCGCCTTGACGCCTCCATCTGCCAACGCTTCGATCATGACATACACATAAGCCGGTCCGCCCCCACTCAGGCCGGTGACGGCATCAAGCGCCCCTTCCTCGACTTTCACGACCTGTCCGATGGATTCGAACAACGCACGCACGATACTGGCGTGTGCATCGGAAAGGCGATCATCGTACGCAACAGCGGTGACGCCTTCTCTAATGAGGGACGGCGTATTCGGCATGGAACGGACAATTTGGGTTGTGCCCGGCACGTAGTGCGCAATGCGGGCGATCGGATATCCTGCTGCGACAGAAATGAGGAGCGTCTCTTCTCGAATGACCACCCCAAGATCTGCAAGCGCCTCATCCAGCACTTGCGGCTCCACTGCGAGAACCAGAACGTCCGCCTGTTTCGCAACATCACGATT
This sequence comes from Nitrospira sp., assembly GCA_029240595.1. Taxonomy (GTDB): domain Bacteria; phylum Nitrospirota; class Nitrospiria; order Nitrospirales; family Nitrospiraceae; genus Nitrospira_C. The sequence continues at coordinate 17,619 of JARDZZ010000017.1, read as the reverse complement.
TGTCGACGCCGCTTCGATCTTGTAATTTTCGCGAAGTCGGGCGACCTTCGAAGCATTGATATCTGACGCGAGGAGCTGAGCCGGTGTGATTCTCTTTCCATGTAAGAGGCCGGAGATCAGCGCTTCGGCCATATTCCCCGCGCCGATGAATCCTATCGTCCGGCCAGACAGCATCGCGCAATTATACTGTCGCGCTTTGAAGCGCTTCAACTTGGAACTTGCTGATTCCTTCGGCTCTTCGGTACAGTAATGTCGGTCGTTTTTGCGTATTTTTCTTTATCCCTCACTTATCATCATCGATGCTGGAGGCACACATGAGGCAACTGGCGCTTTCGAGTCTGGTGCTCCTCGTACTGCTTGTCTCGAACAGTTGGGCCCGCCAGGAATCGCTCACCGCGGAAGAAAAGCAGAAACTCGAAAAGATCGATCGAGTGCTGGTTGAGGTCATCGCCATCTCAGACAAAGGATCGACCGATGCCGGCCCTTTAACCGACGTCGTGGTGAAGCGGATGAAGGAATTCGGATATACCGTGATGACCGATCCGTCCCAACCGCATGACGTGACGCTGAACGTCAAATGCGAGCAGCGCAAGATTTGGGAAGGCACGACGAAAATGGGTAGCGATGCCGACCTGCCGGATTCACCATCGCGCTTGTGGAAAGGTCCGGCCTGTCAACTCTCCTACGTCTTAGAAGGCAAAAAAATGCCCTGGCGGAAAGAGGTGAGAACGGATTTTACGGACGCCGAACAAGCAGCTGTAGCCGCGAACGCCGGAGACCCATCGGCGTTCGCCATGAACAAATTGAAGGAACGTCTGGAGGATTATGACTTTCCTGCGCTCATCACGGCGGAATGGGGACAGGAAGAACGTTTGTTCAAGCTCTACGATGATCCTTCGACTTCTTCCGCCCGGAAAGTGCGGCTCATCGGCCTGTTCGGCTATCTCTTCGAGACGAAAGCCGTGCCCCGCCTCCTCGCCGGATTGAAAGACAAGGACATCGAAATAGCCAAGGCTTCTGCGTTGGCGCTTGGAAATATCGGACAGAAGGATTCAGTCCCGGCCTTGGTTCAAGCCATGACGAGCGGTCCGGCCGAACTGCGGCCGTCAGCGGCGAAAGCGTTGGGTGTCTTGGGCGCTCTGCATGGGGATTTCTCGATCGTCGAACCGTTGCTCGAAACGTTGAAGACCGATGATGTCGCGTTGAAAACGGAAGTCGCGTGGGCTCTGGGCAAACTGCCTGATCGAAAGGCCTATGAACCGCTTTATGCGTTACAAAAGTCCCTGCATCAGGTTCGCGACCATGACGCCGATCCCAAGGTAGTCAAGTTGAAAGAGGCCGTCAACTGGAGCATCAAGCAAATTGACACCTGGGAGTACCTTCAATAAGGCGCCGTGAGGCCTTTGCTTTCAATGATCCGCCGGGAGGATTCGTGAAGCTGTCGACTGTGCTCATTGGAATCGTCTCCTTGGCATGCATCACAGAGCCGGCGTGGACGCAGACGATGGGAGACGAGGCGGAGCTGGAACGACTGCGAGTCAAGGCGGAAGAAGCGATCGCAAGCGACGATCCCGAAGGTGCTGCCATGAATATGGGGAGGGCCGCGTTGATGGCCAAACGGTTGGGTCTGCTCAGCCGAGACAACCATGCGTCCGTCCGTCTGTATCAAGGAGCGGAATCGCTGTTCCGCTCACAAGAACACGGGTACCGTGCTATGGCATTGTTCCGTCGAGCGGGTGGCCAGTTGCCAGCCTCGTCCGGCGTATGTGGCAGTCTCGCCCTGGCTCAGGGCAGCGTACAGCGCGCCCTGTTGGATCTCAGCAGCGAATCCCTTCCTGTTTCACTGGTCGAACGTGCAACGCGTTGGCGGGAAACTGCCGATGATTGGGTCATTGTCGTGGCGGCAATGATTACTGACTACCAATGTCCCTAGAGCCAGCTAACCCCTTCGACATCGGCTAATCCTCCTCGGGATTGATGATATGCAGACCGGCGGTTTTACTCGCAGACAAGAGCTGCGTATCGGCGCTCACAACCGTGAGTCGGAGGGGCTTTAGCTCCAATGCCAACGCTAAATGCAACACCTGCTGCGTCCTTAAACCAGGGTATTCCATCATCAGTTCTTTCGTAGACAGATACGTGTGCATGGTAGGCACGATGAATTGGAAAAGCCCTTGGGCCGATTCCCGCTCGAATTTATGGATGACCGAGTAGCAATCATCCCGTGTCAATTCGCCTTGCTGGGCACGGTTCGAAAAGGCCGAATACAACTCCGTGACAGTCCACGTAGGGAGGATAGCCACCTTGCCTCGCTTGACCATCAGTTTATTGACGATTCTCGTTCCCCGTTCCATGCTGTAGCGTTTCACGAGCGCCGTCGAATCGAAATAATAATACGGCATGGATCAGACCCTCCCTTTGAGAATGACCGCAGCCAATGGCCCGGGCATTTTTGAGAGCCGGTCCTGGAGTTCCTCCAAGGGTACTTCTTCGTATCCTTCACGGCGCAGTTTATCGGCCAGATTGCCTTCATTAAAAGCTGCCGTATCACTCTTTAAGCGCTCGTTCAGCCGCCGCTTCGCCAGCCGGCTGGGAACACGTTGTTGCGTCGCCGTCAATCCCCTGCCGCGACTGCGGGGCGCCCGACCTCCTGGTTTCGATCTGCTCATGCCGGTCTTCTCCCTCCCTTTCGAGTTAATGAGTTGCATTTGCCGGTCTGGCTCTTAACGCCTCCCGTGGACACCCGGCTGGGCGATTCGCCGCACCCGGCAATTCGGACTCTCCATACACATGTGCGGCGATGGCCCTGGCGACATCCGCCGACAGGTCCTGCTGCATGACTCTGATCACTTTTGCCGTGGCTTCCCGCTCGGATAAATGCCCTTCCTTTCCACCTTTCGAAATCGCCCCGATGATTTGCTGTCCCGCCAGGTCAACGATTTCAAAATCGCTGCACCAGCGAACATAGGTGAACTGTGGGTCACGAATGTCCACAGGCCAGACACGCACCATCCCGCGAATCAGTAATTCCGGTGTTAAAGGAGGTGCTGCTCCGCTCGCTGTTTCCGTTCCTGATGGGACGGCGGCAACGCGGAGTCCTTCTTTGATCAACCCTTCTGTCAATGCCCGCTGCACTGGTTCGACATGATCGCCTGTGATGGCCACGGTGAGGACGAGATGTGCGGCGAGGTACTCTTCCAACTCGCGGCTTAATTCCTGAAGACGAACGCGCGGTGGCATGCCCTGTCCGCTGGTCCGAACGACACGAAGATCCGCATTGTAAGTTTCGCGCAGGGCCACATTACGGGTCGCCCGTCTCAAGGCGCGCACTTTCGCCAGCCGGTCTGACGTGCGGCCGGCCTCATCGACGTCGGACAGGACGGCACGATCTAACTCGGTCATGCGCTCGATCAACGCCGTTTCCGCTTGGGCCCGATGCATGCCGCCCAATGCGTAGTGCAGCCCTTTTTTCGCATCGTACCAGCGGTCGAGAATTTTCGCATTTTCCAACACCTTGTCGGTGGAGACACGCGTCAAATGGTCGAGCGTGAGACGTCGCTCGTCATGACTGGTCCCATGCTGCTCGACAACCAAGTACGATTCCCAGTCTTGTGACTGGGCGGAAATTTCCGCTTTGAAGATACGAGCCAATGCGGCGTAGGCCTGATCGTCGGCCACGGTCCGATTGTCGCCCTGTCCTACGCCTGTGAGATATTGCGCCGAGGGATACTCCGAATTGGCACCGTCCATCCAGGAAGGCTTTGAGGGTCCTCCCCACCCGGAACATCCCACGAGAAGCGCCGTGAACACGATCGCTGTATGTCTAGCCCTCAATGGCCAGGCTGGATTCAATGCATCACCCGTTGGATGAGGATGACCGTTTCCCCTGCCTGAAGCGACAAGGTTTTCTCCGATGACGCTGGCGTCATCAATCGAAAACCTCCATCGGCAACCGCCCCTTGTACGCGGTATTCGCCGGGAGATACCCAGGCCCGGGCGAGGTGAATTTCATCCGGCAGGGTTCGCCAGCTGCGCTTGTCCGATTCTTCGGAGGCCACCGCAAATCCCTTGGTCAGAAGCCCGACGGCCAGTCCGACCCAGGGTGCCGCGTCTCGTCCCGCTGCCTGCTGCGCACCTCTCGTGGCAGCTTCGGCCATGCTGAACTTCAGCGCGGCACGGGCCACGGCCTTCACCGTGATGCCAGGGAGACGCTCAGCCAGCGCCTTACTGGCTAAGGCCGTGACGTTCTGCACCAACTCGGTTCGCACCGTCAGGGGAGGGCCATCAGCCGGCAGCAGTCGGATGGTGTCTGTACGCACTTGCGTTTTTTGCGGGACCATCATGGGTAACGCCACACGAACGACCCGGCCGTTGAGCCCGTATAACGCGGTATCAGCCGCTCGATGTTGCTGACGATTCCCTTGGAAGAGCCCTCGATTGAGCAGCACCAGTTGGAGCGCGTCAAGACTGATCGGTACGTCAAGAAACTGGTCCTCCTTACGCGGGGCGCGGCCATTATAGCTGATCACAATCACTTGAGCGAGCTGTTGCTGGGTCTCAAGGCTCGTCCAAGCCGTATCGGGAAAGCGCCGCTGATAGTCTGAGAATTCCTGGCTCAAATGCAGGGCGTCCGCCGTTCGCAAGAGGTCAGCCTGCAATTGGGCCGGCACCCCTGTGCGCGACCATCCGCGAGATGAGTCAAACATCTCATACGCCTTGCGGTACGCGATGAACGCATTATTGACGTCTCCGGTGCTCTCGTAGAGGATACCGCTGAGGTACCGTGCAAACCCGTCGTCATGATAGGCGGCCTTGTCCTTGGTTCGGTCGGCGAGGACATTCAGCCGATGGTCCATACGGCGGGCCTCAACCAGCGCATCCTGCCACCGGTTCAGCGACGCATAGTTCAAGGCCTTGAGGACATTGATCATCACCTGTTCATAGGGCTCCCCCTCATACGGCAAGGTATTATCGTTCGTCATGAACGCAGCGGTTTCCGTACGAACCGTTCTCGTATACAGACGATCCACTTCCTCTTCAGCTTCCTCCAGGACGTGGTTGCTCTGTTCGTATTCGCCGGCCAGCTGAAGGGTCATTCCCCGGTCCATGCCATACAACACACGGCTCTTTGCGCCGTAGTCCTTCTCCGCCTGCCGGATGATAGCGTCCGCTTCCTGGTAATCGCTGGTGAGAAGACTTTTATCGACGAGAAGATAATGGCTCTGGGATAAGGTGCAGCCGCCAAGCGCGGCAGTGCAGAGGACGGTCAGTACGTGAGCAGACACACAAACGCCCCACCACGTAGAGACGGGAGCGGTGGGGCGTGAGACAAGAGGGCTCAACGGAGTTTCGCGGAGCCTTAGAAAATTGTTCGCTTCTTCTCGATGACTTTCTTGATCTTCTTTTGTCCGAACCACACCTTGGCGTTGCTTTCCAAATCCACCATCTGGAGATCGACCTGATAGAACATCGCCTTGGTGCCGTCTGCTTCATCCAGAATCGTGGCGATCGTGCCCTTCATGATGTAATCGGCACCGATTTCCCGGCCGGGTGCCTTCTGCGTATCTTCCCTGGCATACATGGCTTGTTCTTTGCGCTCCGAACGGACCTCGTCCCGCTCATTCTTACCCGCCACGAACGTGACTTTTTGAGAATTGGTCAGCTCACGCTCCAAATCAGTGACAAACGTGTGCACGTTGATGTGTTCATGACTACTATTCAACACGGTGCCGACGACGACCACCGGCTGCCGGCGTTTGGACTGGCTAAAGGTATTCAGCCACGGATACTCGAGCGCTTCCTTGACCATGGATTCGGCCACTATACGAGAGTCCGTATCGTTCCACCGCCCACTGAGGTCGGTCACCACCCCGGCATCGATACGGGTGACCCGGGTTTCACCCCCACACGCCGTCAAACCCACCAGCAGGCACATGAGCACCGCCGGCTTGGTCCATTGGATGCGTTGCGTCATGATGCTCATCACGGGCTCCTTCATGCGTCCGGCTTAATGGTTGGCCCGCTTATCTTCTTCCTTCTCCAGACGCTCGAACAGCTTGTCCGCATTTTTACGGACGAAATCTCGCACCTGGGCGTTTAACTCCTTAGCCTGCTCGAGATTGTTCTTCATTTCCTCGAGATTCAGTTTAGTCAACACGTAGTAGGTGCTGGTCTTCTCGTCTTTGTATCGCTCAATCGGACGCACCCCGCTCAAGGTGGTGGTGGTCACGGTCTTGATGGCTCGTTCGACGTTCTGTTCTTCCGTGTTGCGCGTAAAATCGCCGGCGGTTGTCGATGCCGCATAATCGCGCATCAGATAGCCGGTGTACGTTTCAAAGGTCTTGGCTATTTCGGCGCGGGCGCGGTTTTCAGCAGTGTCCCAGGCCAATGGCTCATTCTTGACGCCGGTGACGGATCCGACGCCATAGAAGGCTTTCGTATCTTTCTCATTGAAGGCACCGGACCCTTGCTTCACCCATTTCGGAGGGCCACCGCATGCGGTGAGCGCCAGCAACAGGATGAGGGCCATTCCACCACAGGTCACGTTTGAGAAACAGCCTCGTGGCTTCATGCGACGTCCTCCTTAAAAGTGATCATGTCTACGCACCTCCGGAGCGGGATTGGCTTCTCCAACTGGTCGAGAAATCGAGCGAAATCATGCTAACATGCACCCCTAGTCCAGTCAACGCGATCGACGCTTTCATGCGTACGTTCATCTTTGAAGGAGGACTTTTTGTGGCTGACGTGCAGATCGAGGACGGCATCATCAAGATACTGAATCTCGACGTACAAGATCCGAAAGCGGCCGCCGTGCTCGCCGAATATCCCCAGGTCCGGTGGGCGGAAATCACCAGACGAGCCTTGAAAATCGGCTTGGGCTATCTCAAGGGAGGCGCACGAGATTAGGGATTTTTGGAGGGAGGCTGCGTGTCTGTCGCCCGCGACTGCGCGACGACTTCACGTGCCCGATTATGAGTGCCGCCCAATTCGAGATACCGCTCAAAGGCTTCGACCGCTTTCTTTTGATCCTTCAAGTGATCGGCATATAGGGACCCAAGCGTGAAGTAGACGTCGACATAACTCGGGTTGGCGGCCAACGCTCTACGCATGGCCCCTTCGGCCTCCGCATACTGTCCGCGTTTCTCGTAGATCAGTCCCAACGTATAGTGTGAATCCGGGTTGTTTGGTGCATACTGAACGGCCAACTTCCCGGCCTTCAGCGCTTCCTCCAGATCGGGAATCACCTCGAGCCGCACGTAGCTTTTGAGCACATAGGCGTCGCCAAATGTCGGATCGTATTCCAGCGACTTGTTGAGGCGCTCCAAGGCTTCGTCCTGCGCTTTTCCATTTTGCAGGAGGGCAAAAGCCTGCTCGTATTGCATCCTGGCTGCTTGCTGACGTTCAGCAGGTGACTGGGGCTCCCCACCCAGCCGAAACGCCGCCTTCCGTCCTTCGATGATAATGGTATCGCCATCGCCTTCCAGCTGGGCAAACGTCGGATGCTGGGCACCCTTCGTGTCATCCGTCACCTGCTGACTGATGAACCGCCCGACCTCGGACGCCATCAGCCACCCATTTTTGTCTATGTCCCCCTCCCCGGTGAGCGCTTTGATCAGCGCCAGTACGAAGACACTGCGATCCTGGGTTCTCACCGCGGCCTCTCCTTTGTCGGCCGCTGTCAACACCTGGACGGCGCGTTTTTCCGTATCGTCTTCTGGGGCGCTTCGCCCTTCTAGCGAAAGCGCCTGAGCCGCACTGGCCTCCCACCCTCGGACGGCGGTATCGAATACGAACAGCGTGTGCTTCGAGGCGCTGCGGTGACTAAACTCTTTGAGCTGTTCAAAGGTCACGGCCTTCGAGACATTCCCGGGCTGCGCGTCCCAGGGTACGAGATAACCCAGATCCTTCCCCGTGCCGCTCTGAGTAATCCCAGCATGGCCGGAGAAATAAATCACGAGACGATCCTGACGGCCCACCTTCCGAGGCAGAAAATCCACCAGCGTCTGCTGCAATCGCCGCGAACTTGCGTCCTTGTCGTAGAGTTCGACGACCTCTTCGAATCCTAATTTGCGAAAGACTTCGGCAACGGCTTTGGCGTCTTCAATGACACCGGGAATTTTCGGCGCAAGCAGGTAGTTTTCAATTCCAATGACGACGGCCCACGATTTGTAATACAGTCCCTCCGGCTTTCCCATCTGAGCGAGCGCCGCAACGGGGCTGAGGCCTGTCATAGCGAGAACGACCAGAATCGCGAGAAACCGTGACTGGAGCGATGGAGGTGAGGTGGGAAGCATCATAGAGGGCACGTCTCAAGCCCTGTGTGAAATCAGCGTACTCTGGCCCTGTGCGGCTGTCAACCACGGGCCGGAGGCAATTGCATCGGCGACCGTCCCGTTGTATGGTTGCGCCGCCACAACCGCTTGTCGATAATGGCGGTATCCGGTACGGTCCATCCCAAAGGAGCTGTTCAGCCATGACGGAGAACATTGAAACCCTCCTCAAAGAGAGCCGTGTCTATCGGCCGACGGCCAAGACCATCGCCGCGGCGCACATCAAGGACTACGAGAAGGAGTACCAGAAATCGATTGCCGATCCTGAAGCCTTTTGGAGCGGGATGGCGAAGGAGTTGGACTGGTTTTCGCCCTGGTCCACCGTTCTGGAATGGAATTACCCCTGGGCCAAATGGTTCGTGGGAGCCACGTGCAATATCACATACAATTGCCTCGACCGACACGTCAAAACCTGGCGCAAGAATAAGGTTGCACTCATCTGGGTCGGCGAAGACGACCGTGAACGGATCTTTACCTACGGCGAACTCTATCGCCAGGTCAATCGGTGCGCCAACGCGCTGAAGAAGCTGGGCCTGAACGCAGGCGACCGCGTCACCATCTATCTCCCGAAAATTCCGGAACAGCTCATTGCCATGCTGGCGTGCGCCCGCATCGGGGTGATCCACAGCGTGGTGTATTCGGGATTCAGCGCGCCCGCTCTGGCCAGTCGAATCAACGACGCTGAATCCAAATTGGTCATCACCGCGGACGTCGGTTTCGACCGGACCAAGGTCATTCCCCTGAAACCGATCGTTGACGAGGCGTTGAAGCAGTGCCCTTCCGTTGAGCGGGTCGTCGTGGTCAGACGACAACCCTCAAGCCCCCTGCCAACCGCTCCAAAAGAACTCGACTGGACGGATTGGGTCAAAGGTGAACCGGCTGTCTGCGAAGCGAAGCCACTTGACTCAGAAACTCCCTTGTACATTCTGTACACGTCCGGCACGACAGGAAAACCCAAAGGGGTCGTACACGTCCACGGCGGGTACATGGTCGGCACCTACACGACGACAAAGTACGTGTTCGACATGAAAGACGACGACGTGTACTTCTGCGTCGCTGATCCGGGATGGGTTACCGGCCACAGTTATATCGTCTATGGCCCGCTTTTAAATGGAGCTACCGTGCTCACCGCCGAAGGGAAACCGGATTTTCCCAATCCAGGCCGGTGGTGGGATCTGATCGAACGGTATGGCGTCTCTATTTTTTACACGACGCCCACTGCCATTCGGCTGCTGATGCGCCATGGGGAGGACTGGCCAAAAAAATACGATCTATCCAGCTTGCGCATTCTTGGCAGCGTCGGTGAACCGATTAATCCCGAGGCGTGGGAATGGTTTCATCGTGCCGCAGGCGGCGATAAGCCGATTATGGATACCTGGTGGCAGACGGAAACAGGATCCATTCTGATTACGCCATTGCCTACCGTGGCCTTGAAGCCTGGGTCCGCCACGAGACCCTTCTTAGGGATCGAAGCCGATGTGGTGGACCGCCAAGGCAATCCCTTGCCCGCAAACCAGGGCGGGTTCGCCGTGATCAAGAAACCGTGGCCATCAATGATGCGTACCATCTATAAAGATCCCGAACGGTACAAAACCTACTGGAACATCATCCCAAACTGCTATACGGCGGGCGACGTCTGTCACAAAGACGCTGACGGGTACATGTGGTTCATGGGCCGTGCCGACGATGTGATAAAGGTCGCGGGCAATCGCCTGGGAACCGCTGAGGTCGAAAGCGCGCTCGTCAGCCACCCCGCGGTGGCTGAGGCCGCCGTCATCGGGATACCCCACAAGACAGTCGGTGAGACGATCAAAGCGTTCATCATCCTCAAGCAGGGTGAAACCGCAAACCCTGCCCTCATCGAGTCCATAAAAGAGCAGGTCCGGCATGAGCTGGGGAAAATCGCTGTTCCCTCGGAAGTGGACATAGTCACGTCGCTCCCGAAGACGCGTTCCGGCAAGATCATGCGCCGAGTGCTGAAAGCGAAAGAACTTGGTCAAGACCCAGGAGACATCTCAACCATTGAGGAATAATGCACCACAAGTCCATGCAGCGCCGGTGGCGCTGCCGCGAAGGAGGCAGGCATGGTGAAGCGAATGGGCCGTATAATGATGTTAATTGGTACAGTCGGTTTTCTGCTCGTAACGGGTGACCCTGAGCTGGCACCCGCAGCGGACAAGGAAAAATCGGCCACAAAGCCCAAAGCGACACCCGAAGCCAAAGCACCCAAACCCAAAGCCTCTAAAACCGATAAACCGAAATTTCAAACGGCCGAGAAGGCAGGAGCAGCAAAAGCCTGTTTCGGCGAAGCACCCAGAATCGCAAAACTGGCCCCTGACGAAGGAAAAGCTGGAGACAAAGTTACAATTACCGGGACGAATTTTGGTTCGGCCGATTGTCTGCGCGGCGTCTCTTTTGGTCCCGGGCATGCGGCGACCTTTAAAATGAAGAACGAGACCACGATTACCGCCACTGTTCCGCCTGCAGGACGAAAAGGGCTGGCTATCGTCACGGTGACGACGGCCTCAGGAGAGGATTCTAAACCGTTTCTGATGAAATGAAATTCGGTCTGACCGCGCTGCTTCGCTTGAAGCCAGGTCCTTGTTGGTCCTCCGTAAGCCTCGCAATCGCTTGGCGTCGCAACTTGTTCCATCCTGAGCTTCGCTCGATGGAACGGCGAACAGCGCCACCACCCGTCTGAGACGGAACGCTCCTTCTCGGCAACGGAAGACACAACGCGGCTCTGATGCTCACTTCAGCAGCGCGGCCAGACCTCTGATGGATGGACAATAAACCCTTAAATCTGAAAGAAAGTAGCACGATGCAAGGGGGACGGAGAAAGCCGGGCGAACCCATTTATCTAAGACGGCACGTGATCGCTCTGGCCTTAGCGGTTGGTTTGCCGATCATTGCCCTACAGATCTACAAGATCTATGTAGGCCCCCTTCACTTCATCGTCCAAATTGGCCTGGCAGCCTTCGCTTCAGTGGTGGCTGGGCTCTGGTTGTATGTGAGCTACCGGTCCTCGGCACAGAATGAACCATGAATGAGTGCGAACACGCTGCCTCAATGGATAGCGTGCGGACACCACCCAAGCCTAGCGAGCCTTCACGGTACGAAACGTAATGGAGTAGCGTAACTCCTTTGCGGGCGGTATGGAATGCTGCCATTGGAAACGGGCTTCCTCGGCTAAAAGATATGCCGACCTCGGCGCGAGGATTGCCTCGGCCGTTTCTCGTTCGCCGGCGACTTTGCGCTGAAAACGCATACGGCAAGTCCCTGCCAGAGAGACACCGACGACCATCGGACCGAACATCGGAGCATCTCGATGCCATCCGATGCCGGCACCCATCTCATAGCGAGTGACTAACACTTCTTCCACGGCTTCTGCCGAGACGCCCATCAGAGCACCCGCACGCAGGCGCAAAGGCATCATCCAATCCGGTATCGGCTCGGTGGGTTCGATTGTCCACGAATCGTAGCCGTAATCCCACCCGAAATGGACAACCCGTCGCTTCGCGGTGACGCCATGCATGCGGACCTCCGAGAACGACAGCCTTTCGATCTGCGACAAGAGAGCATTCTCCTCTTCCACTGTGATCCAATCAGGCAGGTAGTGAAACCCTGGCGGTGGCGTAGAGGAGAATAAGGAGCAGCGCATGGACTATTGTATCGAGCCCCCAGGTGGAGTGGTATGGGCGGGAAACGCCAGAGAACTCAGGCTGCTACAAAAGTCCGCGCTTTTTCAGGTAGTCCTTGTCAATAGCCGGGGGACTCTTTGGTAGCTGACTTCTTTGCTGAAGCAGCCGCTCGACGTATTTGCCGATGAGGTCTGATTCGAGGTTGACGGTGTCATTGATTTGCTTCAATCCCAGCGTCGTCGTTGTCGCCGTATGGGGAATGACGGCGACGCTGAACGAAGAGTCGGTCACATGATTAATTGTCAGACTGGTCCCATCGACTGTGACCGAACCCTTCGTTACGCAATAGCGCAGCACATCAGGCGGCGCCTCGATGGAGAAGACGATTGCATTCCCCTCCTGATGCCGGCTGCGGATAGTCCCCACCGCGTCCACATGACCTGCCACAAGGTGACCGCCGATCCGTTCATTCAACTTCATGGCCCGCTCGAGATTGACCGGCGTCCCTCCGACCAGCTCACCGAGAGTCGTCACGGACAAGGTCTCGGGGGAAACGTCCACCACAAACGTCGTTTCCCCTTTAGTCACCACTGTCAAACAGGTCCCGTTGATGCTGACACTGTCCCCGACCTTCAGATCTCCCAGGACGGCCGAGGCCAGGATCGTCAGTCGTGTGCCCGCGAGAGTTTTTTCAATCGCAGTCACGGCGCCCATCTCTTCGACGATTCCTGTAAACATACGAGTTATTGAAAGTTCTCGTCTCTCGTCTTTGCCAGTTGTGAGAAGCTGAACCAGTGAGCCTATTCGCCTTTCTGAGTAAACATTTGCTTCACCACATAGACAAACACAACGATCAGGACCATGACGCCGATCGACGCGAGCACACCGATCACAATGTTTTCAGTCGCGATTTCCCGCATGGCAGTCCATTATAGCGGTATTTATTTTCTCATGGTGAGCCAAAAGAATCCGGCGGCAGCAACCTGGAGGCCGGCAATGGTCGTGAACGCCGAGGCATAACTCGTGTGGGCAATGAGTACACCGGCCAGCAATGGACCACTGGCATGGCCGATATCTCCAATGGTGCCTTGCATTCCCATGCCTGCGCCCAGCGTCTTGAACTCCGAGCTGTCCGCCACGAACGCCGAGGAAGAGGACGAGACCACCGCCTCCCCGAAACCGAACCCGGCCGTCAGAAGCACCAACACGGCAAAACTCGCCACATGCGGAATACAGACAAACGTGACGGCACAAATTACCAAGCCCAACATGATCAATGGCTGCCTGCCGACTCGATCTGAGACTCGGCCCATGATGGGTTTTGAGAAGAACGACGTCAGGGATTGAACCGTGAACAGCAGTCCGACTTCGCCAGCGTTGAGGCCGACTCCCACGCCATACAGAGGCAAAAAGGCCATCAATGCTCCGTTGGCGATCATTTTGGCCGCATCCGTCGAGCTGGTAATCAGGACTTTACGGTTCCGGGCGACGATGCTGAATCCCTTCCACATTTCCGTCATCACCGGCGCCAGCCCCTTGTCCTGATTACGCGGCGGAGGCGGGGTCAGCCGCAAACTGTAGAACAGGACAATGGCGATGCACCCGACCAATCCGGCAGTGAGAAACGCAGAGGGAAAGCCGGACGCAAAGGCGAGGTATCCGCCGATGAACGGGCCCAGCAAGGCTCCCGATTGTGTACAGGCCGTATAGGTGCCCAGCGCTGCCCCACGCCGCTCGCGGTACAGGTCGGCGACCGTGGCGAGCGCGCTCGGTGCGAAGATCGCCGTCGCCAAGCCGTGGAAGAGCCGTAACAATGTGAGCAGATTCAAATCCGACACGAAGAGATAGAGAAATGGAGGCAAACCGAACGCGATGACCCCGACGCGCAGCAGCATGCGACGGCCGTAAATGTCTGAAAGCGCACCGGAGGGAAGCTTGAGCAACACGCCTGTCAGAGTGGACACTGACACAATCACGCCGATCCGCTCGGGGCTTGCACCGAGCGACTCTGCGAACAGCGCCAAGACCGGCATCCGGACCATGTTATAGCTGATAAAACAAAACACGCCGATCGTGCAGAGGAGCGTAAAACTTCGAGCGGTCGTCATGGCGCCGGACGCGGGGAGTTTGGAGTGGGCGATGAAGTGTGCCGGCGGCTTAAGGCCTGCGTTAAGAATGCGACGTCCTGCTCGGGCAAGGAAGGAGGATCCGTGGCCTCGAACAGCACGCGGTCAGGTTGTTGGCGAATTTCGAGACCCAACCGATTGACCATTGCCACGCCTTTAGACAATTTGCGCATCACCGTGGCATCGACGAGTGGGCGCAGAAGCGACACGAAGCCGGAAAGAACACGGTTATCCAACATCGTGTACGCCACCATAGTGCTTTCCATTGCGTCGGAACCCCGCTCGTCCATCACCGGCCTCATCCGAAGAAAGATCACGGCCTTGCCGCTTACATTGGGAAGCAAACGGCTATGGTGCCTGCCTTCAAGGTAATATACCCGCGTCGTGCGATCCTGGTATACCAGCTGCACGATGCCCTCCGTTCCCTCCCCATCGCTGCCCCACCACCGCCCCCGACCGCGCTCCTCGGACTTATAGTCTGCCAGATCCAACCGATTGATGAGGGCCGCCGCTACCGGCGGCCGGTCAAGCAGGTAGAGATACAAGGACTCAGCCATCGCGGTTTTCAACGGCCCAACAGTGCTGGCACTGATGTGATGATCGATGACGAATTGAAGGCGGCAACTCCAGTCACCGGCGATCTTCTCGGCGGGAAATGCGATTCCCGACTGTTCACTGGCCACAAAACAGGACTCCGCCCGGGCGAGATCGGGAGAAATCGATCCGAGTAACGCAAGGATGAGCCAGAACAATCTTGACCGGTTTTCGTGCCACAGCCGGTCCCCGATGCTCATGAGGCCTGTTTTGGAACCAACACCGGGAGATGAATGGGAAACAGCTGCCGGGGATCGTGACGGAGCCGTGCCTGACGTAACAGTATCTCAAGTGACGCTGTGACGGGACCATCATAGGAGAGCTGTCCGTTCGTCCAGATGCTGACCGGTTTTGCCGTGTCAATGAGACGATCGTTCAAGAAGAGACTATAGCGCTGTACGTGTTTCGTCCTCACCTCGATACGATTCGGCCCGACGATGGCCGCCTCAAGGTTCGCGTATTCGCGTTGTTTGATTCGCTGGTCGCGCTTGTCGATCAGATCATCCGAAAACGCCGCGATCACGTCCGTGGCGTCGACGCGCACCCAGCTGAAGGGATGGAAGCGGCTGGCTTCGCGCACGAGCGACAATTTCGGCGGCGCAGGATCTCGGCGTTGACGGTCCAGCCATGTCCTTAACGCAGGCAACTCCTCTCTGGGAAAATAGTGGCCGCCCGCGACCGGATGCTCTCCCTGGTGCTCGCGGTAGACATGTGAATACCCCAATGCCGTAAGTTCACGGGAGATCGACCGGCTCAATGCCACCGGCATAACTTGGTCTTTCTCCCCATGAATCATGTAGATGGGAGTATTGCGAAGATTGGCGAGGAACGGCATGAGCACATCATCAAGCCCGCCCGCCATCGGCGCAACTCCGGCAAAGAGCGGCGCATAGTGCATGCCAATCAGCCAGGCCCCGATCCCGCCATTCGACATGCCTGTAAGAAAAATGCGGTCGGGGTCAACATGATAACGCCGACGCACGTGCTCGATCGTCGCCAGCACGACCTCCTCTGCACGCCGGGTAAACCAGGCTCCGCTTGGATACGTTGGACAAGCCAGAAGATACTCTTCGCCAAGCCGTGCCTGCCAACGTTCCAGATAGACGTCGCCGGTAAATCCTGCGCCGTGCAGGCACACGACGAGGGCATAACCATTCGCGGATCGATACGTCAATGGAATCGACAGGGCGACCGAGTAGATTTGGCCCTCAACTCGGACCCCTTCGTTGGCTATCGTGCCGATGGGCTGGGCGTCATAGGTGCGTTCGGTTTCAATGATCCGGGTGACACGCTCGACAGAGGTGTCAGGATGATTGAGCAAGAGCTCCAAGAATCGTTCAGCCTCTTCGCTGTCTGCTGAATCGAGATATTGAAAGACCAGTGAAGAGAGGCTTTGCGGCGGATCCACACGGGCCATCGTCAAGCTCGGTTCCAAGCCGAGAGCCAGCACAAGAACGCCTATGGCGGCCAGCCATGACCTCATAGGTCACCTTCGACGACAATGTCGGCGCCGAGCCATCTCGTACGCGCATGCTTGAGCTTCAAGGTCTCAGCGAGACGGCCTGGGCTTTCCCCCCCAATCACCCCCTTGGCATTACTGCCGCCAAGCAGTGCAGGCGCTATGTACAGGCGAAGGTGATGGACCAGCTCGGCCCGCAACATCGCCGCATTGATTTCACTGCCGCCCTCCACAAGCAACGACGTCACTCCCCGTCTGCCCAGTTCCCTCATTAAGGCGGGCAGAGAGACGCGCCCCCGAAGACTCGGCAGGACGACGACCTCCACTCCGAGCTTGGTCAGGGCGTGCTTCCTTGCCGCAGGAGCGCGGCGAGTGGTGGCAATGAGTGTCTTGGCGGCATGCTGCTGTTTGAGAATGCGCGACTTGAAGGGAATCCGAAGTCGACTGTCGGCGACGACGCGCAGCGATTGCTTCGACGCCAATTTCTTGAAGCGAGGGCCGACACGGGCGGTCAACGATGGATCGTCGTTCACAACAGTCCCGATTCCGACCAACACCGCATCGACTTCCGAGCGAAGGCGGTGGACGTCGCGTCGCGACGGCAGGCCGGTAATCCACTTCGCCTCGCCGGACGCCGTAGCAATCTGTCCATCGAGTGTCATTCCCGCTTTGAGAATCACATAGGGACGCCTCGCGCGCATGTAATGATTATATGCACGATTCAACTCAATCGCCTCTGACTTTCCAACGCCGACCGTGACCGATATGCCGGCACGCCGAAGCGTCTGCAGGGCTTTCCCGTTGACCAGAGGGTTGGGATCGCGCTGAGCTATCACGACGCGTGTCACGCCCGCCCATATGACGGACGGCACACAAGGGGGCGTCCGTTTATCGAGATGACAGCAGGGTTCGAGCGTCACGAACAGCGTGCCGCCACGGGCGTGAGGACCCGCCGCTTTGAGCGCGAGAATTTCCGCGTGGGGAAGACCGGGCCGGAGATGATATCCCTTGCCGACGATCCGTCCATGGTTGACGACCACGGCTCCGACCATCGGATTGGGGCTCGCCGTGCCTCGGCCATTGGCCGCCAGGGCGAGCGCGAGTCTCATATAATGAAGATCCTGTGCGTGGCCAGCCCGCATGATCCACGAGGCCTCGTCACGGTACGCGAGATCGGGAGAGCAACCGCCCAATCATGAAGCCGATCGTTGAGAGGCATAGGAGCTGTGGTGGGAGATCCTTCATAGAGCCATGGTCGTCAACTACCGCTTCTTGCGCATCGCGGTCGACCGCTTTCGCTCCGCTACTTTCCGGAGCGTCGCCTTTGCAGCTTTGCGGGCATCCGCCTCAGCCAATGCGGCATGTGCTGCGGCAAGCCGCGCGATGGCGACACGATATGGCGAACAACTGACATAATCCAACCCGAGCTGGTGGCAGAACTCGACCGAACTGGGATCCCCGCCATGTTC
>JARDZZ010000105.1 GCA_029240595.1 Nitrospira sp. | reverse complement strand
ATGGAGATCTTCAAGGGCATTCCGGTGGCCGAGCGGATTAGCGTCGAGCTGACCCTGTGGGGGAGCGTGTCGGCCATCGTCCTGCTCGTGCTGCTGCTCATCGGTGTGTCGCTGGTCGGCCGGATTATTCGCGGCACCGCAGAAGCCGCCCGCCCGGTGGCCGAAAACTATCAGAGCATCGTCACACGCTGGGATTTGATGCGTGTACCGGCAGATCAAGGCCTGACGCTGACGGCGCTGACGCTCGGCGGGGTGGTTCTCTCGGTCCTGTTTTGGGCGTCCCTCCCAGTGACCACTCCGCATCCGCACGAGTGCTGCAAGAAGCCGGACGTCAAAGCCGAGCCGCCGTTCAGGCCGGTGGAGACCCTCAACAAAGATGAAAAGATGATGGCACAGCTGGAACTTCAGGTCAGCGCGTTGGAGAAGCAGATGGCCCAAGCCGAGAAGGACAAAGGCAAGGGAAAGCCGAAAGCCGCGAAAGAGGCCGCTCCTCCTGCGCCCAAGAAACCGTAATCGTGCTTCACAGGATGAGGTGAGTACCATGCGACACCAGGGCGGACATCTACAGCGATTGCTCCGGGCTCTTCGCCGTCAGGGGGGATGGCTTCCGGCGTGGATGTTTGCAGCGGGCCTGCTGGCCGTGCCCGCACTCGGCCTCGCGGCGGAGGGGACGACGGGGGGTCCGGTAGAGTACCGCGACATCCCGGGCATCGGCAGCCGCAACATCGTGTGGGTCATCGCCCAGCTCCATTTGCTGTTGGCGGGTTTCGTCCTCGGCGTGCCCATCTTCGCCTGGCTCTGCGAAATCGTCGGTTGGAAAAGCGGCGAGAAGCGGTATGACAAGCTGGCCAAAGAGTTTACGAAACTGCTGACCTCCTCCTACGCGACGACCGCACTCTTCGGCGGAATCCTGTTGTTCCTGTTGATCGGGTTCTATCCCAAACTCATGAATTATCTGACCGATATCTTTTTCCCTTCCTTCATCTTTTACTGCATCCTCTTCCTGCTCGAGACGGCCACACTCTATCTTTATTGGTATGGCTGGGACGCCATGCAGGATGGAGGGAAAAAAACCTTTCACATTTTTCTCGGGTTCCTGCTGAACCTCTTCGCCTTTTTCATCATGATCGTGCCGAACTCCTGGGCGACATTCCAAGCCAGTCCTGTCGTCATTGCGGAAGGAACGGACATCCAGCGAGCTTGGGCGGCGACCTGGAATCCGACCTGGTGGCCGGTGAACATCCATCGCCTGATTGCCAACGTCGTCCTCGGCGGCTACATCTGCGGCGCCTATGCCGGCATCCGGTATCTGGCCGCCCGAAACGCCGAGGAACGGGATCACTACGACTGGATGGGCTATGTCGGAAACTTCATCGGCGTGTTTGGTCTCCTGCCGCTTCCCTTTGCCGGATATTGGCTGATGCGGGAGATCTACCAGTACAACCAGCAGATGGGCATCACGCTCATGGGTGGATTTCTGTCCTGGCTGTTCATTCTGCAAGCGATGCTGATCGGGGTGCTGTTCCTCGGCTCGAACTATTATTTCTGGCTCGGCATTACCCACCGGATCCCGGGTTCCGAAGGACAGTACAAAAAACCCATCATGACGATGTTGGTGATTTTATTGTTGTGCCTGGGTGTCTGGATGACGCCTCACTCGCTGGTCGCGAGCTTAGAGGAAGCCCGCAAGATGGGCGGCACGCACCATCCGCTGCTCGGGGTTTTCGGCGTCATGTCCGCCAAGATGACCGTGGCCAACCTGATGATCCTCGTGACGTTCATGAGCTTCATCATGTATTGGCGGGCCGGCAAGCAGGAGACGGCCACCTGGGCCAAGGTTGCGCGGTCGGTCATGGGAGCGGTCCTCGTCCTGGCGGGCATTGCGGTGATCGTCCTCGGCGTGTGGGGCTACTTCGTGCCCGCCATCATCCGTATCAATTACTTCTCCACTTCCCAAGTGTTGATCGTGTTGTTTGTGATGTTGACGATCACGCCGCTCACGGCGCTGTTGCTCAAGAGCGCGAGAACAACCACCGAAATGGTGTGGGGCCGAATGCCTCCGCGTGCCGGGTATGCGCTCGTACTCAATGCGGTCATGGTGATCTTGCTGATGACTCTCATGGGATATGCCCGTTCATCGTCGCGCGTCCACTGGCATGTGTACGGAGTCATGCGTGACTCCTCGCAGTATGCCTTTTCGCCGGCGCTCGGCTATGCGGCGGCGTTCATGGCGCTCAATACGTTCCTGTTTTGCATGCTGGTGGCTTTCATCTTCTGGGTCGCCACCATGGGAGACAAGGGCAAAGCGGCGCACGGTGCGTCCAAAGGGGAATTGCCACACGGCGTGCCGGCCATGGCCGGCGGGGCTCCGCATCACATGGACCAGCGGTCATGAGGGTGATGGGTCATACACCACTAACTCGGGGTCTCTATGAGTGAAGTCGTCAAGCTGCAGTTGATCGGTCTGACAATCGTCGGCATGGGCATCGTCATCCTGCTGTTTGTCCGGGCTCAGTTTGCGCGGGTCATGGGATTCGTCGCCATTGTGCTGGGGCTCTTCTCGCTGGTGGCCTTGGCCGTTCCCCAGATGGCATCGCTGCCGCCCGCGGAAGAAAAATTCGATATCGCGACCGTCAAGACGCCGACGGACATGGCCGCGATTGGTCAGAAGATCTTCTTCAGCAAGGGACAATGTGCGCTCTGCCATTCCATAGGCCCGAGCGAGTCGGCCAGGTGCCCCGATTTGAAGGGGATCGGCGCCAAGCTCAGCCGCGAATTCATTTTCGAAAGTCTGACGCAACCGCAGGCCTACATCTATCTGGATTATCGCCATGAAGGGCCGCCCAAGGAATATCCTGCTCGGATGCCCTACATCAATAAGAACCCGATCGGACTCACGAAGAACGAAATCCTGTCGGTCATCGCCTTTCTCCAACAGATGAGCGGTGAGCCGATCTCGGTGAATCCTTCTGAGCTTGAAGTGCCGGGACAGGCGCCGAAGGCGCCGGTCAAGGCCGAGGACGTTGCGCCGGTCGCGGTCGCACACGCACGTTGAGGAGGCGCCCATGGGCTCGTTGACCAAACCACTCATTCTTGTCGTTGTCATTTATCTGTTGTTGAAGTTCGTCGTGCCGAACATCCCCGGATCGGCACCGTTGCCCTCGAGCCTGATTTTTCTGTACCTGATGCTGACAGTGGCGGGCATCGTCATCTACTACACGATGAGCGGCGAATCGAAGGACGCATTCTGGGGACCGATCCAACGATTCCTCACCGGCGAGAACATCGGCGCGCTGCAGACCGCACGCTACGCCGTACTCATTCTGTTTCCTCTCCTGGTCGGCTGGCAGACCTACGGCAGCACCGCCGTGAGTGATGCTCCACCCCCAGAGAATCGCACCATCCATCCGGCGCCCCCGGGCGAATACACAGGTCTCTCGAATCCGGTCGCCAAGACTCCGGACAATATCATGCAGGGCAAAGGGTTTTACGCAGCGTTCTGCTCGCCCTGTCACGGCGGCAATTTCGATGGCAAGGGGCCCGCGGCGCGCGGCTTCAACCCGCCGCCTGCAAACTTTTCGGATCCGACGACCATTGCGATGCTGCAGGAGAGCTATCTCTTCTGGCGCATCAAAAAAGGGGGAGTCGGGCTCCCGATCGAAGGCATGCCCTGGAAATCCGCGATGCCACGATGGGAAGTGGAATTACCGGATGAATGGATCTGGAAAATCATTTTGGGCGAGTACGACGGGGCCCATCAATCCCCGCGCACGTGGGAATGAGGAGGGTAGGCCTGTGTGCCTTCTGTGCTCGCGCACCGCGGCACGCAAGACTTATCGAATGATTAAGTAAAGGGCGGTGCTCGGTGGACGCGCGCAATTGAAGGCACGCAGGCCCACCCTCTGGGAAGCGAGTAGAGAGAGAGGATGAAACGATGAAACTCGGACTGAACAAGGTTCATTCATGCATCATGGTCTCCGTCATGGTGGTTACGGGGTCTTTTCTTGTGCAGTCTGTTTCAGCTCAAGAGAGTGTTGCGGTGCGCGCGGTGATGACCAAGGAACCAATGCCGCTGGACGATCCGAACGCCGCAGTGTGGAGCAGCGCCCCTCAGGCCCAGTTCCCGATGTCGCCGCAAGTACATTGGCAGAATCGCATTCAGGAAGTCACCGTCAAGGACTTGAAAGTGCGCGCCTTGAATGACGGCAAACAGGTGGCCGTGCTCTTAGAATATGCGGATCCGACCGAAGATCCGGCCGATGCCGCCGCCCTCGAGTTCATGGTCGGCGACACGAAGGCGCATTTTGCCCATGGGCAGCCGATGGCCCAGGTCGAAGGCGGGCCGGTGAACATCTGGTTTTGGAGAAACAAGGATGGCAAAGGCGTCGACATGAGTGCCAAGGGCTTTGGCACGCTCAAGCCGCAAACCCATCAAGACGTGACGGCCAAGGGCGTGTATGCGAACGGGACCTGGAAGGTCGTATTTTCCCGTCCGCTGACCACCGAACATCCCAACGAAGACATGCAATTGAAGCCGGGCGAATTCATCAACATCGCCTTTGCCGTGTGGGACGGCCGCAAAGATGGGGCGGGCGATTTGGTCGAAAAAGGGTCGCAGAAAGCCGTGTCCTCCTGGTGGTATTTCCGCGCTGAAGCGCCTCCGGACTATTCCGGGTACATCTATGCCGCGCTGGCCATGGGGCTCGCGCTGGCCTTTCAGTTCGTGTTGATTCGCAAACTGAAGAAAGGGCAGTCAACATGAGGGCCGCAAAGCTACGGGTACTGGGAGCGGTGTTGGGCGTTGCCGGGATCTGGGGTCTCTTGGCCGGCGGGTGCGCGAGCGAGCAGGAAAAGCGGGGCAAGGAACTGTACGCCCATTATTGCATGCACTGTCACGGCGAGAACGGCCGCCAGAACGAAGGATTCAACTGGTCCTCCATGCCCGATCCCAAGCCCAAGGACTTGTCCAACAAATCCGAGATGAGCACCTTCAAAGATGAAGACGTGTTCAACACGATCTCACGGGACATGAAGGACACGAGTCCAGGCGGGGACAAGATCGGTGACGATGATTTTGCCGTGCCCACGATGCCGACGTTCAAGTACACCCTCTCGGAGGATGAAATCTGGGCGATCGTTGGCTACGTGCGCACACTCCACGGCATGAAGCTGGAATTCAACGTTGAGGAACGCAAGAAGCAATTGGCCGATGCCGTCAAGACGGCCCAGGACAAGTTTGAGCAAGCCAAGCAAGCCTATGAGGCAGCCGAGAAGCGAGCCAGCGAGGAGGCGGAAAAGAAGAGTGCCGCGCTGAAAAAAGATGTGGATGTGGACGAGTCCGCCTATGCGAAGGAACAGGCGGCCATGGCCCAGGCGAAGAAAGAACTCGATGCCGCTCAGGCGACGCTCGCGTATTTTTCGACGAGGCCGGGCAAGGGTCTCAACGTGGCAAGGCCGGATCTGACCTTGAAACCGGAGCAGTCGGTCGCGTTGGCGGAAGTCGGCAAACGGCTGTACGCGAACAAGTACGGCTGCAACGGGTGTCATAGCTTGGCGGGAGAAGGTGGAAAAGTCGGACCGGCTCTGGATCGAGCGGGCTTCCGTCTCAACGGCACATGGATTTATCGGTGGGTGAAGAACCCCCAGGGCATGAAGCCGGAAACCAGAATGCCGGCATTAGGCTTGAGCGATGCGGACGCGAAGGCCGTGACGATGTACTTGGCAACGCTCAGGGCGCCAAAGGCCGAGGAGGCGGCGCCGCCGACCGCGAAGCCAGCGAGCTGAGCCATAACCCTCGAGCGTGCCGTATTCAGTTCTGGCAGTTCTTTTAACGGACAAATCCCAAGAAGAAGCCGACGAGGATCGCTGATCCGATCCACGCGTGTTCCTGAAACAATTCGAATGCACGCGCAGGGAGGAGGGGCGTTCTGATTTCGTTGACCTGCTTGCCGCACCAGAGGCCGACGACACCGAGTACGCCATAGAAGCTCCACCCGATCCCCGCCATCGAGCCGGCGATTCCGAGCAGGACGAGCATCACGGCGAATGCGCAGGCCACGGCCAGCCAAGTCCGGTCCCGGAAATACAAGGGCGACGACTTCACGCCAATCCGTCGATCATCCTCGATATCTTGCAGCGCATAGATGGTGTCGTAGCCGACCGCCCAGCAGATCGTGGCGCTAAAGAGCAGCCAGGCGGCGGGATCGATCGTGCCTCGTGAAGCAGCCCACGCCATGATCGTTCCCCATCCAAATGCGATGCCCAACATAGCCTGGGGAAGGTGAACAACACGCTTAGCAAAGGGATAGAGGGCTGCAAGGAGAAGGGCAATGGGACTTAATCGAATCGTCAGGGGATTGAGCTGCAGGACTAAGAGCGCCGCGAGAGTCAGCAGGGTGACTAGGACCCCGAGCGCGTGTGCTGCGGTGAGCTCGCCAGAGGCCAACGGGCGCTCGCGCGTCCTCGCGACGTGGCGATCGAACGGGCGATCCGCCAAATCATTCACCACCACGCCGGCACTCCGCATGAGGAATGACCCGAGGATGAAGATGAGGAGCAGCGGCCAGGGAGGCCATCCCTCCTGTGAGAGAACGAGAGCCCAAAGCGTCGGCAACAGCAGCAACCATGTGCCCGTTTGATTGGGCAACCGAATGAGACGGCTGACATTGGACCAGGTAAGCTGAGGCACAATTTCAGCGCTGGACATGACGCGAACCTAGCCGACGGAGCCGGTACTGTCAATTTGATCACAGGAGGTACCGGTTGTGTCGCGCCGAGTGATTTCGGTATAAGGGATGATTGTGCGGCCCTCTTTTTCACGCCTTTCCGGCCGTCGAAGCCGGGCACTCCGGGGATGCATCGCTTTCCTGACGCTCTCGCTGGCTGGGTGCGGCCTCTTCAGCAGTCGTGACGGCGCGCAGATCGCCTATTACCTGCCTTTGACGGTTCAGCTCAGGCAAGCGCCGAGCGTCCCTGCCGCTCAATTCACGTATCAGGATGCGTGCGGTCAAACTCAAACCATGCCATTCGGCAAGCCGCTCGCCGACGCGATCGCGCGGAAGTCAGGCCGGGTGTTCCAAAAAGTGGTGACGGAGGGGGGCGCCGTCTCGTCTCCCATCGATGGATACGAGGATGTCTCGGTCGGCATGACCACATTCGACTTGTATATCCCCGGCAGAGCCACCAAGAGTTATCCGGCGACGCTGGCGATCGGACTGGATTTTGCCTACACGGCGGCGGATGGCAAGGTGCTCTTCAGTAAGAAGCTCCAAAGCGTGGGGAATGGCGATATCCATGTGAACGAAACCTCTTGCGACGTGAGAGGACTCGAGAAAATCGTCCAAGAGGCCATCTCGAAAGTCACCGATGGGATGGCGGAAAGTTTGGGGATGTCGGTGAAAATTCGCGAAGCTGCCAGCGCCGGACATGCCGGACCGGTCGGTCCGAGCGCAGCCCCACCGTCACCTATCGTCCAGGCCGTTCCTGTCGTTCCAGCGGCGGTACAGGCTCCGGCTCAGGAAGAAGCTGCGGCCACAGCCGTGACGGCTGAGCCGTCGGCGCTGGTGTTTCGCGCGATCATCCGTGATGAAAATCGCAATCAACTCCTTCATCAAGGCGAAAGCGTGTCGGTCGAAATCGAGGTGAAGAACGAAGGCCCCGGCACCGCTGCTGGCGTGGAGATTTTAGTCAGCGGGAGTCCTGCACTGGTTGAGATGATCCCGGCAGTCCTCGCGGTTGGCGACCTCGCCGCCGGCGATGTCAAACGGCTCTCAGTCAATGGAAAGGTCGGTCAGGTCTCAGAGGCGGTCCAAGCCGAACTCGTATTTGCCTTGCGCGCAAAGTCCGCGACGGTGCAATTGCCATCGGTAAAAAAATTCCTTGTGGCGCTCAAGCCTGCCGACGCTCCGGACGCCGTCATGGTCCCTGTTGATGTCGACGATCCGGCGAAGATCCCCGCGAAGCTCAAGCAGCCGAAAGCCGTGGGTGTCGCGATCGGCATCGGACAGTTCCGCGAAAACGGCCTCGCGCGCGTGAAATATGCGCATCAGGATGCGGAAATGATGGCGAAATATTGGAGTACCGTCGGTGGAATTCCGAGTGAGCGGATACGCCGGTTGTTCGACAGCCGGGCGCTCAAAAGCGACCTCGCTGAAACGTTTGAGGAATGGTTGCCCAAACAGGTCGATCCGACGACGGTCGTCTACGTGTTCATTGCCGGTCGTGGTCTTGTGGATCCAGCCACTGGAGCCGTGTTGCTAATTCCGTTCGATGGGGCGGGCGCCTCTTCTGCGAGGCTCTTTTCACTCCGTCGGTTGCAAGAGGCATTGAGCAAGTTGCCGTCTCAGCGTGCAATCGTCATCCTCGATCTCTCATTGGAGCATCTGCCCAGCGAGAACGGGGCAGCAAAGGCTGCGCCGGTCTGGCCGGAAGAAGAGCGGGGCAAGGAGCGTATTATGTGGATGGTCGGAAATCGCGCCATCCAGGACGCCCATGAGTTCGACCTGGGGCAACACGGCCTGTTCACTTATCAGTTGCTCCGAGGGTTGGGTGGCTCGGCGGACGTGGACAGAGACGGGACGATTCTCGCCGGAGAACTCTGCACTTACACGAAAGGGCAAGTCCTCAAAATGGCCCGGGAACAATTCGGCAACGAACAAGAGCCTCTCTGCGTGCCCGGCCCAGGCCAGGGGGCAACCGTCAGACTCCAGCCGGTGGCCAAATTGAAATAGGGTGCATCCTCAGATGCTCTTTCATAGCCCAATCACTTCTCAAGTGGTCCTCTCAGCGAGATTCCCCTTGAGGCCCGTGAAAAACCCGTGATAGGGTAAGGCCTCTTCTTTCCGAAAAGCCGGCGTAGCTCAGTTGGTAGAGCAGCGGTTTCGTAAACCGCAGGTCGCCCGTTCAATCCGGGTCGCCGGCTCCATTTTCTCAACAACTTACAAGACTCGGCT
>JARDZZ010000104.1 GCA_029240595.1 Nitrospira sp. | reverse complement strand
CCCCGTTCTGCTACAGACCGAGAAGCTGAGCTGTAGCATGGCTCCCCTTGCGGTCAGGCTTTGCACTCGACCCGGTCGCAAACGCTCCGTTTTGAGCGTGGAGCGACTGGGTAGCGATGGGCATTGTCCTTGCTGTCTGCTTCCGATGTATGGCCGGTCCGCTCTTCAAAAAGGTTCTTGTTCCGGTGGATTTTTCGACATGTTCGTTAGAGGCTTTTCGTGTGGGTGTGCAGCTATCGGATGCTTTTGACGCCGAGCTCACCGTGATGCATGTCATCGACGTGAACACGGTGGACGCCTTTAATCGTCTGGGCTTGTTGGCCGTTCCCTCAGATGCGACAGCACAGCGAAAGCGGCTACGGCATCATGCTCGGCTGAAAGCGAGGGAGCTTCTCACGTCACAAGCACATGGTCAGTCGATCCGGCGAATCGTGGCGGAAGGCACCCCGTTTGTTGAGATCGGAAGGTTTGCCCGTGCAGAGGGGATCGACTTGATCGTTCTCGGCAGTTACGGCGGGCGGTCAGATAGCATGGAAAAAATATTTTTTGGAGCGACCGCCGACAAGGTCGTCCGGACGGCAGGGTGCGCCGTGCTCACCGTTCCGCTTCGCCAAAGAACAAGGAAAGACATCGTGTTGTGAAAACGACATCCATCACGCGTCTGTTCTTAGCCACTGATTTTTCCGATGAGGCCCGCCGAGCAGAGGAGTATGCCTCCGCCCTGGCTGCTTCCTGGCAAATTCCCCTCAGCGTGATGACGGTGCTTGAGTTCCCGCCGGGCATGAACCCAGACTATGCTGTCAATAAACAGTACCTGACCGATCGCATGCATGATGCCTCCACTCGACTGGCGGAATTCAAGGAGAGGACACGCAGGCGCGGGATCGTGGCGACCACTCATATTGCGAGCGGTATTCCAAGTGAAAGAGTGATCGCCGCAGCTCAATCCGAGGAAGCCGATCTGCTCGTCGTAGGCACAAGAGGGAAGTCAGGCTTGGCTCATGTGTTGTTGGGAAGCACCGCAGAACGGGTGATACGCTCCGCACCATGCCCCGTGCTGGCGGTTCCTAGGCTGAAGGACGACCGGTCAACGGAAGAGAGCATCTGCCTCAAGCACATTCTTGTCCCGACTGACTTGTCCGATTGCTCATTGGATGCACTGGAATATGCTGCCGTCGTTGCCAGGCAGTCGAAGGCGTCTCTCGAATTACTGCATGTCTTAGAACCTGTCTATTACGGACTCGATTTCACCTTCGAGCACGCCGGTGAACGGGAAAAGAAGCGGAAGCACATCGCCCAGGCGCTGGAGGATCTGTCGGCCGACTTCTCGAAGGCGGGAATCATCATCAAGACATGCATCCGTGGAGGCATGCCGTCTGATACCATCCTCGAATATGTGCAGACCTCAGCCAGCGATCTGATCATCATGGGCACCCATGGCCGCCGAGGACTTTCGCATCTCGTGACAGGAAGCGTGACGGAAGCGGTGTTACGCCGAGGACCCTGCCCCGTGTTGGCTGTTCGCAAACTGCCGTTCGGCGACCGGGCGCGCCGCGCGAGTGTACCGGTCGGCAGCTAAGCCGCCTCGCGGCCCGCCGACTGTCCCGCTGCACCGTGCACCTCCCTACCTTCACAAGATTAATCGGCGTCGAATCCGTCGCAGCTCAGGATGGTCTGCCGCATCACGATCAACCGGCTCCACCCGAACAGCGGACACCTTGTACTCGGGACACTTCGAGCTTTCGTCTGCGCTGGAGGAGAGCAACTGGTTGACCGTTGACTCGGGAAAGTGAAAACTCGTGAAGAGATGACCAGGCAGTACCCGTTCGCTTTTTACCGCCGGAAGGAGCGCTTGGCCGCGGGCGCTCACCAATCGCACGATTGCGCCATCATCCAGACCCAAATGTTCCATATCGGCCGGGTGCATTTCCAACACATCTGCGTCGACGACGTTCAAAAGGGCCGTTCGGCGGGTTTGGGCTCCACAGTTGTAATGCTGAAGAATCCGACCGGTCGTCAGGATGAAAGGGTAGTATTGGCTTGCCGTTTCACCTGGTGGCAGATAGTCGACTGCCACAAAATGCGCTTTGCCCTTGGGAAATTCCTTCTGATGCATCAGTTCCGTTCCGGCATGGGTCGGCGATAGCACGGGCCACTGCAATCCGGCATGATGATCCAGCCGGTCGTAAGACACGCCTGCCAACATCGGGGTAAGCTTGGCGATTTCGTCCATGATCTGAGATGGATGAGTATAGGTCATCGGATAGCCCATCCGAGCCGACACCTCGCAGACGACCTGCCACTCTGGAAGAATTCCGTCAGGAGGATCGACGGCTTTGCGAATCCGCTGTATGCGGCGTTCGAGATTGGTAAATGTGCCGTCCTTTTCCAAAAAGGAGGCGGCGGGAAGGACGAGCGACGCCAATTTGGCCGTCTCGCTCATAAACAGATCTTGGACGACGAGAAACTCGACGTTGCGGAGGGCCTGATGAACTTTTTTCAAGTTCGGATCGGTTTGCGCAACGTCATAGCCGATGATCCAGAGAGCCTTGAGTCGCCCGGCGATCGCCGCGTCCCACATATCCGGCGTTTTCATCCCGCGCTTGGCGGGCAATGGACGGCCCGTGATCCGCTGATGCAGCGTCGCCAGTCCCGGGTCATCCAACGGCTGGTATCCCGCGAAATAGGTCGGGAGGCACCCCACATCCGAGGCGCCTTGCACATTATTTTGACCGCGGAGCGGATTGATGCCGGTTCCAGGCTTCCCAATATTTCCCGTCGCCAATGCAAGATTCACCAGCGACATGACGCCATGGCTGCCCCAACGATGCTCGGTCACGCCCAGTCCATGCACCGAGAGCGACGCCCCGCTTGAGGCAAACCGGCGGCCTGCTTCACGAATAAGGCGTGCAGGCACACCGGTGATTCGTTCGGTCTTTTCAGGAGGATAATCAGCGACGGCGTTGACCCATTCCTCCAATCCTTGTGTTCGTTCGCTGGTGAACGTCCGGTCGATCAGCCCTTCTTCGACGATCACATGCCCCATCCCGTTCAATAAGGCGACATTGGTGCCCGGCTCCAATTGCAGATGCAGATCAGCCAGGCGAGCCAATTCGGTCCGCCGTGGATCAATCACGATCAAGGGAATCCCCCGTCTATGGGCCTGGATGATGCGCGCGCCGAGGACCGGATGCGATTCGGTGGGATTGGCCCCGACAACGAGAATCAACTTGGCCAGATCGAAATCTTTAATTGAGTTCGTGGCCGCAGACGCTCCCAGCGTTTCCATCATGCCGCTGACGGTCGCGCTGTGGCACACCCGCGCGCAGTTATCGATATGATTCGTCCCGATGACGCAGCGCATAAATTTGCCGAAAAGATAATTCTCTTCGTTTGTGCCGCGGCTGGACGAGATAGTCGCCAGAGCGTCCGGACCATACTGGGTGGTGATTCGGGTCAACTCTCCTGCAATGCAGTCCAAGGCTTCCGCCCACGAGAGAGGCTTCCAGGTTCCGCCGCTCCGCAGTAGTGGGGTTCTTAAACGGTCCGGTGCGTTGACATACGTCCAGCCGAACCGTCCTTTCAGACAGGCGTGACCACTATTCGATGGACCGTCATCGGCAGGCACCATCTGCACCACGTTCCCATCCCTCACACCGGCGTCGAAGGCGCAGCCGACGCCGCAATAGGCACAGGTGGTCCGCACCAAGGTGGCGGGTGGGCCTTGGCTGGATACGGTCTTCTCAGCCAGCGCTCCCGTCGGACATTCTTTGACACAGGCGCCGCATGAGACGCAGGTTGACGAAGCGATGTCGCTGCTACCGGAGAGACCGCCGCGACCCCAGGCAGGGCGCATGGCGAAGCCTGAGCCTACCATTGAAAGAGCGAATGCCGGCTGAATCTCATCGCAGGCTCTCACACAGCGCGCGCACGAAATGCATCGGGCATTATCGAACATGAAAAACGGATTTGATTCGTCGCGTATCGGCGCGCGCTTCGCTCCGGCAGGGTACCGCACGCTCGTGACGCGATGCGCCTGCGCCAGTTTCTGGAGCTCTTGAGTGGATGCTGGGTCGAGACTCTCTGACAGATACAGCTCGAGCAGATTCCTGCGGTGTCGCGCCAACGTCTCAGACTCCGTCCGGACCACCATGCCGTCGCGCACCGGCATCGAGCAGGTGGCATGGAGGCCGGCCAAACCGGCAATTTCTCCCAGGCAGAGACGACAGGATCCATACGGTGAGAGATGCCTGGAGGCGCACAAGCTGGGAATGTGGATGCCGCCTCTTACGGCGGCCACATAAATGGTGTCGCCTGATTCGGCTTGAACAGTTCGATCGTTGATCGTGATCTGCATGTCTGTAGCTGCGACGTCCGCGAGCAATCCTAGATGTGGCCGCTCTTTGCTTGAAGTCTTTGCTGAAATTCGTCTCCGAAATGTTCGATGGCCGTCAAGACCGGGTATGGGCCTCGGGCGCCGTGCGCACAAAGGCTGGTGGCTTTCATCGTGTCGCCTAGATCCGCTATCAATGCCAGATCGGCAGCAGTTCCTTGTCCATTGTCAATGCGCTCCAACAGCTCGCGGCCTCGCATCGATCCGATGCGGCATGGCGCACACTTCCCGCACGACTCGTCTGCCGTGAACGTCATATAATGACGCGCCAGTTCCACCATGTCGGTCTCATGGTCGAATACGACAATACCGCCATGGCCAAGAACGGCACCGGCTTCGTGAAATTCGTCGTAGCACAGTTTGATGTCCAGCTGTGAGGCCGGGAAGAGGCTGCCGAGCGGTCCCCCAACTTGCACGGCCTTGAGTTGTGCGCCGTCCGCCATGCCACCGCCAAACTGTTCGATCACTTCTCGGAGCGAGGCGCCGAATGGAATTTCTACCAGGCCCGGCTGTTTGATTCTGCCGCTCAGTTGAAGAGCCACGGTACCCTTGGATCGCGCTGTCCCCAACGAGGCATGCCAGGCGGCTCCGCGAGAAAAGATTTCAGTGACGGTGGCAAACGTCAGCACATTGCTGACGATGGTCGGTTTGCCGTAGAGACCTGCGACGGCGGGATACGGAGGTCTGACCTTTACCATTCCGCGTCCCCCTTCGAGCGACGAGAGCAAGGCGGTTTCTTCTCCGCACACATAAGAGCCGGCTCCTCGGAACACCTCCAGCTGAAATGGCTTCCCATCAAGGGCCAACAGCCCTCGCCGTTCACATGCATCAATTGCCGCTTGCATGGTGGCCGCGGCGGCGGGATATTCCCATCGACAATAAATGTATCCTCGATCAGCCCCAATGGCCTTCGCACAAATCAGCATTCCTGCAATGAGCCGGAAGGGCTCGCCTTCCATGATCATGCGATCACAGTAGGTGCCTGCATCCCCTTCATCTGCATTGGCCACAACATATTTGCACTCTGCATGAGTGCGACGGGCGATATCCCATTTTTGCCAGACAGGAAACGCAGCACCGCCTCGGCCGCGCAGCCCTGACACCTTCATTTCGGCGATGATGCCCTCGGGCGATAACCCCGCCGCTCGTTCAATTCCACGCCAGCCATGAGTCGCTCGGTAATTCCCCAGTGACAGGGGTTCTGCCATGCCGAATTGTGCAAAGACGGCTCGCTGTTGCCGCGTGAGGAACGGGACCTCAGAGATTTCGATGCCTCCCAGTCCAGCCTTGATGCGGGCCAGATCATCGGGTGTCGCCAGAGGCCATAGGAGTCGGCCATTGGGCCCGTCCCGCTCCACAAGCGGTTCAAGAAACAATGCGCCACGGCTCGACGTCCTCGTCATCTGGATTTCAGGGTCCAGACTCCAAGCTTCAGCCAATTGATCTGCACCAGCCGCGCGTGCCGACGTATCGTTGGAAAGGTACAGCCTGGTCGCCATGGGATTCCGTCACCCTCCTGACAAGGTTAGTTTGCTGGCCCTTGTGAGCAACTTTGGCAGCGTTTCAGAAGGCTTCGTAATGCCGCCCCCGTCATACGGCCGTATATCATATCGTCCACCATCACGGTCGGTCCGACTCCGCAATTGCCCAAACAATACACGCGTTCCAGAGTAATTTGGCCGTCGATGGTCGTCCCTCCCAATCCGATTCGTAATTCATCCGTTAATTCAGCGAGGAGACGTATCGCTCGGTTTGCCACGCATGCTTCGCCGAGGCAGACTCGTATGAGGTGACGGCCGCGTTGGTGAGTGTGCAGGTCGGGATAATATGTGAGCACGCCCGCAATGTCTGACTCAGTCACTCCAAGAGCCTCCGCAATGGCCGGGATCGATTCGAGCGGCACGTATCCAACCTGCTCCTGGAGGGACAGGAGTGCTTTGAGTATGTTCGGCTTGTCCGAGGGCATGTGCCACGAGTGAATCACACGGGCCACCGATTGCTGCTGATCGGTCAGGTCTGTACGTTGTCCAGTTGGAAGTGAGTCCCTCGCTGTCTCTTGGCTTGAAGGACGTTGCCTCGCATCGCTCATAGTGGCCTTTCCTGTCGGTAGAACGACGTGTATCTCAATACAGCCACCGCGTGGGCGGTCGCCATGGATGTCCGCTATTCATAGTGGAGGGCCTCGATTGGATTGAGCTTTGACGCCTTATTGGCGGGGTACAGGCCGAAGAACAATCCCACTGCGACAGAAAACATGAAGGCGGTGGCGATGGATTGTGGCGAAATGATCGTCGGCCAGCCCACCATGACCGTCAACAACCTGGCGCCGGCGATTCCCGCAAGCACGCCCAGAACGCCGCCGACCACCGTCATGATGATCGCTTCGATCAGAAACTGCAGTAGGATGTGGCGGCGCTTCGCTCCGACAGCCATGCGCAGGCCGATCTCCTTCGTCCGCTCGGTGACGGACACAAGCAGAATATTCATGATACCAATTCCGCCGACAATCAAGGAAATGGACGCGATGCCCAACAACATGAGCATCATCGTCCGGCTCGTGCCGGCAATGGCCTTGGCGATGTCCTCCATAGTGCGGATAGTAAAGTCATCCTCCTCAGAAGAATGGAGGCGATGTTTGGAGCGCAAGAGCTCCTTGATATCCTCGACGACGGCAAGGATGTCATTCCTGGTCCTGGTCGCGACCACGATAATCCCGACTGTGCCGAGAAACTTGGTACCCAGGACTTTGCGTTCGGCGGTGGAAAACGGCACGATGACGAGATCGTCCTGGTCCTGACCTGTAATTGACTGCCCTTTGGCCTCGAGAATACCGATGACACGAAGCGGGACGTTCCTGATACGGATCTCGCCACCTACCACGTCCTCGTCCTCTCCAAACAGATTGTGAGCGGCCGTTTTACCGAGGACGGCAACCTTTGCGGCAGAATCCATATCCGTCGTGGTGAAGAAATTTCCGTGTGCCATCGACCAGTTCCTGATGTCCGGAAATTCAGGTGTGGTGCCTAACACGATCGTGCTCCAATTTTTATTTTCCCGAATGACCTGAAGAATGGAGCGATTGGCGTACGTCACCGCTCTCACTCCGTACACTTTCCTTTCAATATCCTTCGCATCGTCTACCATGAGCGTTGAAATCGAGCCCAACCCGCCACGAACTCCGGTCACAGTCGTCGCGCCAGGGACAATAATCAGGACATTCGTTCCCAGGCTCGCAATCTCCGCTTGGACTGACGCCGTCGCCCCCTGGCCCAAACTGACCATGGCGACGACGGCGGCAATGCCGATAACAATTCCGAGCATAGTGAGGCCGGTTCTCATGGGGTTCCGACTGAGAATGCGAAGAGCCGACCACATCGTGAGCCAGAGAAAAGACATAGCAGGTCATCTCATCCTGGGAGCCATATCGAAGCCGGGAGGTAGTTTCTTCTGAGATCGTTCTTCCGCTGTCTCGATGCCGACGATGACGCGGTCCCCCTCATTCAGGGGTCCTCCCACGATTTCAGTTGAAAGCGAGTCTGCGATGCCGGTCACGACTTGGGCTCGCTTCGGTCTATTCTCCTCGTCCAAGATCCACACGACCGTGGATTGCTTCTCGATCGGCACGTTGGGCATTCTGAAGCGCAAGGCGCCGTTCGGCACACGCAACGGATTTTCCTTGTTGGCCGTAATAATTGTGACGTTGGCGGTCATGCCGGGTTTGAGCTTGAGATCGCGATTGTCCACTGTGATGATGACGTCATATGTGACCACATTCTGAATACTGATGGGGGCATTCCTGACCTGTGTAACCGTTCCTTCAAAGAACTGTTTGGGATACGCGTCCACGCGGAAGTTCGCACCCCTGCCTTCGACGACTCCGCCGATGTCCGACTCGCTCACATTGGCGTTCACCTCCATTTTGGTGAGATCCTGTGCGATGACGAACAATATCGGTGTCTGAAATGTGGCGGCGACGGTTTGGCCGGCATCGACGTTGCGAGACACCACAATACCGTTCACCGGCGAATGGATCGTCGTATAGCCGAGATCCAACTCGGCTGACGCCAGCGTCGCCTCGGCTTGATCCAATTGAGCCTGTGAGACTTCAACCTGGGCTGCAGCATCACGGTGCGTCGTCTCAGCCAGATCGAGATCAGCCTGGGATACAAACGCCTGTAGACGGAGTGTGGCCATGCGGTCACGTTCTCGCTTGCGCTGTGAGGCCATGTTCTTCGCTTTGTGAAGATTGCCTTGCGCGCTTCTCATGGCAGCGCGCGCCTGACGCACCCGCGCCTTGAAGGGCTGCTGATCAATCTGAGCCAGCACCTGCCCCTCCTTTACGACGGAGTTGAAATCCGCAAACAGTTTCGCAATCTTGCCCGAAACCTGGCTCCCGACCTGAACGGAGACCACCGGATTGACGGTGCCGGTAGCGGTCACGATGGAAGTGATAGGGCCCCGATCGACGAACGCAGTTTTATACTGCACGGATGAGGTGCCGGACGACCACCAATGCCAGGTCCCGGCGGCGATGAGAAACAGAAGACCCCCGACGACGGCGATCACACTCCATCGCGGCTCTT
>JARDZZ010000103.1 GCA_029240595.1 Nitrospira sp. | reverse complement strand
GCCTCAAGCGCCATCGTTGCGTGGAGATGGTGGCGCGTCGCAATAAGCACAGCTTGAACGTCAGCGTCTTTCAGCACTGCCTCATAGTCAGTAGTCGAATAGGCGGCGCCGAATTGTCGAGCTGTGTCAACCGCGTTATGACCGGAGCGACTCATGACGGCGTGCACGCTGAAAAGTTCTGATAGGGCTTTCAAGTTCGGCAGGTGCATGGCTTTCGCAAATCCGCCGGCGCCTACCACGGCCATGCGGATGCAATTCTTGCCGGCAGGCTGAGCGAGCGGATTGCTCACAACACGGGCAAGTGAATACTGTTCTTTCGGCTGAGGATAGGTCAGTAGGACCATCAGTGGCTTCTTGTGATCGGTTTTTAGCCGCTCGTACGCAACCGGGGCCTCACTGATCGGATACGTCGCCTCAACTAGTGGAGACAGTACGACTTTCCGTTCGTTCAACAGTCGCAGATACTCTCCCATGTTCCGGTTTTCCGTCCAGCGCACGAACGCGACTGGATAGTCGAGCCCCTCTTCCTCGTACCGGCGATCGTAGCGGCCCGGACCGTAAGAACTCGAAATCAAGAAATCCAGCTCCTTCTGATAGAAATCAGCCCGGTTGAGCTGAAGTCCGACATCGCCCACGAGCACGACACGCCCTTTTTTTCGGCACATTTGAAACGCTGTGGAGACTATGGCATCGGAAGGACTGGCTGCGGTGATGATCACACCATCCGCACCAATCCCGTCCGTGAGACGGACTACTTGGTCGATACTCGCTCCCTCTTCTGGATAGACGCCGACATCCATACCCAGCCGCTTTCCGAGATCGATCCGGTCCGACGACACATCCGTCCCGATGACACGACAGCCATTGGCCTTCAGCAACTGCCATGTCAACTGGCCCAGAATACCCAATCCAAGGACGACAAAGCTCTCTCCCAGGGTGGGAGCGGCGCGCCGGACCCCTTGTAGCGCAATCGCACCCAGAGTCACAGTACTGGCGGCATCGAAATCGAGGCCATCAGGAATCGGAACCGTCAGGTTTCGGGGAACATTAATGACCTCGGCATGATGAGCACATTGAGCTCCAGCACAGGCCACACGATCCCCGATGGCGATGTCATGAACGTCAGGCCCCACAGCCATGACGACGCCGGCAGCGGAATAGCCGGTCGGTTGACCGGAGGTGAGAGCACCTTGCGCATGACTGATCGTGCGAGCAAGGCCTCGTTCGGCCACCATATCTATGGCTTTTCTCACTTTCGCGGGGTATCGGATCGCCTTTTTCCACAACGGCTCGCCGCTTGCTCTAAGACCGCTGAGCTCCGTTCCGATGGAAATACACGATTGGCGCACTTGTACAAGCACGGTGCCCGCCTCGATGGTAGGGACCGGTACTTCTTCGACGACAACTTGCCCTTGCTTAATGAGGACTTGCTTCAACTGTTCCCCAGCGCTTGCTCTGTTTTCATGGAAAGTCCTACAGCGATGAAAATCCAAAACAATGAGGCGAGGCTTCCGGCAAACATGTAATCAAAAAGGTTTCGTATGACAAATCCAATGACGGCAAGGGCAATGGCCAAGCGGAATACCATGTGTCTTGTTCGCGCAACATCAGCCGCTCGCACACCGGCGAGCAGCTCCCGTAAAGCACGGATGATGAACCAGACGAAGAACGTCAACGCAGGCACACCACTTCCCATGAGAACCATTGCAAAGGTGTTGTGTAACCCTGGAAGAACTTTTTCCACCTCTCCTTTGCTCCTGCCTGCCTCAATTTCAGCCGTGTACACTTGGGAAAAGATGTTGTTGCCAAACCCGATGCCAACAATGGGGTGTTCGAGCACTTGCTGAAACCCAAGCTGCCATGTTTTGACACGTGCACTGAACGTCCACGGATCGAGAGTCCCCTGCTGATAGCCGCGAGAAGACAACGCGAACAATCCAATGCTTCCCGCCAGGATGACGCCACTGAGAAACCACACCAGCAATCGGTGTCGGCGTATGAGAAGCACAAAGCTCAATGCCTGGACGAAATGGGCAACCCAGCCGGCTCGCGTGTACGCCGCAGCCTGCGCAAGCACCGATGCGACCAGACTACACAGTCCTACCGCTCGAGTTGCCAGATTCGACTGGGTCACGAGCCATCCAATCAACACAGGAATGACAAGCACGAGATAGGTGGCCAACCAATTGTAGTCGGAAAAGGGCGCGCCAGCACGAACTAACCGATCTCTCCATGAACCGCCACGGATCAGGAAATCCTGTAGCGCAAACAATGACAACGCAAGGCTGCCCAACACGATTGCCACCAAGGCTTTGCGAGCAGGCACGACATCCGCGTCTAAACGCAAGACGAACATGGCCCAGTAAAAGACCAGCATGTGCGCAATGAATTTTCGCCATTCAGAAAAACTGTAGGCTGGATCAATCGAAAAGGGAACCGTCAGCAACACCCAACTGACAAATGCGAATAACGGCAGGTCCAGGCTTGTTCGAACATGCGGGTTGATCCTCTCCACGCGGGCCAAGGCCAGTGCGAGAGCGAGTAACAAGAAGAAGGCATATTCTTGATAATGGAATAGACTGGGAAAGAACGCGAGAAATGTGACTCCTGCCAGCCCGAAGGTTTGAAGCTGGAAGATAACGGGTCTCGCGTGAACACGATTTCCCAAGGCATAGCTGGGCATGTTGACCCGACTTTCGGAAGAAACGGTCAGAAGACAGGCATCTTCAGTTCACAGACCGAAGAATGCTTGCGCCCTGCTAAGCTCGGCTTTTTCCGGACTAATATCTCTACTATTCTCTCAGCAGTATGACCGTCCCAGCCGTCCGGAATACCGCCTTTCGCCCAGTCACCTGCCCAAGCGCTCTTCGCCGCCTCCACAATCCTTTTTGGATCAGTCCCTACGATACGGTTGGTTCCAACGGTCACTGTAACAGGGCGCTCGGTGCTCTCTCGCAGTGTCAGGCACGGGATCCCTAAGACGGTCGTTTCCTCCTGAATGCCTCCAGAATCAGTGAGGACCAATCCTGCATCGACTAGCAAGCTGAGAAAATCGAGGTACCCCAAAGGATCGAGTAGAAGCACCCGCGTGTCTTGCATGTGATTCTCCAATCCAAACGCACTCATTCTCGCGCGAGTACGCGGATGAACAGGAAACACCACGGGTTGCTTTTCTGCTAATCGTCGAATGACCGCAACGATGCCCCGCAAGGTGTCCTCATTGTCCACATTGCTTGGGCGATGCAATGTACACAGCGTATAGTCCTTTGCCTTGAGGCCGTGTCGAGCCGCGAGGAGGCGTGCTCGGGCTGCCTGTTCATATCGACGGAGTGTATCGATCATGATATTACCCACCTGAAATACGCGGTCCTCTGGAACGCCTTCACGTCTCAGGTTTTCGTCACCGTCTTGAGAAGGCGTAAACAGGTAATCCGACAGTGCATCGGTCACGACTCGATTCACTTCTTCCGGCATCGTTCGATCGA
Organism: Nitrospira sp.; assembly: GCA_029240595.1. GTDB lineage: Bacteria > Nitrospirota > Nitrospiria > Nitrospirales > Nitrospiraceae > Nitrospira_C. Next base: position 5,568 of record JARDZZ010000103.1, on the reverse strand, counting down.
AACTTCGTAGTCCTGCCTCCACATGAGCCACCGGAACATGGCACTTTGACGAAGCAAGGGTACAGGCCAGAGTCGAATTCACATCTCCCACGACGATCACGCAATCGACGCTATTATTGAGGAGATAGTCTTCGAAGGCCAATAGGATCCTGGCGGTTTGCTCAGCATGGGTCCCCGAACCGACCTTTAAATAGATATCCGGAGACGGCATTTCTAAGTCTTGGAAGAATGCTGCAGACATGAGGTGGTCATAGTGCTGTCCTGTATGCACGAGAATGGGTTGGACGTCCTTGGCCTTTTTGAGGGCCTCCATCAGCGGAGCAACCTTCATAAAGTTTGGGCGGGCGCCTGCGATAACCGCAAACTTAACCATAGTGTTTTATCCTTACCGCGACTGGGAGGATGAGATCAATAACGCCGATGAGTAGGTCTCGTGATCGGAAGAAGTTGTTGGCAAGACAAGGAGGAGTCCGAAGGCAGGAAACAATTGATGACATGTGCGCCGTTATCCAACAGCCACGACATCGCCCGTATCGATCTCGACGGCGGCCGCCTGTTGTATGAGCCGCACACCGATCACCAATCGATGGCGCTTATCTTTGCGGAGCAGCATCCCTCGAATACCTTGAAGCGGCCCTCTGATGACTTCGACGAGCATGCCTTCCTGCAGATAAGGATGTGGATCGTACGGCAGGACACTGGCCATCAACGTTTGGATGGCGATGATTTCCTCATCAGGAATCGGTTCAGGGCGTTGTCCACTGCCCACAATGTCGACCACGCCGACCGTTTTCAAAATTGGCAGCTTCTGGTCCGGCTCGAATCGGACGAAGCAATATCCGGAGAACAACGGCACTTCGACTTCTTTCTTGCGATCCTTCCATTGACTGAGGCGCTTGACGGTCGGCAACAGATGCTCGATGCCTTGTTGCATCAGCTGATCCCGGACCATTTTTTCATGACGCGATCGCGTCCGCAGCGCGTACCAATGGGAACTGTTCGTCTGATTCGTTGCCGGCTCAACGGACATAGCTTCGCCCTCTCACTTACAGTGCCTCTACAGAAACTGCCGGGATTATCGCCCTAGTGGCGCAGGCCCAGTCTCAGCAGTTTCTCGCGAGGGATGCCGGACCGTACCAATTGCTCTTCGTAGGTCTCGGCATGGTCGAAATCGGCAATGAGCACTCGATCTAATTGCCAACCGGCGATCCCATCCGGCGAAGACACGGGACACGACAAGAAGCTCTCCCGTGTATTGCCGTCCACAAACCCGACGCAATTCACATTCATCTCCCGAAGCGCCAGATACGCCAACTCAGCCAGCTCACCTGTGCCGCAGATCGCCACACGCTGTCCGTGGGTCCATTCCAACGTCGACAGCATGTCGTTGAGACGTCCACGCATGTCGCGATAGTAAGACAGCGAATACTGCATGTATTGATAGGTCAGGCGGGATTTCTCTGCGAATCCTTGGGAAGTGAGCAAATACCGGATGCGATTGCGCGGAATGGTCATTATCTTGATGTAGCCCTTGCGGGCCAAGCGCTTCAGATACAGATTGGTCAAACCCAGGGCGACCCCAAGTTTGCTCGCAAGGGTACGCTGCGTCGCTCCCCCGTTTCGATCGAGTTCGCTCAGCAGTACGAGATCGCGTTGGCCTTGTAAATCCATGAAATGTGCAGGTAATTCGGCGAAGCGTTCACAATATGAACTAAACTGGTTTGCCTAGTCAAGGAAGAGCGGCTACACGAGACGACCCGAAGGGAGAATAGCGCGGAGCAATCGGGTGTAGGTCCGAAATTTGAACGGGTTACACCGGATCGATTGAAGGAGTTTTGCCCGTGCTTCCTGACTGTTTCCGATTCGGACGTCATGCATCCCCCAATCGGAATAACAATCTGCCAGCATGTGTTTCACGATGGCCTGTTTGCTCCGATGTCCCTGATACAGCGTTTGCATGCGGCGAAGAAACGTCTCCCGGCTACGGATGACGTGAATCCCTCCTGTTCGGGTGAACCCCTTTCCATGCATTCTGTAGGCCATGCCTGGTTCCTCCACCATGACGAATCGTCCTTGTGCTTTAAGTCTGGCAATGAGATCGAAGTCTTCGAATCCTTGCAGGGCGTGATGAAACCCGCCGATTCGTTCATAACCCTCTTTGCGTATCATCATGGCCGATGGAAAAATGAGTGCTTCGCCGATCAGTTGTCCCATCGAAGAACCAAGCGCTGAGGTCCGTTCGATCATCCCCGCTCCGCGTTCAAGCATCCGGCCTCGCTCATCTATCCGGTCAAAGTTACAATGAACCAAGACGACATCGGGCTCCGCGTCCAGCACAGCCACCTGATTCTGGACTTTGGATGGGTACCACACGTCATCCTGATCGAGGAAAGCGATGTATTCACCACGCGCCAGCTTCACACCGACATTTCGTGCTGCGCTCTGACCTGAGTTCTCTTGACGCACCACTCGAAGGCGCTGGCCGTATTCTTGGAGCAGGACAGGCGAATCGTCTGTCGAGCCATCGTCCACACAGACAATTTCATAATCATGAAATGTTTGAGCCAAGACCGAGTCTATCGATTCGCGGAGATATCGGCCCCCGTTGTAGACCGGTATGACGACAGTCACCGTGCACATCGCGCGTCTCACTCGCTTCGTGGGCTTAAGGGCTTCACGACTTCAAGCAGGAGATCCATTTCAATGCAGGCGTTCCACAAAAACTGCCGACAGCGTTTTTGAAAGTAGCGTGGCAAGAACCTCAAGGACTTCCGCATCTTATAATCAATGGAACGTATCTTAATGTTCGTATTGAGACCGTAATAATTTGGGTAATCGAAATATTCGAAGGTCGCTTCGGTGATAAACCGGACGTGCGTTGGATCGACGAACGCTTCCCGGGAGGCGTAGTACGGCGTCCGCACAAACAACTTGGCGCCCGGCTCACACACCCGGTACAGTTCAACCATGAAGGCAATCAAGTCAGGCATATGCTCGACAATGTGATGGAGATATACGACTGCCACGCTCCCCTCTCGGAAGGGCAGTCCCTGCTCAAAATCGCAGATGACAGCAACCCCGGCCACCTTCCGGCAATCGACACCAAGCGCTCCCTCGTGTTTGTTCGCTCCACAACCGATGTCAAGAATCGCGCCCACCAATAACCTCCCGCGGGGCCTATGCCTTTCAGCTTAGTCCCTGTGCCAGTAGCCGCTCTGCGGCCGACATCACTTCGCTCACGCTAATCAGCTTCATGCAATTTTGCTCTCCACGCCGGCAGGTTGGATGAAAACACTCCCGGCAATCAAGACCTTTGTAAATCACTTCCGCAGGGCCGCCACGTGGTCCCCATTCCATAGGATTCGACGGACCGAACAGTCCGACCACCGGCGTTCCCACTGCTGCGGCGATATGCATGGCACCCGTGTCGTTGCCGACGAACAACACCGACCGTTTCAGCAACGCCGCGAGCGTCCTGACACGTGACAGACCGGCGATGGAGATCAACCGGTGCTTCGCCTGGGCCACGACCGTCTGCGCGAGCGCCGCCTCTTGTGGGGTGCCGGCCACCAACACCTGACATCCATACCGGTCGGCCACCCGGTCGGCGAGCTCGGCAAATCGTTCTGGCGGCCAGGCTTTAAACCAATACCGAGCGCCCGGTTGGATCACTACCCACCGCCTGTCCAGTTGCACGCCGACACGTCGCAGAAGATCGTCCGCCGCTGCGTCATCTTCCTCCGTTAACCACATTCTCGGGATGCGGTCGATGACAGGAATAGCCAGCGGGGCAAGGGCTGACAAATCGCGTTCGATTCGATGAGCGCCTGCATCGCTGGTGATGACACGCGTGTAACAGCGTCCGGTCCAGCGGTGCTCTGCATTAAAGCCGATGCGCACGCGTGCACCGCTCATCCACGAAAGAAGGGCTGCCCGGTCGCCATCGGTCAAATCCACGACCGTGTCGAAGCCACGTCGTCGGATGCTGGCAATGAACCGGTACTGCTGCACCAGTGAACCGCGCTCCAGTGAAAGGACTTCATCGACATGAGGATTTGACAGTAGGATATCCTCTGTCCCCCGATTCACGATTGCGGTCAACTTGGCTCTCGGATAGGCCGCCTTCAGGGCCTGCCATGTCGGCGTCGCCAGCAGCACATCACCGAGATACCGCAATTTGATGGTGAGAATGTTGTGCGGTGCCATGCGACCAATTCTACCGGCAGAGCGACGAGTATAACGACAAGGTCCGTGCCGCTACATGGGACCAGCGGTAGTCCTTGACCCGAAGGAAACCCTTCTCTCTCAGTGAGACGCGGAAACTGTCATTCTCCAACACCCGGATCATGGAGTCGGCCAATGCCCGTGCATCGTGCGGATCGATGACCACCGCGGCGTCGCCGGCCACCTCGCCCAGAGCCGTGTCGTTGGATGTGATGACGGGCGCACCGCACGCCATGGCCTCTAACACCGGCATGCCGAACCCCTCATACAGGGATGGAAACACAAAGAGATCGGCATAGGAGTAGAGCAGCCGCAGATCCTCTCTCGATAATCGCCCCGGACACAGGACGTGGGCTGCCAATCCGTATGAAGCGGCCGTCCGTTCATACGACCCGAATGGATGCGTCGGTGAACCGACAAGAAGGACCGTTCGACCATCCAGGTGTCCTCGAATGAGTGACGCGGCCTCGAGGACCTTTCGATGGTTTTTGCGTGGATCCGCGCCTCCGACAAAGAGGATAAACCGATCAGTCTTCAACCCCATGCGCTGCTTCAAGACGCTCATCTCCACAGCGTCCTGTCGCGGGCTGAACTCTTCGGAGACGCCATTTGGGATGACGGCGATGTGTTGTTCAGACAGACCGTACACCGACATCAATTCCCGCGCCGAAAATTGGGAGACCGTGACAACTTTTTTCGCGCGCCGGGCGATGCGCTTCGTTTTGTATGACGACAATCTCTGGCCGAGCAATTTTGACGAATACTCTGGAAATCGTTCGAGCCACAGATCATGAATCGTGACGATGCCGCCAAACCGTCCCACCGTATGCATTCGAAAATTCGTCCCGTGATATAGATCCAACCGATCGGCTGTTCCTCGTCTTGTCATGGCCCACTTCGAAACCGTCACCCACTCAAGACGATCGACGCCAGCCCACTCGGATGCCTCGGATGGTGGAGTCATGCCCGGTCTCAGGTATGCCACGAAGCGAGCCTCCGAAGGAGAGGCCAACATGGCTCGCAGCAAATAGTAGGTATGCCAACCCACCCCTCCGCGATCGCCTGCGACTGGACTGGCATCGATGCCGATCCTCATGTTCGGTTCGGGTGCGCTGAGAGCACCTCCTGATAGAATCGCTCCATCGCTGTCACCGACGCGCGCAGATCGAATCGCTCGTGGACCCATTTCACGGCTCGCTCGCCCATGGTCCTTCTCCGGCCGTCATCACGCAGGAGAGAGAGCACCGCAGCAGTCAATGCGCCAGGATCATCCGGCGCGACCAGGAGTCCGGTCTCTCCCTCCTCGACGACCTCGGGAAGCCCGCCCACATTCGTCGCGACCAC
>JARDZZ010000016.1 GCA_029240595.1 Nitrospira sp. | reverse complement strand
GTGCCACCCTTACCTGCCCCATGACCTACCCCAGGTTTGCCCCTCTGGTAGTGTCCCTAGCCCTCATACCGAGGTATAGAGCACTGCTCTCTATTCGCGGCTGTCCCCCACTCTCTGACCCTTGACGGGCTTAGACAGGCTCTGCGACAAAAGGGAAGGGAAAGATCAAGTGACCAAAAGACTGACCAATCAACGGATGGCCGAGCTGGGACAATCCGAGATTCGGGCCATGACACAGGCTTGCGTCGCAGCCGGTGGCCTCAATATGGCTCAGGGCGTGTGCGATACGCCGGTTCCTCCTATTGTCTTAAAAGGCGCCGCGGAGGCTATGGTGCAGGGGCGCAACAGCTATTCGCGGTTCGATGGACTGCCGGAATTACGGCAAGCCCTTGCGGTCAAGTTGGACCGAGACAACGGGATACGGGCGGATCCCGAAACAGACATCACAGTGAGCGCCGGGGCGACCGGAGCCTTTCATTCGGCTTGTATGGCGCTGCTGAATCCGGGAGACGAAGTCATTGTGTTTCAGCCGTACTATCAGTATCACATCAGCGCCCTGCTGGCGGTGGAAGCGCGGCCTGTTATCGTACCGACGACGGGCCCCGACTGGACGTTTGACGCGGAAGCGGTCGAACGCGCCGTCACACCGAGCACGAGGGCGATTCTCGTCAATTCACCGGGCAACCCCTCCGGGAAAGTCTTTTCGAGCGAGGAGCTGGAACTCGTGGCACGGATCGCCACGGAACACGATCTATTTGTTTTCACGGATGAGATCTACGAATATTTTGTCTACGACGGCCGGCGGCATGTCAGCATGGCCTCATTACGAGGTATGGCAGATCGAACCATCACGATCGGCGGCTATTCGAAAACGTTCAGTATCACGGGATGGCGCATCGGCTACAGCGTGGCCGCCTCCCGATGGGCGCAGGCGATCGGCGCGATGAACGATCTGCTCTACGTGTGCGCTCCGACGCCGTTGCAAGCGGGAGTGGCGGCCGGGATACAAGAACTGTCCGATGCCTTTTATCGGGAACTCGCCAAGGAGTACCAACATAAGCGAGACCGGTTCTGCGCTGCACTGGCCGGGGCGGGGCTTCCCCCGTCAGTCCCCCAAGGCGCCTATTACGTGCTGGCAGACGCGATCAGGCTTCCCGGCAGGACAGGAAAAGACCGCGCCATGCACGTGCTCAAGCATGCCGGCATTGCCGGAGTCCCGGGCGAGGCGTTTTTCGCTGGGCTGGACGGTTCACGCTACATTCGCTTCAGCTATGCCAAGACAGATGCCGATCTGGAGGAGGCCTGCCGCCGCATCGCAGGTCTTCCGTGACCCAAGAAACGCGTCACTTGTCCTGATCGCAAGGCCGTGATATGAAAATATATATGATCCCGTCATCATGGAAAATAGCATTGGTTTCCTTGCCCCTGGTTTTGAGCGTGGCCTGCACCAGCCCGCCCGTCATGCACGAAGAGATCGGACAGCCCTCTCTCCCTTCGACATCAGGCATCCCTCAAGACCGGCGTGTGCTGGCCGGAGAGTGGGATTACGAAGATGGCGCCGTCGTCACACTCACGCTCGATGAACAGGGAAACGGTTCCTATCCCTGGAAAGACGGCCGGTTCGTCACGCATTCCCTGTCCGATCACGTCTGGCAAGGGATGTGGATTCAGAAAGAGAACGACCGAGAGGGAGGGTTCACCGTGCAGTTCTCTCCGGATTTTTCCGACGGAGAAGGTCAGTGGTGGTATACGAGAATTGAAGACGACCGGGCGCCAACCCAAAAAGGCGGCACCTTCCGCTTGACGAGAAAAAATTCCTCCTCAGCAGCGAACGAGACCTCTTCCGCACCGTGAGATCAATGCACGAGCGCAAGCATGTCCGGTTCGCAGTGCAACGGCCGGTCTCTTTTCGCGGTGATCTGCTGTCCGGTGAGGGGACCATCTTGAACATTTCGCGACAGGGCTGCGCCATTCTGTCCGACACGGCGCTCGAGACTGAAGCCTATCTCCAACTCCATCTGCAGTTGCTCGACCAGGAGCAGCCGGTACATGTCGATTTAGCTGCGGTGCGGTGGTGTACCGCCAGGAAATTCGGGGTCGAGTTCATCAAGATGCATCACGATGTCGGAGAACGCCTCAAGCAATTTGTGGAGCTGCTGGAATCAAATGCATAGCCCGCGTTATTTCATCGCGACCGTTCGCACCTGGTCATAGGTCGTCAGGCCGGCAATGACTTTCAAGATCCCGTCCTGAATCAGCGTGATCATCCCGCCCTTCTTGGCCAGGCTGATCATTTCTGCTGTCTTCGCCCGGTTCTGAATCAAATTCCTCAACTCATCCGATCCTCTCAAAAGTTCATGCAGGGCAACGCGTCCTTTGAATCCCGTGTGATTGCAGTGGTCGCAGCCGCGCCCGCGGGAAAGCATGAAGGCGTCTCCGTAGGGGGGGACGGCGAGCGTATCCCAGGAATTGGACCCGTACTCCCGAACCAGTTTGTCATACTCCTGCACCGTCGGATGATACAGCTCTTTACAATGGCCACAAATCCGTTTGCAGAGACGTTTGGCCAGGACCCCCTGCATCGCATCGGCAAAGTTGAAGGGGTCGCACCCCAGGTCGAGCATGCGGGTTACGGTTTCGACCGCGCTGTTCGTGTGCAACGTACTCAAGACCAGATGGCCGGTCAATGACGCCTCAACGGCTACTTCGGCTGTTTCCTTATCCCGCATTTCGCCGATCATGATCACATCCGGATCGGCTCGAAGAAACGACCGCAACGCCGCAGCAAACGTGAATCCGATTTTGGGCAGCACCTGCACCTGCCTGAGTCCTTCCTGCGTGATCTCGATCGGGTCCTCGGCCGTCCAGATTTTCCTGGCATCGGTGTTCAGGCGATGAAGAACTGCGTGGAGCGTCGTCGTCTTTCCCGATCCGGTCGGGCCGACGCACAAGAGGATCCCATGAGGCTTGTCGATCACTTCCAAGAGACCGGCGAGGGTGGACGGGGCGAACTCCATGGCTTCAAGCGGCATGGGTTCCTTGGCGGTGAGAAGCCGCATGACAATGTCTTCGTTATTTCCCGCCGTCGGCATGGTGGCGACTCGTACTTCGATTTCCCTGTCCCGGTTCAGCCGGAAACGCAGCTTGCCGTCCTGCGGCTTTCTTCGCTCGGCAATGTCGAGGTTCGACATGATCTTGATGCGCGACACGAGAGCGCGGCGGTACGCGGCCGGAATGCGCATATAGGTCGAACACGTGCCGTCGACGCGAAGGCGGATGGCCGTTTCCTTGCGATCGGAGTACGGTTCGATGTGGATGTCTGACGCTTCCTGGCGGTACGCCTCCACAATGATCTGGTTGGCCAGGCGGACGATGGCCGAGTCATTTTCGTCGATCGCGTCCACCTCGCCGGCCAAGGACTCTTCCGCACGTGCCTCGTGCACGAGTTCGCCGAGGGTGTCCTCGATCGAGCCGGTATCCGTCATTCCAATCGTCGATTGCAGGAAGCGCTTAATGTCGCCTTTGAGCGCCACTGCATAGCGGATGGTCATGCCGGGGAATGCGCGTTGGATGTCATGCCCTCTGACGATGTCCTGCGGGTCGTCAATGAGCACGTCGAGGACGCTGCCGTTGGCTTTTAACGGCACCCACACGTGTTTCCAAAGGTAGTCATGGCTCAAGTCTTTGATGAGTTGAGGGTCCACGACCATACGTTCGTCGTAGGGGATGTAGGGGCATTCGAAAAACCTGCTCAAGGCCTTTCCGATCGCCGCTTTCGGAACGCGATATTGCTGGATGAGCAAATCTTCCAGCTCGATGCCTTGCTGGAGCGAATCCTGGATGGCTTTGATCAGATCTCCTTGCCGGATGAAGCTCTCATCGATCAGGAGATCAAAGGCACGTGGATCGATCGTCTTGTTGACATTTCTTTGCACGATCATGTTGATACCGTACACCCTGCCTGCCGGGATACGCCGAGTGAGGCCCCCGCGGATGTTGGCCGAGTGTGTGCTCCTGTCTTTGGCGGTACGCCCGGACAAGGACCAGTCATTGGTGATAGGTCCGAGTATACGGGTCTCGAACCGATCCTCAACGAATAAGTGAAAAGAAACCGAGCCGCGGCGGGATCTTATCCGTTGTTAGGGGAGGGAGGCGAACCGGAGGGCGGGGGATCCAGCAGGTCATACAACGCTGAATAATCGGCTTCGCCAAGCCCTTGTGCGATGGCCGCCTCCAAAAGCGAAGCCATCCCTTCGAGTGGACGAGTGGTGACACCGCGAGCCCCGGCCTCCCTCACAAATAGCCTGACATCCTTGAGCAAATGGCGGGTCGAGAAGTTCGGGTGGTGGTAGTCGCGCTTGAGCAAACGAGGAAGCTTCTTGCCGAACGTCGGGGCATACAACGCACTCTCTCGCAAGATCGTCATGAACGTGTCGACGGAAATACCGGCCCGTCGGATGAGCCCAAGGCTCAAACCAAAGGCCAATGTCTCGGCAGCGATCAGCTGGTTGAGCGCCAATTTGAGTGCGGCAGCTTTGCCGACCGCCCCGACGAAACGAGGCTCGCGGCCGAGCGACCGAAACAGCGGTGCGAGTGCGGCAAATTGATCTTCGGTGCCTCCGACCATGACTAAGAGCGTTCCGGCTTTGGCTTCGGCCAAACTCCCCAGGACGGGCGCCTCGCAATATGTCCCTCTCCGTCGTTTCACTTCCCGTTCGATCTCAAGGCTTTCGTTGGAATCGATGGTGCCCATTTGCACGATCGTCTTTCCGGAAAGCGCAGCGGAGCAGGCAGGCGAAAACAGGACAGAATGAATGGCTGGTGCATCAGTAAGAAGCAGCAGGACAAGGTCCGCTTGAGTGACTGCGATCTCGGCGGAGCCGACCACGGCAATGCCCTGCGCTTCAAGTGGAAGGGCCTTGGTCCGTGTTCGGTTGAACACGACGACCCTGTGGCCCACCGCCGTCAAGCGTTCGGCGATGGCCTTGCCGAGCAAACCCGTTCCGAGTAAGGCGATCTTCAGCGAAGGGGGCATCACCGCTTCTTTTTCGTGCGCGCCCGGTCTGCGTGCGTCTGTAGCAACGGATGTAAATCGGTTGGAGCGGTTGCCGCAACCGCAATGACACCACGGAATCGGGGAATCGGCTGGTTGAAGGTGAATGGGCGGCCCTCGGCATCGGCCACAGACCCGCCGCTTTCCTGCACCAAGAGGACTCCCGCCGCGAGGTCCCATTCATTCTCCGGTTCGATCGTCAGGGTCGCTTGCACTCGGCCGGCCGCCACCACCGCCAGCGCATTGGCAATTGAAAACATCGGACGGAAACGCATTTGGTTATCCAGGCCGGCCCACCGACCGGCGCGATATTCCCAAGGGCTTACCAGGATGTGAGACATCGCATCCACTGGAGTCTCCGGTGTATGGGGTGAACCATTGAGGCGGACACCTTGGCCGCGGATGGCCGTGAACAACTCGTCCGTCGACGGATTGAAAATGGCTGCCAGCACCGGAACGCCGCCTTGAATGAGCCCGACCGAGATGCAATATTCAGGAAGTTTGTTCACGAAGGCCTTCGTTCCGTCGATCGGGTCGACGATCCACACCCTGGCTTTGTCGAGCCTGGCCGGATCGTCGGGGGATTCCTCGGAAAGCCACCCGTCGTCGGGAAAATGCATTTCTTGCATCTCGCGGAGGATCCGGTTCACTTCGAGATCGGCGGTAGTGACCGGCGAGCGATCTTTCTTGGTGTGAATTTCGAAGCCCTTGTGGGCCAGGTCCTTGGCCCTGGCGCCGGCTTTCCTGATGGTGCTGCTGAGTTGGGCGAGTTCTGATTCCATGGTGCTATGAGCGATGCGTCGTGGTCAGAGTACCAGGTCTTGAGGTATCGGAAAAGCTCAACCTCGAGTCACATTCCCCTTGACCGCTCGTTCGAACCTGCGTACAAGCTGGCGAGCTTGGGAAGATGGCTGCGGGTGCTTTCTGGTAACAGCCTGAGACACGACCACGTATGAAGCTGGTTCAACAGCGCTCAAAAAAAACCGGCCTGCCGCCGGGGACGCTTGTCCACATCGGGGAGCGGAGGACCGAAAAAGTCACGTTCACCGTCTTCCACTACGGCCCAGCCGGCTGCGAGGAACTGCAGCCTCATCAAGCCAACCAGCTGGCGCCGCCCGCCGACGAGTCGGTCGTCTGGATCAACGTCAGCGGGGTCCACAACGTCGAGGTACTCGAGGCGATCGGCAAGCAGTTTGTTCTCCACCCGCTGTTGTTGGAAGACATCGCCAATACCGATCAGCGGCCAAAGCTCGATGACTATGAAACATATTTTTTTCTGGTCATCAAGATGATGTCCTTGACGGATCGGAAAGAGATCGCCGTTGAGCAAGTCAGTCTGGTGCTCGGACGAAATTATGTCCTTTCGTTCCAGGAAAATGGCACCGATGTCTTTCAGCCGGTCCGCGAGCGTCTTCGAGGAGGGAAGGGAAGGCTGCGTCAATCAGGCGCCGACTATTTGTTATATGCCTTGGTGGATGCGATCGTCGATCAATATTTCGCTGTCCTCGAATTCATGGGCGAAAAAATCGAGCTGCTGCAGCAAACGGTTGTCGCAGATCCCAAGCCCGAAACGCTCAATGAGATCCACGGGCTGAAGCGCCAGCTGCTGTTTGTTCGACGGGCCGTCTGGCCCCTGCGGGATGTGATGAACAACCTGTCGCGTTCGGACTGCCCGTTCCTCCAGGAAGCCACCAAGCTGTTCTTCCGCGACGTCTACGACCATGTCGTGCAGATCGTCGATACCATCGAAACGCTGCGCGAGATGGTCTCAGCCAGTTTGGACATTTATCTTTCAAGTGTCAGCTATCGCCTGAATGCCGTCATGCGGGTGTTGACCGTCATCACCACCATCTTCATGCCGCTTAGCTTTATCGCAAGCATTTATGGCATGAACTTCGAACACATGCCGGAGCTGAAATCGACGTGGGGTTATCCGATCGTGCTGGTCGCGATGACGGTGGTTGGACTGGGGATGCTGATCTTGTTCAGGAACAAACGCTGGCTCTAAAACTGCCCGCTCTCGCCCGCGGCAAGCCCTGGGCACCGCCATGGCTTTCCCGCACGAATCCTCTCGGCTGGCTTGCTTGCTCGCTGATGTGTCGGGAGTGGGGCAGGACGAAGCGTCCGACTAGTCGTTTTGAGCCTCAACGCGATCCACGAAGTAGGGCGTGTCGCCGAAGCAGGTCGTGGGCAGATATCGGTATTCTTTGTAATGCAGTACGACGCGCTTTCCCATCGCCTCTGACAACTGATCCGCCACAGTATCGTCCCAGACTGTAAATTCCCACAGAACGGGCGCGGTACCGGGGACCGTCGTCATGGCCAGTTCTCCCTCATGCGTCTTGCAAAACCATCCTTTTTTGGAAAACTTCTGAACGTAGCCGGCACGATTGCCGTCAGAGTAACTGTAGTTAAAGGCGACCAGGAGCGCGCCGGCGGCCAGAAACAAGAACACCAGGATGAACCGGGATCTAAAGAACCACATGGAGCACAATCACCGCCTTGTTCGTGCGGCCCTTCCAGACTCAGGATGGAAAATCAGAGAACAACCACGGGGCCTCAGCCCTGCGCCGGTCTTCATACGCTGCGATCGCCGGCTCGTGCTGTAACGTCAAGCCGATCGAATCCAGTCCGCGATACAGGCAGTCCTTCCGAAACGGATCAATCGAGAATCCGTACACTGTGCCGTGGGGAGTCGTCACGGTCTGTTGACCGAGATCGATCGTGGCCCGATACTGTGGCATCGCCAGCACATCCTTCATCATCGACTCCACGGCGTCGGCTTGCAACACGACCGGCAGGATACCGTTCTGAAAACAGTTGTTATAGAAAATGTCCGCAAAACTGGTCGCGATGATGCAACGGAAGCCCTGATCCAGTAAAGCCCAAGGCGCATGTTCACGCGACGAGCCACAGCCGAAGTTGTCGCGGGTCAATAGGATGGTGGCACCCTGGTACCGCGGCTGATTCAAGAAGAACGACGGATCCGGAGAACCGTCCTTCTGCTTGCGCCAGTCAAAAAAGAGGCCTTCCCGGAGGCCGGTGCGTTTGATCGTCTTGAGAAACTGCTTCGGGATAATCTGATCGGTGTCGACATTGACCCGATCCAGTGGGGCAACGAGACCGGTCAATTCAGTAAACGCTTGCATCAACGTCCTTGCGTGAGCATGTGTGGCCAGCCGCTATGACCAGCGCCTGATGTCGACGAAGTGGCCTTCGACGGCTGCAGCCACGGCCATGGCCGGCGACACCAAATGCGTCCGGCCGCCGGCGCCTTGACGACCTTCGAAGTTGCGATTGCTCGTGGAGGCGCAGCGCTCCCCCGGTTCCAGCACATCGGCATTCATGGCGAGGCACATGCTGCAACCCGGTTCTCGCCACTCGAAACCCGCCGCCGTGAAGATGCGATCGAGCCCTTCGGCTTCGGCCTGCTGTTTGATCAGGCCTGATCCAGGGACCACCATCGCCCGGACGGTCTTCGCAATGTGCTTGCCTTTTGCCAGGCTGGCGGCAAGTCGCAGATCCTCCATGCGAGAGTTCGTGCACGAACCGATGAAGACGCGATCAATCCGGATGTCGGTTATGGGCATGTTGGCCTTGAGGCCCATGTAGGCCAAGGCTCGCTCCGTCGCCTGCCGGGTTTTCTCATCGGCGATGGTTTTGGGATCCGGCACCTTTCCGTCGACGCCCGTCACCATGCCGGGGCTTGTCCCCCAACTCACTTGGGGGGCGATGTCTTCGGCTTTCACGACTACGGTGGCATCATAGGTCGCATCGTCATCGGTCTGGAGATGCTGCCATGCCCGGACGGCCTGATCCCATGCAGCGCCGGTCGGTGCGAGTGGACGACCCTTGACGTAGTTGAAAGTGTGTTCATCCGGCGCGACCATGCCCGCGCGTGCACCGGCTTCGATCGACATGTTGCACAGCGTCATGCGCCCTTCCATGCTGAAGCCGCGGATCACGGAACCGGTGTACTCAATGACATACCCGGTCCCGCCGGCGGTTCCGATTTCTCCGATAATGGCGAGGATGACGTCCTTCGCAGAGCAGCGATCCGACAGCACGCCGTCGACACGGACCTCCATGGTCTTCGGTCGCTTCTGGATCAGACATTGCGTCGCAAGCACATGCTCGACTTCGCTGGTGCCGATGCCGAACGCCAATGCGCCGAAGGCGCCGTGCGTGGACGTGTGAGAGTCTCCACACACGATGGTGGTACCGGGAAGCGTAAAACCCTGCTCCGGGCCGATCACATGGACGATTCCCTGCCGGATGTCGCTCATGTTGAACAGCCTAATGCCGAAATCTCTGCAGTTGTCTTCCAGCGTCTGAATCTGGAGGGCGCTGACCTGGTCTGCGATGCCAAGACGCCGGTCCGTGGTCGGCACATTGTGATCTGGCACGGCCAAGGTGGCGCCCGGACGGCGAGGTCGGCGACCGGCGAGCTTCAATCCCTCGAAGGCTTGTGGCGACGTGACTTCGTGAACCAGTTGTCGGTCGATGTAGAGCAGTGTCGTCCCATCGCGCTCGGCTCGAACGACGTGGGATTCCCAAATTTTGTCGAACAGCGTCTGGCCGGCCATCTCCTCTCTACCCCATAATCCTCATCTTGCGAGGCGTCATTATACAGAGACTGCCTATAGGATGTACAAGAGCGTTTGCCTTGCTCTCCAGGGACGTGCTACCACGCTGTCGGCATGAGTTCCCCGCCCTGGATGAACCAGACCATTGTGCAGTGGACGCAGCGGCTGCTCGACAGTTACCGGCATTGGATGGGGACGGAACTACTCGAACGAATCGGAGATCCCGAACTGCAAGCTCACGCCTTGTTCGAGTCGCCGGTGGTCGTAGTGTCCCACGGCCTGCAAACGGATCCCGTGTTGAATTACGGCAACAGGATGGCCCTCAAATTGTGGGAAATGACCTGGGAGCAATTGATCGAGACTCCGTCGCGGCTGACAGCCGAGCCGGTCAATCGTGCTGAGCGGCAATGGATGCTCGAGCAGGCGCGCGTCCGCGGATATCTCGATACCTATCGGGGCGTGAGAATATCCCGAAGCGGCCGGCGCTTCCTTGTTGAAGGCGCGGTCATTTGGAACGTCCTCGATGCCCACCGGCAACAGATCGGGCAAGCCGCAACGTTCGCCCACTGGACGTGGCTGTCATAACGACTGAGGCCGACATCACCCGTCCTCCTCGGAAGGCTGGACCGGCAGGCGGGTGAAACGCAGAACAGAACGGCCGTCGACCGTGACCGTATCGAGAAACATCGCTGCAGGACGGACCCAAAGCCCTCGTTCGCCATACAAGGCGCGATACACGACGAAGGATTCCTCCGTTTCCGAATGCCGGGCAACCCCAATGACTTCGTAGTCACGGCCTTTGTAGTGCCGATAGCGGCCGGGCGTGATCATCGTGTATTCTTTCGCTGATCACCATATATAGGTGATGACGATGGGAAAGCAAACGGCCTCACTCACGTTCGCTTTATTGGCGGCCACCGGTCTCGCCGCAATGGTGCCCTCCTGCCAGCAACAGACCTGGGAATCGGTCATGACCGCCGGCCAGGAGGCAGTGCGGCAAGGTAACTACGCAGAGGCCGAGCACATGTTTCAGGTGGCCGTGCAAAAGGCTGAGACCTTCGGTCGCGAAGATCGTCGTGTGGCCGTCAGCCTTTCCCAGTTGGCGCAGGTCTATGCCGGACAGGGTAAACACGCTGAGGCGGAACCCGTCTATCTTCAGGCGCTGAAGATCTATCAGGCTGTACATGGCGAGAATCATGCCGATGTCGCGGCGACATTGAACAATCTCGGTGTGCTCCATCGTATGTACGGTCAGTATGCGGAAGCCGAGCCATTACTGAGCCGATCGCTCGCGATTAAAGAACGGCTGCTGGGACCGAACCACCCCGATGTGGCGCTGAGCGTCGCAAACTTGGGGCAGTTATACGTGGCCCAGGGTCAGCCCGCAAAAGCCGAGCCATTGTACCGTCGGGCGTTGTCCATCAAGCGTGAGGCTCTTGGGATGTCGCATCCGGAAGTGGCCAAGACCCTTGAAGATCTGGCCAACGTCTTGCGCAAACTCGGTCGCAGCCCTGAGGCGGTGGCTTTGGATCTGCAGGCACGGGAGATCCGTGCGAAGCGGAGTTGAAGATGCGCGGTATTCCGTTGTAGCGTATTTGAATGCCGAACGAGAATCAGCCGCTCTCTCCGAACTGGCGCATGAGCGCTATGGTGGCGCGCTTTGTCGGAATCATCGCCATCGCGCTCGGTTTCGTGTTGGGCATGTACGGCCTGGATGAGCAGGGCTCGCGCTGGCTGCACACGGCACTCGGACTGTTGGTCACCGGTATGCTCGCTCAAGGGTATGCGCTATACTGCTCGATCAAGCGTATGCAACAACTTCACGACCGGCCCAAGACATGAAGCGTGCCGGTAGAACGGTTCCTTCCCTTTCCATCACCCTCCTGCTCGTGTTCGCCACCCTCGCAGCCTGCGGCGGTCCATGGCGCGACGGGTATTTCAAGAAGGGTGTCAATCGGCTCACGCAGGACGAGATCTCAGAAAAATTGGGTCCTCCCCACACGGCCAAGACTCCCGCTCTGGGCGGCGATACGATCTGGACCTACCGAGTCCCCTACAGCGACAAAGACCTGGATCCGATGGACCTGTCCGGAATCACGAATGCGGCGAACGAGGCCGCATCACTGATCGGCAAAGGGGCGCAAGATGGTCCCAAGCCGATGCTCTACTGCTATCGCTATGTCCTGACCTTCAACGAGCAAAAAGTCCTTAAACGTTGGAAGCGAGAAGAGTGTGTACCCGGTACCCGGGATACTCTGCATGCCGGCTAGCTGAAGGTCGCGTTGGGTCCAACTATGATCACATGGCTTCCCCAGGTCGATAGCTCGATCGTCATGGACGGCCTGAAGTCCCTGCTGTTGCTGTTGTCCGTTCTCATTGCACGCACGCTCATTGTCCGCTCGATCTCCAGGAATGCCGCCCTCACCATGGAAGCCAAGCGCCGGTGGGTGGTCTCCGTGCGTAATTCAATGGTTTTTGTCTTTCTCCTGGGTCTCGTCGTGATTTGGGCCCACGAGCTGCAGGCATTCGCCGTGTCCCTGGTCGCGCTGGCGGCCGCTTTGGTGTTGGCCACCAAGGAGCTTCTCCTCTGTTGGAGCGGCGCGGCACTGCGGGTCGGCGGCAAAGTGTACATGGTGGGCGATCGAATCCAGATTGCGGGCCATCGGGGCGTCGTGCTGGATCATGATATTTTTGCGACGAAGCTGTTGGAAATCGGTCCGGGGCAGGCCTCGCATCTCTATACCGGACGGGTCACGGTTTTTCCCAACAGCCTGCTCTTCACGAACGCCTTGGTCAAAGAAAACCCGAACCAGGAATACGGCCTCTATACGCTGACCGTCCCGCTGGCGGCTGGCGAGGACTGGAAACAGGCCGAGGCGCGGCTGCTCGAGGCTGGTAGAGCCGAATGCGCCTCCTTCATGGCAGAAGCCAGCCGGCAGATGAAACTCCTCGAGCAACAAAATCTCCTCGAGGCTCCGTCTCCGGAACCGCGCATTACGATTCAATTGTCGGACGTGGGCCGAATCGTGCTCGTGCTACGTTTCCCCGCTCCTGACCGAGGCCGATCGCGCATTGAGCAGGCGATACTGCGGCGGTTTCTCGGGGAAGCCTGAGACGTGTCGGCGCCTCAGGGTCTGTCAGTCCGGCTCTCTTGACAGTCCGTGATGCTCGTGCGACTCTGCCCCGTTCTGATGACCGATCGTGCAATTCATCGCCGGATTTGGAGGGTGCCCATGCGAACCATGCTGACCGTGGCCGTTGTCGTTTTATGGTTGATGAATGTGACTGTACCGGCCGTCGCCGACGACGCCAGCACCGGCGAGATGAATCAACTGCAAGCCGACATCAAGGCCGAAAAGGAAGCGATGAAGGCCGATACGAAGACGAAGAAAGCCGAGATGAAGCAGTTGAAGAAGGAACACAAGAAAAACATCAAGGCCAAGAAGCGAGAGATGAGAGAAAAGAACAAGGCGAATAAGAACAGGATGAAGGCGCAGAAGGATGCCATGAAGACGCAGGGCCAGGATCTGAATGCTGTCGGTCAGGACATGAAACCTGCCGTTCCGGATCTTCCTGCACCACAAGCTCCCGGTGCACAGTAACCTCGGCTAGCCGTCTACAGCAGCTGATGTGATCGCGGGCCGCTCCAGTCGGCCCGGCCCGCCTGAATCCGAGCCACCGCCTCTTGTGCGGCTGCCGAATGTCATGAAAATCGCCACGTATAATGTGAATTCGCTTCGAAGACGGCTTCCTGTCGTCCTCGACTGGCTCGAGAAAGAAAAACCCGATGTCTTGTGCCTGCAAGAAACCAAAGTCCAGGACAGCGAGTTCCCTCTGATGGCTCTCCTGCCGTCCGGGTATGAAATCACTTACCGAGGCATGAAAAGCTACAATGGTGTGGCGGTGCTGACCCGTACAAAGCCGGAATCGGTGCGGGCCGGTCTCGACGATGGTGGAGAGCCGGACGAGCCGCGACTGTTGCATGTCGTCGTGAACGGGATCGCCATCATCAATACGTACATCCCTCAGGGATTCGAGATTGGTTCACCCAAATATGCCTACAAGCTTGAGTGGTTGAAGCGGCTGCGCGCCTACTTTGAAAAACATCTTTCGCCGTCGCTGCCCGTCATCTGGTGCGGCGACATGAATGTGGCGCCGAGAGCCATGGACGTCCACAGTCCGGAAAAGCATCTCAAGCACGTGTGCTATCATGAAACGGCACGAGAGGCGTATGCGTCGACGGTCGCATGGGGATTTTACGATGTCTTCGTGAGACTCTATCCGGAGCGACAGCAGTTCACCTTCTGGGATTACCGGGCTCCAAGTTCGCTGGATGCCAACAAAGGCTGGCGGATCGATCACATGTTGGCGACCGCTTCCCTGGCGGACAGATGTCTGCGGGCTGACGTCGACGTCGAGCCGAGGCGGGCCAGGGATGCGTCAGACCATACATTTCTTTGGGCGGAATTTTCGCTGCCGTGACGTGACGCTGCATTCTTCAGACTGTTTAACGCTCATCACTCCACGCCGGCTTGTCGCCCGTCAGTCCGGCGAGCACTCCATAACCACTGTCTCATCAATAAGGTTCGGTTCGATCCATCCATTGACTTCAAAGCCAAGTCGCTTTCGCTGCCTATGACACCGGGAATGCGGGGTCAACGAGCGTCGTGACAGCGGACTCTCCCAATTTTTTCGTGTCAAAGGTCGTGCGGTGAGTCGCACGCTGGCAGGTCAACGGTCAATGGTGAATCCGAAGGTGAGGTCAGAAGCAGATGTCGAGCCGCGTTGAGCGGAATTCGCCAGGTTCTAACCAAGCAAACGGATCTCCGGTCAATGGCGAACGCGACATCCGCACCTGCCCTATTCGACGGAGTGCAAGTCGTTCACTCCGCCGAACGAGAGGATCACGCGCTGTCATGCAGCATGCATCGCCGCGTGAGTCGAGCGGGTGCGGGCAAGCCGGTTTTGCTCGATCAGCGGATCAAGAACCAGTCCGCAGTTGATGCAGCGCAGCACAGTACCGTCTGTGGAGTAATCCGGTCGCGATTCCGCGATCATGAGTCCTTTGCATTTTTGGCAAGTCATCTTCCCACCTCCTGCATTGGATGGCATGGTTGCTCGAGCGCGAATGTAACAACCAAAGATTAACGCGGTGTTAATGGACCGTTAAAACCCTCTAATGTGAAACACCGATGAATCGATTAAGAAGATGCTTTTTGTCAATCACTTAGGAGAATATATAGCCTGGACTAGGGGCCGACCGAGTACTGCTCTTTTGCTAGGGATGGCCTCATGAACGTCGATCCTATCAGCCTATGGGGTTCCTCCATTTAATGACCGCCTGTGCCCTTCTGATTGGCTCGCACGTCATGGCGGCGGCGGGAGGATCGGTGGCGATGGACAGGACCGAAGTGGCCAGAGGAAAGCAGATCTTCGCCAAATACTGCGCCGGATGCCACGGATCACAAGGAAAGGGCGATGGCTATCAACTGCTTGGTCCCAGTCCGGCAAATCTGATATCGCCGACGACAGAAGAACGGTCCGACGACGACTTACTCCGCACGATTCATGAAGGTAAGCCCAATATGCCGGCATGGAAGCATCGGCTTTCGCGTCAGGATAGCCGGGATGTTCTCACCTATATCCGCTCCCTGTCGGCCGTGCAAAGGAAGTAGGGTGGGGATGCCGTTGGGCCGCGATCATGCGACAAAACCGAACGCGTCAAGCCGGCGCGCACCATACGAACCAGCGCTGAACACTATGAAGGGGTTGGCTTTCCTGAACGTACCACCAGGACCGGACATGTGACCTGGTGCACGATCGCATGAGAGACGCTCCCCAGGAGAAACCGATCCAGCCCTTCCCGTCCGTGCGAACCGACCACGACGAGGTCGAACTCCTTCGCAGTTTCCGAGATCACAGGTGCCGGCTCCCCCTTCATCACACGACTCGACGCACTGTAGCGTGACGGGAGCAGCGCCTCGGCGCAGGCTCTGACGCTCGCCTGCGCTTGGGCCATCAATTCCTCTGACCAGGATTCGAATGGCGGGATGGGAGAGAGTTCCGGCATCGGGGTCGGGAGCATCGGCACGGCCGTGAGCACCGTCGCTTCTACCGAAGTGCGAAACGGATGGCGGTTCAGCCACTCGCAGATTTGACGGCCATCGTCACGTCCCTCGATGGCAACTAACACTCGGCGGATGGGCTTCGCATGGCCTTTGACGAGTAAGGTCGGCTGCATCGCGTGCAACAGGACACGGTGGGAGACACTGGTGAGCACCAGTTCGGCCACTCTCGAATGATCATGCGTGCCGACGACGATCAGGTCCGCGGCCATGGCCGTGGCAGTATCGAGGAGGAACCGTGCCGGTTTACGAAACTCGCAGAGCTGACGCGGCTTGGGAATATCGCTCGGCAGCATCGTCGCGGCCCGGTCCAGCGATTCGCAGCCGGCCTCGAACATCGATTTTCGGAAGATATCGTACCCCTGGAGATTGGCGGCTTCGGCGACGATGGGGTATTCAAAGAGTCCCAAATCGACGCCATGCACCAGCGTGACGTCTGCCGGCTGATAGAGCAAACCGAGCTGTTCGACCGCAGCGAAAGCCGCGTCAGACCAGTCTACGCCTGCAACAATCTTCATGTCTCACTCCCTGCGCACGCCGGTGTCTCGTCAACCACTGGCCGTCTGCGCGCTCTCTGATTGTCTTGCCGCCTTGAGATAAGCCAGGACCTGCGCATCATCCACCTGCGTAAAATTATGGTAGTGATGGCCGACCGCCATGAACGGCTCTGGCGTTGCGATCACGATCAATTCGTCGACGCGATTCCGCACCAATGGGAGGCTATCCAGGGGCGCGACGGGGATGGCAGCGATGAGTCGACGAGGAGACAATTTCCTGACAGCTTCGATGGTTGCAAAGAAGGTGGCGCCGGTCGCGATGCCGTCGTCCACCAGGATAACGGTCTTGTCTCGAATCGGGGCAAGCGGCAATCCGTGACGGTACAGTTGTTGCCGTCGCGCGAGCTCCTGCCGCTCATTGTCGATGATCGTTTCCAGATCGGCGTGGGAAAGACGAAAAGCCTCGACCGCTTCAGGATTCAGATAGAGAGCGCCGGTTTCGCTGAGCGCACCGATTGCATACTCGGGATTGTCCGGCGTACTCAGCTTCCGAGTCACGAACACGTCGAGCGCCAGACGCAGAGAAACACTCAGTTCGTATCCGACTGCCACTCCGCCCCGTGGGAGCGCCAAAATAAGTCCGCTGGGGTCGCCTCGGTAGGATTCGAGCTTCTCCGCCAGTAGTCGGCCGGCTTCTGCTCGATCTCGGAACACCACAACCACCTCGTTCAATGGTGTTCTCTTCACAGGAGGAAGTTATGTCACTGTTTTACACAGGTGTCGCCGGGAATGGCGACAGGTGAGATCCCTGGCACCTTGCAGCGGACAGGGTCGTCTCGAAAGACCGGGAAGACCTAAGCGGACGGCATACCTCGACGAGAGGATCTGGGACATTGGCTCAGCCAAGCAAGGCGCCGACGATGCTATGCAAATGACGCTGCGTTGTGGCGGACGGATGGGGCAGCCGGATGCACATGCCGATGCATCGGGCCATAGGTGCACATGGCAAACACGATACTTCTGAAGAGATGATCAGCGGCATCCTCCATCCGCACGAAGGCCACTGCTCCTGCCGCAATCATCGCGTTATAGAGGTACGGCGTATACTCTGCGGACATTCCCAAAATGACCACTTGAGGAAGAATCTGCCTGATCTGCCGAGTCGCTTCCACTCCATTCGCAAGATGAGCATCCATCAGCACCAGATCGACCGCCATGGCTTTGGCCTGCTCAACCGCCTCTTCCGCATCAGCAGCTTCACCGGCGACCTCAATGAGATCGGCATAGCCGTCCAAGATCATGCGAATCATTTCCCGTATCGACGAATGGGGGTCGACAATTAACACTCGCCATCGAAGGCCAGCCTCAGTCTTGTTTTGAACAGACGATGGATGACGTTCAAACGGCTTGGTTAGGGTAATGGTTGGCATGTGACCCTCCTCGGCTGGCAGTGGCTGGATGCGTGTACGTACCCCTTCCACATTTTTTCGATAACTAGGGAGGTCCCTAGTCTGTGTATTCTGATACATACCAACCCCTTAGCGGTCCTTTGACCGCCGCTCGGTGAGGATGTTACACTGTGTCGCCGTACGAGCTATATGTTGTAACCTCGCGCTCTTCCCCTCCTATTACCTGTGTTGCGCGATAAGTCTTAAACGTTGCTCCTACGTGTTGCGGGTGCCGATCGGAAGCAAAGAAATCGGTTCGGACGACGCTTTCTCATTCGGATGCCGAAATCTGAAACTGTTAGCGACTGATGAAAGGATTGCCGATGAAAATCTCGCATGTGTGGAAGTCCGGTAGCGCCAAGAAGAAAACCAAGCCGACCTACAAGATCCGTTGGGAACTCTTAGGATTGTCCCGTCCGGATCAAATGCAATCGAGTCTCTCTATGGACGCAATACGAAGCGAGGTCTCGCTTCTGGCAACACAAGGTTTGAGCGAAAGGACTCAGTCCCGATCCACTGGACCCGCCGTCAGCGGACGAGGCCACAAGCGAAGCATCACTGGAAGCCGGCGTCGGGGTGCTGAAAAGTAACAACCGGTTCCTTGTAACGAAGGAGGGTTACCATCGCACGAGCAGGAAAGACAACGCTAGCCAAACGCGACCGCGAAAAAGCTCTGCAACAGCAGCGTAGGGACAAAGAAGCGAAACGAGTGCTCCGCAAGGCCGAGAAAGCCGCGCGTAGCAACGCTCCTGAAGGGGAAGATCCGGATTTGGCTGGGCTTCAATGGGGACCGCAGCCGCCGGCGTTTTAAGCTGAGATTCCCTCATGGCGACTGCCTCGGGGCAGCTCGCCTGAGGCGAGTCACAACACTCCACATAGCCTATTCCCATTTTGCAGAAAGACTTGCGCCTGCTTCCTCATGCCTCTTACAATCGCCCCCGCTGAGAGGCGTTCATGCCGTCAGGTTTGTCCCGTTTGTTCATCCGCCCATCGTACTCCCACTCGTTGTCTCCAACCATAGTGGTCGGCAAGAGATCGCGGACCAAATTTGTTTTCGTCGGTTTCCTGCTGTTGATCGCCGGATGTGCCGTGCTGCCGGGCCATTGGCGGCCCGGATGGAACGAGCACTGGAGAGACAACAAGCCGGTGCCCGATACCGCCGGCTCATGGAAATTGACCGAACTTGAAGTCACAGACGGTCGTTTTCTGGCGCTAGCCATCTCGGGCGGTGGAAGCCGCGCGGCCAACTTTGGCGCCGCCGTGATGCTCGAGCTCGAGCATCGCAAGCTCTTGGAGCAGGTCGATGTGATTTCTGGGGTCTCCGGGGGAACACTCCCGGCCGCATATTACGGGCTAGGCGAGCAGGCGGGCGCCTTCACGGAGTCTGCCCTTCGAAAAGCGCTGGGATTCGATTTTCAGGGCAGTTGGATTAGGCGATGGTTTCTGCCGCAAAACATTTTTCGCTATTGGCTCTCCGACTTCACCCGTTCGGACATTATGGTTCAGGTGTTCAACAACCAACTCTATCACGACGCCACGTTCCGGCACCTCCTGCCGCATCCAAAGATCTTGCTCAATTCCACTGTTCACAACGATCATACCCGATTTACGTTTACGGACGAGCGCTTCGCTAAACTCCATTCAGTGCTGGCCACCTATCCCGTCGCCAACGCCGTGAACGCATCGTCAGCATTTCCGGGTGCGTTTCAAGATGTGACCCTGCAGTGGTACATGGAACCGCCGCAATACATGCATCTGTATGACGGCGGTCCCATCGACAATCTTGGCGTGCAGGCGATTACGGAGTACATCAATCGAAACATCCTGGGCACGTCCCTTGATCGACTGTTCCCCAACGGTTGTCTGATCGTCATCATTGATGCCACGCCGGCGAGCGAGCACCCCGAGCTCAACGCGGGGCAGTCCAGCCGCTCGTTGATTGACTACTTCGTCGATACCAATGCGTTGGATGCGATGGATGCGATGCTCCTCGAGTCCAGGCGGTCCTTGCTGGCAGGCATGGGCATACCCATCGCGAGGCAGGATCAGGAGATGCGTGGACGGCTGCCGGTGAATGACCCACGGCAGTGCGGCTGCGAAGTCCGCCACATTGCTTTGCGACAGCTCATGTATGCCGGGGAAGAGTCGGATGGACTGGCCGAACGAGTGACGCAGATCAAGACGAAATTCTGGATAGCCGAAGAGGAGCAGAACGATCTCTTTACTGCCGCCAAGCTGCTCATGAAGATGGTTGACGACAAGAAGCTGCTGGCCGAGGAATCATTGAGAACGTCGTGCGCGGTTGAACGCAAGTGAGTGGCGAGGAATCATCACGCGGCTTTTGCGGTTCGACTACCCTGATAATCCGAAAAGAGATGCGGGCGAGACGATAAGCGCCTGAGCGCCGGCTTCTTCGAGCGCCTGTTTCGGTGTGGTCAATTCGGATTGTTCGAAATCATCGGTAACCACTATCGCGACCCGCATCCCTTCCAATTGCCGCGGTGCCATACTGACCTCCTTTCAGCGAAGATCTCTGTGGTAACAAACTCGTATCGGAAGCAGCGCTAGGGAATGACCTGGCGACGATCATCCGCTATAAGAGGGACTGTGTACGTTCCGCCGTTGCGAAGCGGAGATGCGTCCGGAGGAAACACCGGGCGACGTGGAGATCTCACGACAGGTCGGCTACCGAAGTGGCGCGGCTAACGGCGATGGCGCAAGTGGTGCGGCAAGAGGCGAGGGGCCGAGTGGCTTCGCCAGCGGTGAGGGTGGAAGGGGTGCGGCCAGAGGTGACGGCGGCAAGGGGGCGGCAAGAGGAGAGGGCGGCAACGGTGTGGCCAATGGTGACGGAGGAAGCGGCGTTGCAAGCGGAGATTCAATCAGCGGCGCGACCAAGGGTGACCGCTGAGCGGGGATCACGTCCGGGGATACGCTCGGCGCGTTTCCTGGCGATGGAACCACAGGCGGCAAAGCCGAGGGGCCTGTCTTCGTGGCAAGGGCTTGTTCGACGGCTTGCAGATGCTGGTTTGCGGGATGGAGTTGCCTGGCCTGTAGCAGCAGGTCGTTGACTTGCCGCACTTTGATCGGCGTCAAGTAGGCATAATCGGTCAGCGCTCGGGCGACCAGTGCGTCGGCTTGTATCTGATTGAGCAATTGCTGTCGTTCCAGCGTGAGGGCTTGCACCTGTTCCGCTGTCAGGACCGTGGCTAAGGCCTGATTCGCTGCGTCGAGTTGCAGGCGAAGTTGTTCCGTTTCCGTTCGGAGCGAGGCGAGTTGCACTTTGGCGCTCTCGTTTTCGCGTAGGGCGGTGATGGCTTGAATGACTTCCTGTTGATCGGCTTGAACGGTGAGATCGACATGAATGATGGCGACGCCCTTTTCGAGACGTGTGCTCGTCTGCTGATTGAGGACCGTCACGACACCGGCCGTGTATGTCCGAATTTCATCGCGCGTGACGTCGAGATCTTTGACCTCAGTGACACTCTCCAGATAGGTCGCCACTTGCTCGAGCGCATCGCGTTTGGCAGCCTCGATGGCCATGCGGGT
Organism: Nitrospira sp.; assembly: GCA_029240595.1. Taxonomy (GTDB): domain Bacteria; phylum Nitrospirota; class Nitrospiria; order Nitrospirales; family Nitrospiraceae; genus Nitrospira_C. Next base: position 4,846 of record JARDZZ010000016.1, on the reverse strand, counting down.
GGCATCCGTCCTTGTGTCATAATTCCCCATGCGAAACTCACTGCTTGATGTGACGATGCGCACCGAAGGCTCATGCCTTCGTTCAGGAGGCGGCGGAGAGTTGGTCGCCAGAGGAACGGCCTCGCGGCGGTATTTCTCTGGAATCGACTGGAACTCTGTGGTGAAGGTCACCGTGCCTGAGTCGTCTTTATAGCGGTAGATTTGATTGCCAGCCCAGCCCTGAGCCGCCGAAGTGAGGAGGTAGCATACGACGATCAGAGAATAAAGGCTCATGAATCGTCCCCCCGATCACCATCATTATACTCCACTGACTGTCGGCTTGGGAGTGCCGGCGAGTCTGCATTGGTTCAAGGTAGCGGGATTTGGTGAGCAAGACACCGCTCGCGACGGCCAATGACCGGCTATCGCGAGCTGGGTGTCGCGTGACAGATTACTCGACTTCCAAAATGGTCAAGCTCACGAGGAGCGGTTTGCCCGCTAGAGGATGATTATAGTCCATGACCGCGTCAGTCTCAGACATCTGAGTAATGGTGGCCTGCTTGCCGGTCTTACGGTCTTCAATAATATCGCCGGTCTTGGCTCCTGCGGGCAATTCTTTCTTAGGCACCATGGTTTTCTTGCTCGAGTCATAGGCGCCAAACGCTTCGTCCTCGCTGAGTTTGACTTCCGTCTTGTCGCCCCGGTGCATCCCCGTGACCGCCTGCTCCACCGCGGGGAGCATCTGATGTTGTCCCTGTACGAACTGACTAAGATCCCGGACCTCGAACCGCTCATCACCTGGCACGGTGATCTGGTAGAGGAGGGTGACCTTTGAGCCGTCGCTGATCGCGCGCGAGTCAGCGGCGTGACCGGATAACGCAAAAAGTCCCAGAGATGCTATCAGCGCAGATAGCGCTACCATTGCGACTCTATATCGGCTCAATTTCGCCATAGTGCCTCCTTAAAAGAAAATAAACTCAGACGCCACGATGCGTCTGATTCAGTGTTGCGCCGCAATCTTTTTGCCAGAAATCTAAACGTAATGATTGTGAGGAGTTATGATCATCGGTTTTCGATGGAATCGAGTACGACAGAACAGTTCGTCCAGGTTCCTGCGAAAAAACTGGATTGCAGCCATCTTAGAGTCAGAGACAGTCTGTCCCTATACGAAAGACAGACCGTCTTGAACACTGGGGAGCCCCCTTGTCATTCTGCAGCTGCCTGCGCTTGACTCATGAGTGACTGAGGGCCTAGCTTCGTCACACACACCATTCCATCTCATGAGAATCACTGCATCACTGCAGAGCCGCATCGGTCTGTTCCTCTTCTCGTGCCTATGGCTGTCGGGTTGCGCCCACCTCGCCTATCAACACATGAACGATCCCTCTCGGGATGCCTGGCAAAAACCGAAAGACGTGGTCGAGAGACTCGGCATTACTCCGGGATCCCGGATCGCCGATTTAGGTGCGGGCGGGGGATATTTCACCTGGCACTTGGCGAGCGCTGCCGGGCCTCAAGGACGAGTGTACGCAGTGGATATCGATGAGACAGGCTTGAAGATCATCACGAAGGAAATGCAGATGAGGCACATCACGAATGTCGTGCCGGTTCACGCCGAACCGACGGACGCAAGATTACCTGAACCGGTGGACCTGGTGTTCAGTTGCGACACCTACCATCACATGGACGACCGTGTCGCATACTTCAAATCATTGACCCGATATCTCAAGCCAGACGGCCGGGTGGCGATTCTTGATTTCCACCCGCATGGCTTCTTCTCGGGTCTTTTGGGTCATGGTTCTGCAGCTGAGGAGGTCCGGCGCGAGATGGAATCGGCCGGGTACCGGCGCACGGCCGACTTCGACCTGATCGACCGTCAGCATTTCCAAATGTTCATGAGATCAGGGTTTTGACCCTCTGCTCCCGGGTAAGAGTTGCGGGCATGGGCGGAGACCCGTAAAATATCCCGTATGGATTCGCACATCATCACACGCATCAAAACCAAAGTGCCCTCGCCCTATCAGTTGACGGCGACCAATCAGGACACGCACGACACGAAAACCTTTTGTTTCGCGCTGCCTGAAGACGCGACGCTCGACATGCTGCCCGGCGATCATCTCTACGTGCATGCGACCATCAATGGGAAAGCGGCCAAGCGGCCTTACACACCGTCCTCTGTCCCCGGCACCACCGGCTATTTTGATCTCACGGTCAAACGGTACGAGAATGGAACGGTTTCACGGTACCTGCATGATCGGGAGATCGGCGACAGCGTGCTCATGAGCGGGCCGAACAGCGGCGGTCATTGGGTGGACGGCATGGCCAAGCAGGTGGGATGTGTGGCGGGGGGCACCGGGATCACACCGATCATTTCCATTATTCGCTGGATTCTCGCGCAAGGCCTTCCGGTGGAACTGTCTCTCGTTTTTGCGAATAAGAGCGAAGCAGACATTATTTTTCGTGACGAATGGGAAGCCGACGAGCGTGAGCATGCAAACTTCCACGTCTTTCACGTCTTGGAGCAACCGCCTGCCGGCTGGACACAGGGCCGAGGACGAATCACGGAAGAGACCTTGCGCACGCACCTTCCTCAACCTGGTCCCCAGACCGTGGTCTTTCTCTGCGGGCCACCGATGATGGTCGATGCGCTAGAAGGGACACTCAAGGGCATGGGTTATCCGGAGCAGTCCATCATCCTTCCCTAGCGATTCATCTGCGCCCACGCTTGACGCAGCGGTACTCGGCGTCCGCTTCACTACAGACACATCGGGCATCCGCTGAAGGGCTCCGCCTTATTCGATGGTGAAGTTCAGGACCATGCCTTGAGCGGCATGCGATTCGCTCATAGCGGTGTTGGAAAATAGGCACATGATGGCGTAGCGGCCTGGGGTCAGGTTTGCGGTAAAGGTCCCGTCTCGTCCCGGTTCGAGTCCGCTCATTCCACCGATGAGTGTGCCCGGTAAACGGGTCGGGCTGTCCTGATGGATAGCAGTCAGCACATCTTCGGTTGACACGCCCGGATCGAGACGAATGAAACTGGCTTGATGGGTTTGGTTTCCCCGATTGACCACGTAGAAGGTATGCCGACCCTTTCTGAGCGGTTGGACGACTACAAATTCGTATTCAAACATCGCCATATGGAAGTTGCCACGGAATTCGGGTGGCGGCGATTTCGTCTCGATCACCCGCAATGTCTTCTGCATACCAAGCGTGGCGTGCGTCTGGTGGTTTTTCCCTGGAATGCCGCAGATGATCACATAGGAGCCTGGCTCCAAATACAATGATGCTTCAGCCGCCTGGCCTGCTCCCACCGCATTCGGGCCTCCCATCTGTTTGGCCCACGGCGGGATACTTTGCGAGCCTGATTGGAGGGCGACACCCAACTCCGCCGGTGTCCTGCCGGCTTCCAACTTCAGTAATTGCAGTTGATGCGGTTCCTTGCCGCGGTTGCGCAGGCGGATGGTCGTTTGGCCGGCTGGAATCGTCTCAGGGCCGTCAAAACGATGCTCCCGGGCGTAAAAGGTCGCCTCCTTGGGTGACGCGGCGCTGGCTGATTGGGAAGAGAGCGTGGCAGCGGCGATCAGTATGCAGACACAACACTCGCCGAACCGGAAAGCATTCCGCATGGTTCCTCCCTGAGAACGACATGTTCCTCGCGGCCTCAGCGATGGGCTAGACCAACGGACCGGCGACAATAGTAATAACTTTACCTACAAGATTTAGCAATAGAGCCATTCGGATCGGTGGGCTCCTCTAGTCGAAGTTCCCCCGTCCATGAGGGGCCGACAAGTCCTGCTGGGGGCCGAGAGGGACAATTCGGGTGGGATTGATGTCGTCGTGGGTGACGTAGTAGTGACGCTTGATATGATCGAAATTGACCGTGTCGGCAATCCCTTCAGTTTGATAGAGGTCTTTGAGATAGCCGAAGAGATTCGGGTAGTCGGCAATGCGGCGGATGTTGCACTTGAAGTGGCCATGATAGACGGCGTCAAACCGGATGAGCGTGACGAAGAGCCGCCAATCCGTTTCGACGAATTGCGAGCCGAACAAATACCGGCGATCTCTGAGCCGCTGCTCGACTCGATCGAGCGCCTCGAAGAGCCGCCGCACCGCCTTTTCATAGGCAGCCTGTGTTGTCGCGAAGCCTGCACGGTAGACGCCGTCGTTCACATTCTCGTAGAGGAATGTGTTCCACTGCTCGATCTCATTGCGCAGGTCTGCCGGATACAGATCGAGACGGCTGGGAGTGAAGGCGGTGAACTCATGATTGAACATCCGCATGAGATCGTCGTCGGAATTCGAGACGATACGTTTCGTCAGGGTATCCCAAAGCGCCGGCACCGTCACACGTCCGAGGTACGCAGGATCAGTCGCCCTATAGGCCTCACTGAGGTAACGGAATCCATTGATGGGATCCTGGGAATGACCCGGTCCATCGCGAAAGGCCCAGCCTCGTTCGTCTCGAATCGGATCGACCACGGTCATCCCGACGACGTGTTCGAGCTGTTTCAACTTGCGTACGATGATCGTCCGGTGTGCCCAGGGGCATGCCCACGAAACGTAGAGATGATACCGGCCTGAGGCCGCTGGGTAGCCGGAGGCTCCATCAGCCGACACCCATCCTCGAAACGCATCCTCCTGCCTCGTGAATTCACCCGTCGATGATTGCTCCTGCGGAAATTGTGGTTGGGCTTTCACCAGCGGCTTCTCCAGCGCCAGTATGGCACAGAGCGGATCGCAAATGCCTGCGTTTCCATCCCGGATTCACGCGATGGGGGTGAGGCTAGAGGTCTGCCGAGTACCGCCTCGAAGCCGTTCGCGACTGAATAAGGAGACGTAAGGTAGCCATGAAACGAGGCAAGCAACG
>JARDZZ010000102.1 GCA_029240595.1 Nitrospira sp. | reverse complement strand
TCAAGCTAGTGCTCAATCCGAGATAAGGCCACTAGGCACATCCCTGTATTTCGATGAAACGAGGATGGTTGTCATTCCTTTTGTTCGACCCCTCTAGGAGCTCTAATAAAACGACTCGTTCCGGACCAGGGAATATTTCAGTGGTCATTCAGTGACGCTCCGGTACGCTAGTGTCGAGGACATGATCGATGAAGAGACGACCATCGCATGACGTCTGGGAAGCGTTTCACATGGTGACAGATGCAGCAGAAAACTTCGTGAATCGCACGCCACGCTCGAAACGACTCGAAACGGAACGTCAAGCATTGCTCGATGCCATCCGTCGCGCCCAGCTTGTGTTATCCGTGAACCGGCTGGCTCCGCCGTCATCGGCTTCCGATCCTACCGTTCCGTCCCTGGCAAATTTTCGGGCACGGCGCAAGGATGTGAAGGAGTCGTCACGGACGCGTCGCCAAAGACGGGAGTAGGGGTGGCTGTCAGAGCAAGGCGGTTCTGAACTCGTCGTGTGCGCCTACCGAATAGCGGGTCGACCAGAATAGTTTTCTCTCTTTATACAGACTGCCTTCGTGGTGAAAGCCCACTTTCTCAATCACATGACGGGAAGGCGCATTGGATCCGAACACGGTCACATAGGCCTGGCGAGCGCCTGCCAAATCCCGGGCGTCATGCAACAATCTGCAGAGTGCCTGGAAGTACAACCCTTTCCCCCTTGCTGACGGGTGGGTAAAGTGATCGAAGAGGACTGATGTGTCAGGCGGAGGGAAATAGGCTTGCTGTACCCAGTCGTCTTCTCCACGTGTTTGGCGCTCGATGAGCCACCCATAGTGCAGCAATCGCCGCTCTTATTTGTCTGTGCGTTCGTAGTACTCGAGGTCATCAAAGCGATTCCTTTCAAAGATGGCGGGACGGGGAAGAGGCGGGCTACCTTCAAGCGGGTAGCCGTAGACCCGCAGTTCTCTTCGATACCAGACACGCCTCTTCATGGCGCCGGCCAGGAAGGCCAATAGATGATAGGGAGACGATACCGGGGAGGCGCTTGAAGAGGTGGCCGTCTGAGAAGTCATATCCGCGTACGGGAGAGTGCTTAGGCGGCGCGACCAGCCTGTTTCTTATTACCCTCCAAGTTGGAGGCCTTCTGCGGGTTGGCCACCTGTGCATCGGGGGCGGGGACAATCCGTTCGCCGAGCCTGTTCGCGTATACCTGGGTGAACTCTGCACCGTATAACAGAATTTGCGCAGAGTAGTAGACCCACACAAGGACGATGACGAGGGAGCCAGCTGCGCCATAGGCCGACGCCACGTTGCTCTTCCCTAAGTACAGCCCAATCGCGAATTTGCCGATGGTAAACAGAGCCGCGGTCAGCGCGGCGCCTACCCACACATCGCGCCAGGCTACCCGGGCATCGGGCAGCACCTTGAAGATTAATGCAAAGAGGCCGGTGATCACGACGAAGGACACCATGAAATTGAGTGCCTGAAGGACCACCTCCGGCAAGGGCAGGACACCGCTGAACCATTTTCCGAGGGCGGCCAATGCGCTGCTGAGCACCAGCGACACGAGGAGCAAAAATCCCGTTCCCACGACCGCCACGAACGAGAGGAAACGATCCTTAATAAAGCCCCAGACCCCGCGTCCCTCCTTCGGCTCAACGCCCCACACCGTATTGAGCGCATCTTGAAGCTGTCCGAACACGCCGGACGCGCCGAACAGCAAAGTGACCACGGCTACGACGGTTGCAACCAGTCCGGTGCTGGGCTGCTCGGCCCGCTGGATCATATCTTTAATGGCCCCGGCACTCTGCTCTCCCACGAGACTTGAGATTTGTCCCATAATCGCTGACTGCGCTGCGTCCTCGCCGAAGAACAAGCCGATCAGGGCGATGATTACGATGAGAAGCGGAACGATCGAAAAGACAGTGTAATAGGCCAAAGCGGCCCCGAGGCGGGGAGCCCGGTCACGGCTCCAGTCAGAAGCAGCCTCTTTAAGCAGGTGCCACAGCGCTCGAGGCTTGAATATCAGGTTGGCCATATATCTCCCTCAGCTACAGAAACTGCAAAACACGCGCCGAGCTCACGACCTAGGCGAACCATCAACGTGTCCGTTCCGGCGCGGAAACCAACCCTTGCTCCTGTGTTTCTTCAGTCCATCTTGTCCTGTGGAAAACACATCCGGACAAGTTGTCCCGGCGACGAGGCTCGCCCGACTGGCGTCATAATCCCGCGCCATATGGATGGCTGCATTCTTGATTTTCCGGTCGAAGGGGGCGAGAATAAAAAAATTTTTGCCCCACGGACACACGATGTCTGGTCCAACTCACACCGCCGGTGAAGCCGCCGCCTACCTAGCGGCCGTCGTCGATTCCTCGCACGACGCGATTATCACGAAAAATCTGTTCGGCATCATCCAGACGTGGAACAAGGCTGCCGAGCACATCTTTGGATACACGGAGCATGAAGCAATCGGCCAGTCGATCCTGCTGATCATTCCGCCTGAGTTTCATCACGAGGAAGCCTCGATCCTTGAACGTCTTCGCATGGGCGATCGCATCAAGAATTTCGAAACCGTGCGGCGACGAAAAGATGGCCGTCTCATTGATATCGATTTGACGGTGTCTCCTGTGCGCGACGGCAACGGGACCATCATCGGCGCTTCGAAAATCGCCCGCGACATTACTGAACGGAAGCAGACAAAACGGGCCATGGCTGAAGCGCAGGGGAGGCTGGCAACAACCCTGGAAAGCATCGGAGATGCCGTGCTGGCTACCGACACGGAATCCCGAATCTCCTATCTTAATCCTGTGGCGGAGCGGCTGCTGGGCTGTTCCATCGCGGAGACCATAGGACAGCCGCTTGATAAGTTTTTCACCATCGTGAATGCGGAGACGCGACAAACGGTGAGCTCTCCTGTCGAGCGGGTCCTGCGCGAAGGGACGGTTGCCGGCTTGGCGAATCACACGGTCCTGCTGCGTCGGGATGGAACAGAAGTTCCCATCGATGACATCGCGGCCCCAATTAAGGATGCGGATGGCCGGCTGCTCGGAGTGGTGCTCGTCTTCCGAGACGTCTCCGACCGATATACGGCTGCGCGGCAGGCGGTATTGCTCTCCTCGATCGTGGCTTCTTCAGACGATGCCATCGTGAGCAAAGACCTCACAGGCACGATCACGAGTTGGAACCGAGGCGCCGAGCGCATGTTCGGCTACACGGCCGAAGAAATGATCGGATCCTCAGTTCTGAGGATTATTCCCACAGACCGTCATTCGGAAGAAGTCGCGATCGTGTCAAAGCTCCGGCGCGGAGAGCGCGTGGACCATTATGAAACGATCAGATGCAAAAAGGATGGACGCCTTTTCGATGTGTCGATCACGGTCTCGCCCTTGACCGATGATGACGGCAACGTCATCGGTGCCTCAAAAATCGCCCGCGATATCTCGGAACAGAAACGCACTCAACGGGCGCTTCATGAAAGCGAAGAGCGTTGGCGTGTGACACTCGAAAGCATCGGCGATGGTGTCGTCGCCACCGATGCGTCCGCCGTCGTCACCTTTGTTAATCCGGTCGCCGCCGACCTGTTGGGCATGCCCGCTGCCGAGATCATGGGACGCCGGTTGGCAGACGTATTCACTATTGTGAATGAAGACACTCGGCAGGCCGTCGACAACCCTGTTGAACGGGTCATACGCGAAGGCCTTGTCGTGGGATTGGCAAACCACACTGTCCTGGTGCGCCCTGATAGCACAGAAGTCCCCATCGACGACAGCGCGGCACCCATCCGGGATCATGACGGACGGTTAATTGGTGCCGTGCTCGTCTTCAGGGACATCTCAGCGCGCAAGAAGTCGGAACTGCAGGTGCAGCGTTGGAACACTGAGCTTGAAGCGAGGGTGCGGGAACGGACGGGAGAACTCGTCAAATCTCAAGAGCGACTCCGTGCGCTGGCATCACAGCTGAATCTGACGGAGCAACGGGAACGCCGCCGGTTGGCCGGCGATCTGCATGATTATCTTGCGCAGCTCTTGGCCTTAATCCGGATTAAGTTGGGTCAGGCTCTCCAACGTCTCAATGACAGGGCCCCGGAGGTCCGGTCTGCGCTCACCGAGATGGATGCCCTCTTGCAACAGTCCCTCCAATATGCGCGGACGCTGATGGCCCAGCTCAGCCCGTCGGTCCTGCAGGATCTCGGGCTCATCCCCGCCATTCATTGGTTGGCCGAACAGATGGTGCAGCAAGGGCTCACGGTGGATGTCCGCGTGCTCACCGATGAGCAGCCGGGTTTTAGCGAACATCAGTCCGATTTGTTGTTCCAAGCCCTACGGGAATTGCTCACGAACGTTGTGAAGCACGCCGGCGTTTCCTCGGCCGTGGTGACGGTAAACAAGCAAGATCGCGATACCTGGTTGATTGCGGTGCAAGACTCAGGCGCGGGTTTCGATCTCACTGCAGTGCAGTACCTGCCCTCGGGCGAACATTTTGGTCTGTTCAGCATTCAGGAACGCATGGAGGCGATGTCCGGATGGTGCCGAATTCACTCGCGGCCAGGCGAGGGGACCACCGTTGAGCTGGGGTTGGCGGCGATCCCGCCCGATGCCAGTCGGACTCCGCATGTTTCCGGTACCGCCGTGGGAGTTGCCGATCCTCCCAGAGCCGCCGTGCCGTCGCGGTGGCGGGTGTTGCTGGTGGATGATCATGCCATGGTCCGGCAGGGTCTGCGAAGCATTCTGGAAACCTATTCCGACTTGGAAATCATCGGGGAAGCAGCCGATGGTTTTGAGGCGGTGGAATTTGCGATCAGCACACAGCCTGACGTGGTCGTCATGGACATCAACCTTCCGAAACTCAATGGGATCGAGGCGACCACGCGGATCAAGAATTATGCGCCGAATGCTGTGGTGATCGGATTGTCCGTCCAGTATTCAGCCCAAACTCTCAATGCCGTGCTGGATGCGGGCGCTTCGGCCCTGCTGAGCAAAGAGCAAGCAACCGTGGACCTGTATCGAACCATCACGCATTTCCTCAAGGCTCGATAGAACGCAAGCTGCCTCACGTATGGATCTTGGCGCTACCATTGACATTAAGATATGGACCTGCCGTCTGGAGTGAGTCCGCCATCCACTGCAGCGGAAGACCCGCACTCGGATAGGGAAAGCCGTTGGTGTGAGTGGGCACATGAACGTCTTTCCGGGCCTGGGGTCTCAATGATCCCGGGTCTCTTCCTGCCAGCTCCGAATCCTGCTTCTTGCTGAGGGTGACGCGTACCCAAGTCGGTCGCACGGTTTCGAAACGAGAACAGATCATGTCGCTTCTCGATACGGCCCAATTGGGTCGCGTCCAAAACGAATTTCAGCGTTCCATGCGAAAGCTACTCAGCGATCTGTGTCGCGATCTCGAACGGCAGTATGCCGGGTTGGCCGACAGGCTCGGGCTTCCGACCCAATATTTTCTGTTTTTGACCCAGGCGTTCGAGGGACCCGTCTATTCCAATTGGAAAGTCGTGGGATGGATCGAAGCGCTCAACGATCTGGTCTATTTTCTAGACGTCTTGGCACAGATTCGGAAGGAACGGAACCTTCAAGTTTTTGCCGAGCAGCTGTTTCACGAATGTGAACAACAGTTTTTTGAAAATAGTTATCTCGACGATCTGTTCCCTCAAAGGCAGGCGCGGGCCTTTGGGCTTGAGGGACGACTGCATCGACTATGCGTGAGGCAAGCACGTGAGGTGACGGAGGAGTCGCTTTTTTTCGATCCACAATGGCCGATGGCCTGGATGGCGCGCGAAGGTCGTCAGACATGGGAAGTGCCGGCCGGTCTAGACGACTGCTTCGAGCGGGGGGAACGAGCGGGTACTGTGCCGATCGGAACACAGGGGATAGCGCTGCTCCTGCCTCGGGTTGTCGCACAGGACCTCCGAGGACGCCGGCGACGACCGACTTGGATAGTGACTCCGAACGACATCACGCTAAGACCCGGCCGGTCCCGACCTCTCTGCAGGCGTCGCGGAAACCGGATTGAGTATCACTGGTCGCTGACAGAGTTGGTGGTAGCGGCCACCACGCCGTACGGACCGCTGACCGTCGGACCGACGCTGCAGTACGGAAAAACTCAGGAGCCGACCGCCCTGTCGCCGACGGCACCGCGTCAAGTGGCCAGGATTGCACGGGCTTGGAAAGCCATCCGCCTGGCCTGGCCGGAAGCCCATCGTGTGCTGGAATTATTGACATCCCGTATTGTGCCGCTCAAGGCTCGCGGTGTGGTCAGCTTCAGTTACCGCCATCGACCCGGTTTGTCGTTTGTGAATTGTTTTCATCGGGACAACCTTGACCTCATTGATGATCTGATCCACGAAAATAGTCATCATCACTTGAATTTGTTGTTACGAAAGCACGTGCTGTACCGCGACGACCACAACCGGCAGATCTTCTATTCGCCGTGGCGCAGGAGCCTGCGGCCGGTTCGCGGGATTTTGCACGCGACGTTTACATTCACCATGGGTGCGCAGTTATTCGAACGCTTGTCGTCATGGGCCGAAACGAGGTCAGGCCTAGCGCAATGGCGGGACGCGGGATTGTCCAGCCGTGACCTGCTGCGGGCGCGGTTTCGCTGTCTGGAGGAAATCGAATCCGTCCGTTACTCCCTCCGTGACCTTCAGTATGCACGCGATCGTCTCAAATGGCTGACCGGCTCCGGGGCGCGGCTGGTGAGGCACCTTGAGCAGGCCATTGCGAAGGCTGAACGCAACATCTCGAAGCATCGACGCACCGTCCTTGACTCGTCCTACGGTCGACTCCTCGAAGCGCACCAGACAGAGCTTCGACAAGCCCGCCACACCTATGGGCCGCGTCACGGCTGAGTACTGTGAAGGCGGGAATTCGCCTGAACGATCCAGAGCGATGTGGCCGGCGGCGTGGGTTGACTGCTTCTTTCCCTAGCTCCGGCTGGTTCGATGGCCTTGTTAGACTGGAGGACATGTCGAAGCGCTGGGTACAGCTCGCTCTGGGATGTGGTCTAGTGGTGGTAGTGGTCGTTGTCGCCTCAGCCTTCGTGGATGAGCCGCTCCGCGCTTATGTCGAGCAGAGGATGAACCGCAGTCTCAAGGGCTACACGGTCCGCATCGGCGCCCTGGATTTTCATCCGATTGGATTTTCTGTGGATCTCGAGGATGTTGAATTGGTTCGCAAGGATGAACCCGATCCGCCGATGGCTACGATTGCACGCTGGACTGCGAGGGTCCATTGGAAGGCGTTGCTTTCCGGACGTGTCGTGAATGACCAATACATGGAACGGCCGAGATTCCACATCACCAGAAGGCTGGCGAGAAAGGAAGTCGGGGATGAGAGGCCGGTGAGAGACCGGGGGTGGCAGGATGCGGTGGAGAGCATCTATCCGTTCAAAATCAATCAAGTGAGGATCGCCAATGCCGAGTTGACGTACATCGATGAGGCGAAGCCCGAGCGGCCGCTTCATTTTGACCATGTGGAGGTCTATGCGACCAATATCCGCAATGTTCAGTCCGGTGACCAGACTTACCCGTCCGAGCTGCAACTTGAAGGGCAGGTATTCGACGAAGGGAAACTTCGAGTAGACGGGCATGCCGATTTTCTGGCCGAACCTTACGTCGCCGTGAAGGCCGACATCCTGTTAGAGAACGTCCCCTTGGGTGCCCTCGTGCCGGTGTCGGCTCGATACAATCTTCAGCTCAGTGGAGGCAGCATGTCGGCTGAAGGGTCCGTTGAATATGCACCGGCTAAAAAACTGGTCAGCTTGAAGCGGCTCAGGATTGACGGGCTGCATGCGGATTACGTCCATGCCAGACAGACGCAAGGAGCGGAGGAAGCACGGGCGAGAGCGACAGTCAGCACGGCCCAACAGGTTCATGCGAGTGAGGACACGCTCGTCCGAGTGGAGGAAATCACCATCGTCAACAGTGAGTTCGGGTTTGTCAATCAAGCTGCCAAGCCTGAGTACCGCGTGTTCCTGGCCGATGCGGAGGCCGCCCTCCAACGCTACAGCAATCGATTGCAAGAAGGGGCCGCTTCGGTGCAATTGCGGGGGAAATTCATGGGAAACGGCGAGACAAGTGTCACCGGTATTCTGCGTCCGGAGCATGAGTCTCCCGACTTCGAATTACGAGTGAAGATTGCCGGCACTCCGATCCGGGCGATGAACAATCTGTTGCGCGCCCATGGAAAGTTCGACGCCGTCGGCGGGACGTTTTCCTGCTATGCCGAAGTCATGTTGGAGGACGGCAGGATTCGCGGGTATGTCAAGCCGTTAGTGAGAAAATTGAACGTCTATGACGAAGCGCAAGATCGCCATAAGAATCCCCTCGAGAAGGTCCGTGAGGGGGCGATAGAAGACCTCTCGACGTTGCTCGAGAATGTCCCTCGCGATGAAGTCGCCACCAAGGTCGATATGTCCGGCAGTGCGCAGAGGCCGCGGACGGAAATCGTCCAGATTGTGATCGGCCTCATCCAGAACGCGTTCTTCAAAGCGATCCTTCCCGGCTTCGAGCAGGAATTCCGGTCGAAATGACTATGAGGCGAGCCAGCGGAGATGGGAAAACGCATCGACAGTAATTGCCCGCAAGGCTGCCGCACGCAAGGGCAGTTTACGGTTCGACCGTCACATCCACAAATGCCGGGACGCTATCAGCGCCTTTCCTATCCGTGACTCTTAATTTAAACCGGTAGGTTCTTGCTTCGGACAGTTGCGGAGCTTGAAACGTCGCTTCGGGCCCATTGACGTCCAGCAGTGCGACTTTACTTCCGCGTACCTGGCTCCAGGCATAATACAGTGCTTCGCCCTCGGCATCCCGGCTCCTGAGCCCGCTCAACTTGACCTTGGTTCCCGCTTTGACCATCTTCGGGTCACCGGCGTCGGCGACCGGTGGTTCATTGGGCTCCTCGTTCACGTTGACATCCACATCGAGTTGCGCGTGCTTGTCCCGATTCTTCACGGTGAGGACGGTTTTCCCATTGCCCACAATCTGCAGCAGACCGCTTGGCAGCACTTTGATGACCTGAGGGTTCGAGGAATCATAACTTGTCCCCGTCGAGGGCGCGCTGATGCGCCGGGTGACTCCGTCGGCAAAGTCGCCGACCACGGGAAGCTCGAAGATTTTGCCCATCGAATCCACGTGTCCAAAAGCCGACGACTGCCCGGAACGTCCGAGCTGCAGCGGTTTGTCGGTTTCGAAGTCGATCGTCGTCAGCGCGGCCTTCGGCTCGACGTGGACTAGAATTTCATCGAACACGGAGCGCGAGCCCAGGCGACCCCGTGAGATTTCCGCCACGGCAAGGAGTCGCATCGGGCCGATCCCTTCTTTCGGGACGACTAATTTGCCCCCGAACGCCGGATCGTGATCCGATAGCCCGACAAGCGCCACCGGAGCGATGATTGATCCCATCGCGGTCGCATCATCTTGTTCGACGAGTGTGTCGTCCTGCTCTCCATACCAATAATAGCGGACTTTGATGATGCCCGTGTCGTTTCCGAGATCCACGTGAGCCGTGACGGTTTGTCCAGCTCCCAATTTGGTCCCTGCCGCCGGTTCAGTGATTTTGAACGCCTGGGCGTGGTCCGCGAGCATACCGGTCACCAGCACGAACACGAAACCTTGGAGCAGGATGATCAGCCTTCGCATCCGAGCAGTAATCGTCCGTTCTAATCGATGATACTGTGGCTTCATGGTCACCTCGTCAGGTGGAAGGGGACATCCGTTAAGACGACGCGATCCTTGAACAACAGGGCGCCTTTCAGCAGGAGGGCCCGTTGATTATGCAAGATGTTTTGCCACCAGCGGGCAGGCAGAATCTCGGGCAGCAACACGGTAATCCAACAGTCGGGATCTTTGTCGAGATTTTCTTCGACGTAGTCCAGCAGTGCGCCCAGGATCGAGCGGTAGGGTGAAGGCAGCACAATCAA
>JARDZZ010000101.1 GCA_029240595.1 Nitrospira sp. | reverse complement strand
TGAACTCTGCCCCGTTCGTCCAAATTGAGCCGCCCATGAACGTCGCCATCATTGTCCCGGCCCGTATCGGGTCCACACGGTTTCCGAAGAAACTCCTTCACCGGATCAAGGACAAACCGGTGATCGTCTGGACCGCCGACCGCATCAAGAAAGAGGCGCCAGACCTCCCGCTGTACTTTGCGGTGGATCACGAATCCTTGGCGGACGTGCTCCGCCGGGACGGTTATGAGGCGATCATGACGGATCCGGCCCATACCTGCGGCACCGACCGGATTGCCGAGGCCAATCGCCGGCTCAAGGCCAGGTATGTGATCAACGTACAGGCCGACGAACCGCTCGTGACCGGTGGGCAGATTCGTCAGCTGGTCGACCTTATTCAAGCTGATACAGAGATGGCGACCTTGGGAACGCCCGTGCGGTACGATAAGGATTATCGCAATCCGAATCACGTTAAGCTGGTCTGTGATGAGAAGGGCTATGCGGTATATTTTTCGCGTGCACCAATCCCGTATCTACGCGACACACACGGCGCGTTCGACGCCGAGCTGGCGGCCAGCATTCCGGTCCTCATTCATCTCGGCCTCTATGCCTACACGGCATCATTTTTGGAGCTATTCGGCACGCTTGCGCCCGGCAAACTGGAACAGGTCGAGAAACTCGAGATGTTGCGGGCAATGGAACGCGGGCACCGTATCAAGGTCGGGGTCACCAAGGAAGCGTTGGTCGAGATCGATACGCCCGAGCAGGCCGTGGAGTTTGAACAGGTGGTGACCGAGCGATTTCCCGCTCATTAGCCCAACGCTCGCTAGTTCGACAACCAGAGAAGGGACGATCATGTACCGTAATCTGCGCCTGGTCCCTCAGCTCATCTACGGACGAGGCAGCATTAATCAGCTCGGCGACATTCTGACCAAGCAACGCACCGACGCCGGATCGCCTGTCGTCTTCCTGATCGATGCGGTGCACGAAAAACGAGCGTTCATTCAGAAACTGCCGCTGCGCGCCAACGACCTGGTCATCCTCGTAGACGTCGGCACGGAGCCGAAAACCCAGTACGTGGATGAGCTCACCGAACGGATCAAGGCGTTTTCAAACCGGCAGCCCGATGCGATTATCGGGATCGGAGGCGGCAGTGCCATGGATCTGGCCAAGTCCGTCTCCATCATGCTGACCAATCCGGGTTCGGCTGCGGACTATCAGGGTTGGGACCTGGTGAAGTATCCGGCGATCTATCATCTCGGCATTCCAACCCTGGCCGGGAGCGGTGCGGAGGTGTCCCGCACGGCGGTCCTGACCGGACCCGTCAAGAAGCTCGGCATTAATTCTGATTTTACCCCTTTCGATCAAATCGTCATGGACCCCGATTTGATCGCGACCGTCCCGCCAAACCAGCGGTTTTTCACCGCAATGGATTGTTACATTCACTCGTGCGAATCGCTCCAGGGCACATTCATCAACGAATTTAGCCGGGCCTTTGCCGAAAGTGGCCGGGACATCTGCCGGGATGTATTTCTCGGCCGCTGTGAGGACGTCGTCGCCGACGAACGCTTGATGGTGGCCTCCTACTTCGGAGGCCTCAGCATCGCCTACTCACAGGTCGGCATCTGCCATGCGCTGTCCTACGGACTGTCCTATGTCCTGGGCGTGCGACATGGCGTAGGCAATTGCATCGTCTTCAACCAGCTTGAAGAATATTACGGGCAGGATGTGCGAGAGTTTCAGCAGATGATCCGTCAGAACCGGATCGATCTGCCGTCCGGGGTGACCAATGGAATCGACGAAGCCAGCATGAATAGGATGATCGATACGGCGCTCGGTCTCGAACCGTTGTGGAAGAATGCCCTAGGAGACGATTGGAAGCAACGGATCAGCCGGGAAAAGATTCGCTCGCTATATGTGAGGATGTAAGAGATCGAGCCGGCCGCATCCTCGCGGCCACCTCCGCCTTCCTTCAGGCGGCCCCACCTGTGAACATTCTTATCGTCAAGACCAGCGCCATCGGAGACGTCATCCATACGCTGCCCTCTCTTTGGTCCCTTCGCGTGCATTTTCCGGACGCGCAGATTACCTGGCTGGTGGAGGAATCGGCGGCCGATCTCTTGTACGGACATCCCGCGTTGAACCGGGTGCTGGTCGCACGCCGAAAAACCTGGCTGAATGACGCGCGTGCCGGCCGCCCGTCCCGGGCCCTCCGTGGTGTCCTACAGTTCATCCGCCAGTTGCGCGATACCCGCTACGACCTCATTATCGATTTTCAAGGCCTCATCAAGAGCGCCATCTGGGTGGCGTTGGCCAAAGGCGGTCGCAAGGTGGGGTTCGGCCGTGGAATGGAGCATGCCGAACACAGTTATCTGGTTCTGAACGAACGCCTCCCCGCGGTGGACATGAATCACCACGCCATTGACCGGAGCCTTCTCCTCTTGAAAGGCATCGGTGTTCCTGCCGCTGACCTTCGCTACACGATCCCTGTATCGGCTGCACAGGAATCCGAAGCCGGGACTTTGTTACTCACCGTCGGCGTGCGTGAGGGCGATCGCCTCGTCGCCATCAATCCCATGGGCCGCTGGCCGACGAAGTTATGGGAGCCTGCTTCGTTCGCCGCACTGGCCGATCGTCTCCAGCGGGAAGGTCTTAGCATCGTGTTCACGGGAGGTCCCCACGATCACACGGCCCTGGATGAAATATGCCGATTGATGACGAGCCGGTGTCGGCGGCTCGACGGCAAGACGAGTCTGAATACGCTCGCCGCCATCTATCGGCGAGCAGAAGTCCTCGTGACAACCGACAGCGGTCCCATGCATTTGGCTGCCGCGGTTGGCACGTCCGTTGTCGCGCTCTTCGGACCAACTGCTCCCTGGCGAACAGGCCCCTATGGAGCGAACCATGTGGTGCTGCGCGCCGATGTGAGCTGCAGCCCCTGCTTCAAGAAACAGTGCTCGACCACGGTCTATGAAGAGCGGGCTTGCATGAAGCGCTTAACCGTGGAGGACGTCACGCGCGCAGTGCTGGAAAAAATTTCAGCCCCGCCGCTCGCCGCCTCGAAGTGACGCCGCATCATCCGCATATCAGCCGGCATCAGTGGATCATCCTCACGCTGTACCGTGCGCTCTTTACCGCTGGGGTCATCCTGTTCGTGATCTGCTTCCCGCTCTGGATATTCAATTCCAAGCGCCAGCAGACACTGTTCAAACGATTAGGATGGCAACAGTACCCCAGACTCCAGGCGTCTCGCCGGAACCCCGTATGGGTCCACGCCGTCTCAATCGGGGAGCTACTGTCGGCTGGAAGTCTCATCGAAAGCCTCCGGCGGGAAACCGGAGGGGAGCGCCCGTTGTACCTCTCTGTTTCGACACTGTCGGCGTTCGCCCTCGCAACCGAGCGATTCGGCAGATCCTGCGACGGATGCTTTTATTTTCCCTACGATGTGCGATTTGCCGTGAAGCGGTGCCTCGAGAAGATCAATCCGGCGCTGGTCGTGTTCATTGAAACCGATATCTGGCCTGGATTCCTCGCCGATGTTCGTCGCAATGCTGTGCCCTGCTTGCTCGTCAATGGACGATTGTCCCCCGAATCCTTCCGCACGTATCGCACCGTCTCAGCCCTGTTTAAGCCGGCGTTCAATACCTTTCGCTCGATTTATCCGCAGTCGCCGGGCGAGGCAGACCGGTTTCTCGCGCTCGGGATTGAGCCGGGCCGGCTTCGGACCCCGGGCAATCTCAAATTCGACGCTGCCCCGCCGATCCCTGACGATGCCCTGCTGGCCGCGCTCAGAACGGAGTTCCATATCCTTCCTAATTCACCCATCCTCATCGCGGGAAGCACGCATTCGGGCGAGGAAGAGATCCTCCATTCCTGTTTTCTTCGGCTCAGACGCAAATGCCCGGCTCTCAGGCTCATCCTGGTGCCTCGAAATCCCGGACGAGGATCTGAAATCGTCGAGCTGTTTCAGGACGACGGCGTCGACGCCGCACTCTTCTCTCGATTGGACCGCTCAACACCGGTGGTCGTCGTAGACCGCCTGGGATATTTGAGCCGGCTCTACGCCCTCGCCGACCTCGCCGTCATCGGAGGAAGCTTTGTGCCGAGGGGGGGACAAAATCCCATCGAACCAGCGGCCTGTGGCAAACCGGTCCTTTTCGGGCCTGACATGCACGACTTCCCCGATGTGTCGAGATGGCTCCTCGAGGCGGGAGGCGCGATACGCGCCAACAACGAGGAGGAGCTGTACGCCGCCTGTGAGCGCTTGTTAACGGATCCGGAAAAAGCCGCTGAGATGGGGCGACAGGGGCGCCGCGTGGTCACGGCGCATCAGGGCACGACCGCGAGGATCGTGCAAGATGTTGTCAGCATACTGTCCGCGAAGTGAAGAGATATGGCAGATGCTAACGCAGCCTCACCGCACGCCCGTCGAGCTTCGTGTCAGCAATAAATTTTTCGATGTTCTTTTCGAGCACTTCATTGACCAGTTGCTGTGCGTCTTCCGGTTCAAACCAGAACACCTCGTCGCTCCCGCTGCTCATGACACGTTCCTGAATGCTGCTCTCGTCGCCATGGTTGGCCACCCGAACCATCATCGTGTTCTTCGCTTCGAGTTGGGTATGGCCGACCTTGCTGACGGCTTGCACGGAGAGATCTTGGATGGTGCCGGAAATCGTGGCGTCCGGTGCCGTTCCGTTGGAACCATCCAAGCTGGCCTGCCACCCGCGTTTGCTCAGTTGCTGCACAAGCGCCTTGGCGACCGCCTCGCCGACGGTCCCGTTCGGCACGTCAAAATAGCTTGTATTCCCCCAGAGATGCGACCGGCTCCCCAGATGTGTACGGTCCAGTCGGACGTCGTCAAACGGTTTGACAACCACCCGCGGTCCCATGCTCCCGGAGTTCGTCGTCGCCTGGTTTGGAGATGTGGATGGGATCGCGACGTCGATCCGCTCGCCTTTGGCCGCACATCCCGCCAGCACACAGAGACAAACGGCCGCAACTGGTCCTACTCCTCGCATCTTCGTTCCTCCTCTTGGTGGTAATCACTCCCCATCAACGAATTCGGGCAGCGGCGTGGCAGTGGACTACTGCACGACAAAATGGGCCCGCCGGTTTTGCTGATAACAGCTTTCGTCTCGCTCCTTGCAGAACGGCCGGATTTCGCCGTAGCTGGTGGTTTTCATTCGCGAGGTAGGCACTCCAAGGTCCTCCAGATAGCGCTTGACGCTGCGAGCCCGCTTGTCTCCCAACACCAGGTTGTACGCTTGCGTGCCACGCTCGTCGCAGTGTCCTTCAATGACGACGGCCTTTCCCGGCCGGTTCTTGATCCAATCGGCATTGGCGCCAAGAATCGTCTGGGCATCTCTCCTGATCGCATACTGGTCGTAATCAAAAAAGATGTCGGACAGGTTTGATGCGTCCAGGGGAGATGAGGCGGCAGATGAAGGCGCAGGAGCAGGTGCCGGCTCCCTCGGTGCACTTGGAGGTGAGGTTTCCGATGGAGCAGAGGCCATGTCTCCCGGAGTGCGCATTGTCTCAAAGGAACTCTTGTCGTCCGGAATGGTTGCAAAGCCCTCGGGCTGGATGGTCTCCACCGGTGCTGCTGTACTTTTTCTCGTCGAAGAGGCATCACCGGACGATCCCGCGACGCGCTTCCCGCAACCTGAAAACGTCGTCAGAATGATCACACAGGATACAGCCGCTAGTATCGTATGCCGAATTTCCCGTTCTGGCATTCCCCACCTCTCTCTATAGATGAATGGCTGCGATCCACCGTTCGTGCACTGCATGGTCGAAGGGTTGGTCAAAAACAGGAGATTTATAGCCGGTCGCTGCGTTTCTCGCAAGGGGAGAAGGCGGAAAGTGAGCTGTGATCGGGGAACTCGTCCTCCGAGCGCACATGAGGCATGCGAACGGATACCGCTATTTCACTTTGGAAAAATCCGCAGGAATGCGGACTTCTTTGCCGTCCTGCAGATTGATCACAAACACAGAGGCGGCGTTGGGGTCGAAGCTTTCATAGGCGAACACCGCCGTGAATCGAGACCGGTAGGCAGGGCCGCTTCCTTCATTTTTGCGGCCTCGTTCCGCTTTCCCCACATCGATGGCTTTCACTTTCTTGCTGCCCTGCTGCAGCTCGATGAGAGCGCCTTCCGCGAAGTACTCGTCATCCCCGCACAGCTGCACTTCCACTTCCATGTTCGGCATATCGACGACCTTCCTAATGAATTCGTCGGGCATGCGAATGTCAGTTTTTCGCTTTTTGGACTCGGAGGCTTCCTGTCGGCCAAAGGCCTCTAACCGGTAGCGCTTGGTTCTGAGGATCGCACTCGCCCCACAGGCATCTTTTTCGGGATCGGCTCCCACGCGTGTGACCATGGATGCGTGCTGAAGAACCTTTCTCACTTCTTCAGGACTGTTGGCTTTTTCCATTGGTGTGCGGCCGGCTTCGAGGGCCTTTTGCGCCTCCTCTGACGACAGCTTCACGTCGATGGCGAGTGCCGGAGTGAACCCCACCCACAAGAGCGCGGCCAGCAGACCTCGCGCCCCGTTCCCTTGAGCCACCATGAGAGCCTCCATAAAAACGAATGAAGGCGGCATTTTACGAAAAGCCTCTCCCCTTTGCAATCAGCCGGAGAACCTGGCCCAGTTGGAGTAGGGCTTCGTGTCATACACCATGTCGACGTCCACGGGAACTGTCATGCCGCTCTCCTGTAACATCCGGACGACGAGACGAAGAGGTAAACCGACCACGGTTGTAAAGTCACCTTCCAGCGATTCGATCAAGTCGGCGCCCGGGCCCTGAATCGAGTAGGCCCCCGCCTTTCCAAGGCTATCCCCTGTTGTGAGGTAGTGTTCATGGGCTTCGGCATCAAACGGCTTCATTCGAATGCAGGCGGTCGAGAGGTCCGTGGCCTCAAGGTGTCGCCCGCGACAGGCGATTGTGACGGCCGTCTTGACGCGATGCTCGCGCCCCGCGAGGTGCCGCAAGATTTTCCGAGCCTCGACAAGATCGCCCGGCTTTCCCAGCACCGCTCCATCCACTTCAATGAGCGTATCGCTGGCCAGGACCAGGGCGTCTGGGTCGTGTTGTGCCACCGAATCGGCCTTGCATTGTGCGAAGGCCCGGACGAGCTCGTCGGCGGACCGGTCCGACACAAGGCGTTCTTCGTAGACCGGATCGCGGATGTCGAATGGAATGCCGAGAAGGGCGAGCAGGTCGCGGCGGCGCGGCGAGGTCGAGGCCAACACTAACCGCCGCATCGAGATGCCAAAGGAGCTGCGCTTTCCAAAAGATCGGGTGACATCTCTTCCTGATCGTACGCATGAACGAACCGTTGATAGTCGGCGAGAACCGCTTCGAGCTCCGCAACGGAAGAGACGAGGAACATCCTGGCGCGCAGTGCCGCGGCGCGCGGAAATCCCTTGCAGTACCAGCCGAGATGTTTTCGCATCCGCCTGAATTGCCGGCTGCCCCATTGTCTTTCAAAGACTCGTGCGTGCTCCAACAGCACGCGGAACCGCGCTGCAAGGTCGGGTGTCCACGGGGCCACCGCCAATGGTCGATCCGTCTGGACACAGCGCCGAGCTTGTTCCTTGTCTCGAAAGAACCAGGGAGCCCCTAGCGCCGCCCGTCCGACGAGTACGCCGTCCACCCCTGTTTCGCAGACACGACGCACGAGGTCGCTCAAGTTCTGGACGTCCCCGTTCCCGAGCAACAAGGTTCCGCTGCCACGAGCCACCTGAACAGCGCGCGCGATTGCCGACCAATCGGCCTCCCCCCGATACATTTGCTGGAGTGTTCTTCCATGCAATGAAATGACCGCGGGAGACTCTGAGAGCAGATGTTCGATCCATCGCTCGACGATCACTTCGTCATACCCAAGGCGGGTTTTCACCGAGAGAGGAACGGGCAAACGAGCGCGAGTAGCCGCAGGCTCGCGCTGCACGTTCAAGCGGTTGATCGTGTCGACTCTGGCCGGTTTGAGACCGGCTGCCTCAAGCGTCTGACCGGCAGTCCAATCGGCGATGCCTTGTCTCGCAGCGCGTATGATCGCATGCGCGAGATCAGGCGTCCGGATCAAACCTGCCCCGGACCCAGAGGAGGCGACGTTTCGGGAGGGACAACCCATGTTGATGTCCAGACCGTCGAAACCCAACTCGCAGACCACATGCGCCGCTTGATAAAACAATTCCGGATCTTTGCCGTACAACTGCGCCACAATCGGACGCTCGCTCTCGTCATAGTGAAGGCTATCCAGCAGAAATTCTGGTCCGCGGCACACGTCATGGACATGCGTGAACTCAGTAAAGATGACATCCGGTTTGCCCTGGCTCGCAATCGTATGCCGAAAGGCGGAATCCGTCACTCCGTCCATGGGTGAAAGTCCGATGATCGGCATTGGCAGCGTGTTCCAGAATGTCATCGCTGCGACTCCGCGAGGGCTTCAAGATCAGCGTGAGCGTTGGCATCGATGTAGGCCGAGCGCAAGGCATTCGCTTCCTGTCTGGCCAGGGACAGCAATGCAGGTGCCCGTTCCGAGACGAACTCCACCAGGAGATCGATCTTCAGCAGGAAGAAATCATACGGCTGATCGACCGGGCGAGGTGTGTGAAACCACCACATCACAAACTGGCTTAAGGGAAGGCCGGTTTCGTTGAGGCGGCGGGATGTCTCGGGAAACATGTCGGTGATGTCTCCTCCCCAATGGAGGATCTCATGCGGCAGGTACTCATGAATGTAGCGCGAAAGCCCCACGGTATCTGCGGCGACTGCCTCCCAGTTCGGACCGGTCGGCGGCTGTCGACCAGATACAATCTGTGCGTATTGCGCATACTCCGCCACCAGTTGTTCGCGGTCGATCTCGCACGCCACAGGTGCTGTCCGACCCTCGTTCGCTGGCCCACCAGTGTCCGGGGCCAGCAGGTGGTGTGACAAACAGCGGTCGATTGCAGAACTAAACCGCCTGTGTGCATACTGAAATTCATTCACAATCTGCTCCATCGGCTTGTTGTCGACTTCAAGCGCGATCCCGCGGAGATTGCACAGTCGGGGGTGAG
>JARDZZ010000100.1 GCA_029240595.1 Nitrospira sp. | reverse complement strand
CGCTGCGGGAGGCCTTTGGTCAGCGCGTCCCATTCATTGCCGCCTGAACGACTCCGGTACACCCGCAACTTTCCCTCCGGCGGAAAGTGCTCCGAATCACTCTTGATCGGTACCACGTAGACGGTGTTCGGTTCATGCGCATGTACGGCGATAGGGAAACCAAAGTCCGTCGGCAGGTTTCCGCTCACCTCGTGCCAGGATTCTCCGGCATCATCGCTTCGCATGACGTCCCAATGCTTTTGCATAAACAGGACATGAGGACGCGAAGGATGCATCGCGATGTTGTGCACGCAGTGGCCGACTTCGGCGTCGGGATCGGGAAGCTCGTATTGCGATTTCAGGCCACGGTTCACCGGACGCCAGGTTTTGCCTCCATCATCGGTTCTGAACACGCCAGCGGCTGAAATGGCCGTGAAGATCCTTTGCGGGTTATGGCGGTCCAGTATGACGGTGTGTAGGCACATGCCGCCGGCGCCGGGTTGCCAGAGTTCTCCTTTTGTGCTGCGCAAACTCGCCAGCTCGTGCCATGTCTTCCCCCCGTCGGTCGAGCGAAACAAGGCCGCGTCCTCAACGCCGGCGTAGACGGTGTCAGGCTCGGTCAGCGATGGTTCGAGGTGCCATACCCGCTTGAATTCCCATGGACGTTGAGTTCCGTCATACCACTGGTGCGTCGTAAGAGGTTTTCCTGATTCAGAGGACGTGTCGTAGACAAACTTGTTACTGAGGCCCCCCGGCGGGTCGGTTGGACCAGGCATCTTCTCACCGCCGGGCGTCTCCCAGGTTTTGCCGCCGTCATCGGAGCGTTGAATGATCTGACCGAACCAGCTGCTGCTCTGCGAGGCATAGAGCCGATTTGGATCTGCAGGCGATCCTTTGAGGTGATACATTTCCCACCCGGCAAAATGGGGGCCGTTGATGTCCCACTGTTTTCGCTTGCCATCCGCCGTCAATATAAATGCGCCTTTCTTCGTTCCCACCAGGACCCGTACACGGCTCATAGGTCACTCCTTTCCTTCCTGTAGTGGATGATGATGCGGATACATTCATCGAGTGGCACTGCCGGGTCATTCAGGCACAGCCGTCCTCTTTCATAGGCCGTACCTCAATGCTGCCATAGCGGGCCGCGGGAAACATCGATGCCATCCGAATCGCATCGTTCAGATCCCGCACATTCAGCAGAAAAAATCCACCCAGCTGCTCCTTCGTCTCGGCAAAGGGACCGTCAGTGGTGGACGCCTTACCGTTGCGAACGCGCACCGTTGCGGCAGTCTCTACGGGGTGGAGGGGCGAGGCAGCAAGACACTGTCCCATCTTAATCAGATTGTTACAGTAGGCCATCGATTCATCCGAGAGCGATTGCCGCTCCTCCTTCGGCATCGCGTTCAGAATCGTCTCCTCGACATACACGAGACACATATATTTCATGACTGCCTCCTGGGTGGTGATGATGCCCTGACAGAACATGGTCGTCTTGGGCCGTCAAAATCGACAGCGGACGCGGGTCCTTCTTGAGAGCGAGGCCTTCTATGGTGATTCAAGCGCGAAGTCAATCGCAACATGGCTACAGGCTGGCCCCGAACAGGCCAGCTTCTTTCACCATGTTCAAGACGTGTCATATAGGCACCTACAGAAGGACCCTTATCTTGACAATCCTCATGTTTCCTTTCATCCTTCGCCAACCTCATACGCGAGTTGATGTGACTCTTTTGACGGCACTTCGTTCGCGTTTCGTCCACCCTCTCCCTCCATTGGCGGGTCTTCTATCGCTTGAAGTAGGCGTGCTCGTCCTCTTTGGCTGGGCCGTGAACAGCACGGATCTCAAGAGCCTCGCTCCCGGTTTGATCCCCATGATGCCGAATGCCGCCATCGCGTTCGTCTGTATGGGGATCTCCTTATTGGCCGCATCCGCGAGAACCCATCGGCAGTATGTGCGGTTCATGGCGGGCGGAGCGGCCGCAGTGGCCGCGATCATCGGCCTGGCCACGTGCCTTGAATATCTCCTCATGGTCGATTTGGGCTTCGATCAGTGGGTGCTTTTTGAGCCGCTTGAAACGGTCGGGTCATCGATACCAGGGCGAATGGGCATCAACACGGCCATCTGCTTTCTGATCGTGGGTCTGGCGCTTGCCTTGAAGATACTCGCACCCGGCCGTCTTGAGGCCATGAGCGACGGATTCTCTTTAGGCGCAACCTTTTTGGCGTTCCTTGCGTTTCTTGGGTATCTCTATCAGGAGCGATTCCTTTACGGGGTCGGTCCGTACACACCTATGGCCTTGCATACCGCTCTCACCCTCATGCTGGTGGGCACAGGCGCATTGGCCCTGGAGCCGGCCAAGGGATTCATGGCCGTGATCAACAGTCGTCAAGCCGGCGGATATATGCTCAGACGCATGCTCCCCGTCGTCTTCGTCATCCTGCCGGCGATCGGATGGATTCAGCTGTATGGGGAGCGCAAAGGATGGTATGGCACCGACATGGGTGTGGCCATCTTTGCCACAACAGCCACAGTGACGTTAGCGGCCCTTCTGTGGGAGACGGCCCGCAGGATGAATGAGGCTGATCAGGCGAGGCGGCAAAGTGACCGACTTTTCGCTGCATTCATGACTCACCTGCCGGCTCTTGCTTGGATTAAGGACTTACAGGGCCGGTATCTGTATTTCAATGATGCCTTTACCCGGGCCTTCGGCGTCCGTTTGGAGGAGTGGCGAAAGAAGACTGATTATGAACTTCTGCCAGATCACACTGCCGCTCAGTTCCAAGCCAACGATGCACAGGTGAGAGCCACCGCCAAGGCGGTGATGGCAGTCGAGACCGCTCCCTACAAGGATGGAGTACATCAAAGCCTGGTGAGCAAGTTTCCGATCGTCGACGAAGAAGGGAACCTGTCGCTGATTGGAGGGGTGGCGGTTGATATCACGGAACGCAATAGAATCGAGACAGCGTTGCGGGAAACTGAAGAGCACTTCCGGCAGGTTACCGAGCATATCCAGGAGGTGTTTTGGCTGAGCGATACGGCGAAGAATAGCGTCCTGTATGTGAGTCCGGGATATGAATCCATCTGGGGACGCTCCTGCGAAAGTCTCTATCGTTCGCCGCGATCCTGGCTGGAGGCGGTTCACCCCGATGACCGGCAACGCGTCTTTGAGGCCGCGCTCGCCAAACAGATGACGGCGACCTACGATGAAGAATATCGCATTATCAGGCCTGACGGCTCGATGCGATGGATACGTGATCGGGCCTTTCCCATCCATGACAGCTCCGGATCGGTCTGTCGCATCGCCGGGATCGCCGATGACATCACCGAACGCAAACGTGCGGAAGAAGCCTTGCAACGAGCCCACCACGAATTGGAGCGGCGGGTGGCCGAGCGTACCGCTGCGCTGCGAGCCAGTCAGGAGCGGCTCGAAATGGCGTTCCACGGCGCGGGTTTGGCTTCGTGGGATTGGCAGATCGACACCGGCGCTGTCTCGTTCAACGAGCGGTGGGCGCAGCTGAGAGGGTTTGCCGTCCATGAATTGTTGCCGCACGTCTCTTCTCCTTTGAACGGGATTCATGCCGAAGATCGTTCGATGGTCGAAATGAATCTCAATGCCTGTCTTCGCGGTGAAACACCAGAATTCGAGGCAGAGATGCGGGTGCAAACGCGTGCCAATGAATGGACTTGGATCTTGAGCAGGGGACGGGTGATCGAGCGCAGCGCTGTGGGCGCGGCGGTACGAATGGCCGGCATTGAAATCGACATGACCGCCCGCAAACGGACCGAAGAAGCGTTACGCGAATCCGAAGCACGGTACAGTTCTCTTGTGTCTCAAGCGGCGGACATCATCTATACGGCCGGAATAGACGGCCGATTTACGTTCGTCAATGCTGCTGCCTGCGCCATCATGGGCTATGAAGAGCAGGAATTGCTCGGTAAGCACTACCTCGAATTGATTCGCGAAGATGCTCGGGACCGGGCGCAGCAGTTTTACAAAGATCAGCTGTTGGCTCAAGTTCCCAGTACCTACTATGAGTTTCCTGCCATGACCAAGACGGCGGAGGAAGTCTGGTTCGGCCAGCATGTACGATTGCGTCTGGTGGAGGGGCAACTCGTCGGCGTTGAGGCCATTGCCCGCGACATCACCGCGCGAAAAATGGCCGAGCAGGCGCTGCAGGAACGTGCTAAATGTGCCGCCTTTGCCGCCGAGGTCAGTCTGCTGTTGAACCATGACGAGCCGCTGGACCGCCTGCTGCAACGCTGCACCGATGCCGCCGTGGAGCATTTGGGTGCAGCATTCACCCGGGTGTGGCTGCTCAAGCCCGGTGATCTCTGCGGGGATTGTTACAAGGCGTCGTCATGTCTTGACCGCACGACGTGCCTGCATTTGCATGCGAGTTCAGGGCTGTCGACGAATCTGAATGGCGAATATCGTCGTGTTCCCCTCGGAGCGCTCAAGATCGGCCGCATCGCCCAAGGCGACGGGGCACTCTTCACCAATGACGTGCTGCACGACGATCGATTGCCGAACAAGGATTGGATGCGTGAACATGGACTCCATGCGTTTGCCGGATTTGCCTTGATGGTGGAAGGGCGGGTGTTTGGTGTCCTGGGCCTTTTCAGCTGCGAGATCATTTCGGAGCCGATCCGCCAAACGCTTGAGTCCGTGTGTAACGGCCTTGCGGCGTCCATTGCGAGGAAACAAGCCGTGGCGGCATTGCAGGCCAGCGAAACCCGGACGCGGGCCATCGTCGAGTCGGCATTGGACGCAGTCGTCACCATGGATGAACGGGGAATTATTACCGGATGGAATTCGCAAGCGGCGGCAATCTTCGGCTATCAGGAACGTGAAATCAGCGGCAGATTGCTGAGCGACACGATCCTGCCGCCGCGCTACCGCGAGGCTCACAGCAACGGACTGCAACGCTTCCTCTCGTCGGGCCACGGGCGAATCCTCAATAGGCGGGTCGAACTGTCTGCACTGCATAAGGATGGAAGCGAGTTTCCCATTGAGCTCTCCGTCACCGCTTTGACGATCGAAGGCCGGAAGGTGTTTAGCGCATTTCTCCGTGACATCCGCGAGCGCAAACAGGCCGAACGGGCCCTGAAGGAGGCGTACGAGCAGCTTCGCGACCTGACTGGCCGATTGACTGAGGCGGAGGAGATTGAGCGACGGCGCTTGGCGCGAGAACTGCATGACGAGTTCGGCCAGGCACTCACCGGGTTAAAGTTCGATGTCGCTTGGCTGACCAAGGAAATGTCCCGTGTGAACAAGGTGCCTGACGCCGCGGGCATCAAAGCCAAGACCATGGGGATGTCTCACGCCATCGACGGACTGATCAAGTCCGTTCGGGCTACGGCCGCGTCGTTGAGGCCTGGCGTCTTAGACGACCTCGGCCTGGTCGCGGCGTTGGAATGGCTGGCCGGCTCGTTTCATGAACGCACAGGCTTGCCGTGCGATTTGCTGATCGACTCATCCGCGCGGGATGTGCCCACGGATTTGGCATTGGCCACCACCGTGTTTCGCGGAGCCCAAGAGTTACTGACGAACGTGATGCGGCATGCCCAGGCATCGAAGGCCTCAATTCGATTGACGGCGGGAGAAGGTCAGATGGTGTTGACCATTGGGGATGACGGACGTGGGTTCACTCTGGACCAGTGGAAACAAGGCCGCTCGCTGGGTCTGCGGGGACTGCAGGAACGAGTCCAACTCGTGGGCGGTAGCGTTTCAATTGTGAGTTCTCCCGGCGCAGGCACGGAAGTCACGTTGTCGCTGCCTATGAAGAGCGACCCTGTTCCAGTGGCCAAAGAAGAACGGCGCTGAAAAGGACGCGCGTCAGCCCCTACACGAAACGCTGTAGGAGATAACTTACACGCAAATGTTTTTGTTCACTTTCTAGTCGAATTTCGCTAAAGTGTCGCCCGAGACAGTCCGATCGACCATGCAGTGAAGTCCACCATAATGCTGTCCAATCAACCCGCTTCGCTTTCACAGCCGCAGCCCATTGAGTCGCCCGATCAGCAAAACGTGAAGCTCAAGATTCTTCTCGTGGACGATCATGCCATCGTCAGAGTCGGGCTCAGGCAGATGTTGCTGGACGCCTTCCATCAACTCGACGTGACGGAGGCCGGAACTGGTCAGGAGGCGCTTTCCAAGGTACAGCAGAACGGCTGGGATCTCGTGATACTCGATATCAATCTTCCCGATACCAATGGACTCGATGTCCTCAAAAAAATAAAAACCCTCCGACCCGCGCTACCCATCGTGGTACTCAGCTTTCATCCCGAGGAGCAATATGCCGTTCGCGCGTTGAAAGGCGGCGCGTCCGCTTATGTGACCAAGGACACGGCACCACAAGAACTTGATACAGCGATTAAGACCGTCCTCGCAGGCCATCAGTATGTGACACCTTCATTGGCGCAGCGGCTCGAAGCCATGCCCATCCAGTCTGGAGGCAAGCCGCTTCACACGTTGCTGTCGGATCGGGAACTGCAGGTGTTATCGATGATCGGTGGCGGGAAATCGGTCACTGAAATTGCCGTAGCCCTCGATCTGAGCGTGAAAACGGTCAGCACCTATCGAATGCGACTGCTGTCGAAGCTGCAATTGAAGACGACGTCCGCCCTTATTCGTTATGCACTGACCCATCATCTGTAGCGGGCGTGCAAGCCCTCCTCGCGCCTCAATGTGACCATCCAATCTGGGACCACGCTCGTTTGTTTTTGCCTTGGCAGGGTTTATGGAGTCACGGCCCCACACTCTGAGGCCCTGCGCCCTTTCCGCTAGGAAGGCAGACCCTAGGTTGCATCAACTCCGATGCGCGCTGTACATTGACGGCCATGTTCAGACGACCTGTCTCAACATCCTCGGAGAGGCGTGGGGTCACTCAGAATAAGCGGTTCCTCCTAGGTCTGCTGCTTTGGTATGTGGCGCTTTCGGTCTGGACGGCCTATGAGCCGGCAGATCGACAATTCTGGATGCTATCGAGCATCCTGCCCGGCCTTCTGGTTCTGGTGCTCGTGGGCACCTATCGCTGCCTGCCGCTTTCACCAATATCGTATGTATTAATCACGAGTTTTCTGACCTTGCACACAGTCGGCGTCCATTACACCTATGCGCAGGTCCCGGCGGGAGCCTGGTTCGAACAGGCGGTTCCGCTCGGACGTAACCAATACGATAGGGCGGTGCATTTCTGTTTCGGTTTCTTGCTGACCTATCCCATTCAAGAACTTTTTCGCCTGACGATTCCGCTTCGCGGGTGGCTGCTGTATTATCTCCCCGTGATGACCGTCCTGGGGCTCAGTGGGCTGTGGGAAATCGTCGAATCGTGGGTCGCGCAGGCGGTCCACCCCGAGCTGGGCATCACGTATTTGGGCTCTCAGGGTGACGCATGGGATGCTCAGAAAGATATGGCGGCGGCGATGTACGGCGCATTACTGTGCATGGCCTTCTTATTCTTCTGGCGGAAGCAGCGTTCCGCTGCTTCACGCCCGCTCGCCGAACTCGAATCCTAAGCAACAGGAAGAGGTGTGGTGAAGAAGACGACGCTGCTCTATGGGCTATTGGCCTGGTATGGCCTGCTCTGGACCGCACTGGCCGTTGCTCCCCGCGATCGGCAAGACTGGCTGCTTGAAAACCTCTTGGCGCTCGCCGCTGTCGCGACCCTGGTAGTGACCTACCGGCGGTTTCAATTCTCAACCCCGTCCTATCTCCTCATCACGGCGTTCCTAAGCCTCCATGCTGTCGGTGCGCATTACACGTATGCGGAAGTCCCCTTGGGGTTCTGGTTACAGCATGGATTCGGACTGTCCCGCAATCCGTTCGATCGGTTGGTCCACTTCGCCTACGGCTTGTTCCTCGCCTATCCCTTGCGCGAGATTTTGGTCCGGCTGGCCGGCGTAAAGGGCTTCTGGTCCTACTATTTGCCGCTCAGTGGCATGCTTGCCCAAAGCGGGTTCTTTGAGATTGTGGAAGCGCTCGTTGCCCAGATCGTAAGCCCTGAGTTGGGCGCTGCCTATCTCGGGACCCAAGGAGACGAATGGGATGCCCAGAAAGACATGCTTGCCGCCGGTTCCGGCGCACTGCTGTGCATGATGGCGGTGATAGTCACACCGACGCAATCGGGAAAGACCGCATGATGGCGGAGCTTACTTTTTCACAATCTCCAGCAATTCCACCTCAAAGACCAATGTGGCCCCGGGCTTGATGGTCGGTGGTGAACCGCGATCGCCGTAAGCGATGGCTGAGGGACAGACCAGCTTGCTTTTGCCGCCGACCTTCATCAGTTGCACGCTTTCCGTCCAGCATTTGATGACTTGATTCAGTGGAAACGTCGCCGGCTCACCGCGTTTGACGGAGCTATCAAAGACGGTCCCGTCGATGAGCGTGCCGTGATAGTGCACCTTGACGGTATCGGTGGCTTTGGGCTGCTCGCCTTTTCCTTCCTTGATCGTCGTGACGATCGCCCCGGATTCGGTTTTCTTCGCTCCTGACTCGGCGGCCGCCTTGGTGACATATGCCGCGCCGGCTTTCTTTTCACTCTCGGCCACCGCTGCGGCTCGTGTCTGCTGAACTTGATTGACCTTTGGGCCATAGACGGAAAGATCGACCTTGGACGTCTTCTTGAGGACGCCGTCGGTCATGCCATTTCTGACGAACTCCAGCTCGGATTCGCTCAACGCGAACGGGGCGAGCGATTGGCTAATGATCAAGCCGAGCGCATAAAAGGTCTTCTGTTCCTCGGTCCCAGGATCGGCGGCGCGGACCGGTATAGCTGAGGCGGCATTGAGGAGTAGGCTCACAATGAGGGTCATCAGGAGACGCATGCACACATCCTTTCTGTATGGAGAAATCGGTTTTTCAAATGCTGTGCTTCAGGTACAGTAAGCCATCAGCGATGGCGGGCTCAAGACAATTATTCCCGGGTTGCGCCTTTTTCCGTGCAACGGTACACTGCGCTCCCAGCCTCATCCACCATCGACTCCTGAATGGTTCTGACGTTCGTCATTGTCTATCTGCTGATTTCGGTCAGCATCGGCCTTCTTGCGGCGACTCGCGTCCACAACACCAAGGATTTTGCGATCGCCGGACGCAGTCTCCCCGTGCCGATCGTCATGGCCACCGTCTTTGCGAC
>JARDZZ010000099.1 GCA_029240595.1 Nitrospira sp. | reverse complement strand
CGGATGACAGATCCACACGCTTTTCGTCCCCCTTTTTCATGCCGGTGAGCGCTTTTTCGAGATTTGGCAACATTTCATGATGGCCGGGAGTGAATTGACTCACGTTCTTCGGAATGACGAGCCGAGATTCTGGAACGGTAATGGTAAATTCCATCAGCACGACGGAGCCGTCTTGAATAATCGGCTCGTTCTCCGCCGAGACGACAAGCATCGGTGGGGGAATCAGTAAACCCACGAGGGCTGAGACGACCACGAAGAGGTTGAATCGACGCATGATGCGCTCCTTCCAACGTTGTTGCGCTGCGTCTCCAGTGGCGGGTTCACCAGTCGGCAGGCAGCCTGTATTTAATGGGGCGCCACGCGCCCTGAACCGCTTGACTCGCTATCATATTGCTCCCCTCGCTCCTGATGAGGACTTCCCTGCGCCAACTGACTCGCCGCATGGCTTTGGCGCCAGTTGCCATACTGTTCCGGTCCTAACACATCCCTCGCCTCACGCAAGGCTTTGATCCCGGCCATACGCAGTTTGCTATGCTCCTGATCGGCCTTCTGAACCGCAGTTTCGATGGAAAACAGTGAGCTACGGTTGTCATGGATCAGTTTCAATGCCTCCATTTCACTGCGCTTGTACGCCGTTTCGCGATCACGTCTGGTCCGCTCATATTGATCAGTAATCGATCTGATTTTGTCGGTCTGCTCCCGCGACAGCTTGAGGTCCTGACTTTGCTGCAGCAACGCTTGCAGGCTATTGCTGACATAGTCGTGATCCGGCCGGTCCGGCGTTTGGGAAGCCATCTGCATGAGCCGTTCGAGTTGAGCTTCCGAGGGTGTCTCCGCTGCACTGACAGCGGTAATCGCGAGACATCCCATCGTCAAGACCGCAAGCAATTCTCTCCCACGCATTCGCATGATGTCCTCCTTCAAAACAAAGCTATTCTCGTAAAAACAGCAAGGGATGTGCCGCCATACCTGTCAGGTATAAGCCATCCGAACTTGGGCACAAATAGCCGGACACCCGCTGGCATTCTGTCCGGTGTGGGACAGCTTGTCTCGAGGGATTCGCTGAAATCAGCGGGAGGAACGAGGCTTGGCCTCAGGCGGCCTTGCGCTTGTCGCGTCCGGGTTCCCGGCTTTGTGCTGACGACGGTTCCTCTTCGGAAGTTGCTGAGGACATGTCGGTCGAATGAGTACGCTCGGCAAAGTCTTCCGAGGAGGCAGGATGCAATTCCCACCTGTTCTCATCACGCCGCTCGATTTTAGCCTCGGGATCCAGCGGCTCACTGTCCTCGTAGTTCACGCCGACTGCACGACCGATTTCGTCGACGATGTCCTGGTCCGGCGTCGGAGTGGAGCCTCCAACGGTTTCTTCACCAACCGCCGCCTGGTCCCAGGCGGCATCGATGTCACCACCGGTGAGCACCGCCTCGGCCGGCACCGAGGTATCCTGCTTTGCCTGTTCATACCAGGGGATCTCTGTTTGCGCCTCTTCGGGCTCCTCCGTGTAGGCGGTCTCTTCATAGTGACGAATCATCTGATCCGCATCGATTTCCCTCTTGTTGTCTTTGGGATTTTCACTCATCAGGCTACCTCCTTCAGTAAGGTGCACCGTGCCAACCGATTAGAAAAATGCGACTCGATATTTCAAGGCACCATGAAGCCGCCAATACACGGCGTAGGGGGGAATGATCAAGGACGTGATGATCATTTCAGCGACATGTGACGGACGATGCGTGGCCCCCACCAGCCGCCGCACGCAAAATGCGCTGGCCATGATCAGCCAACATACCCAGAGCGCCGTGGCCATGGGTACTGCTCCGTAAAGAGCGGCAATTCCTCCGAAGAGCATCAAGCCGACGGTCACATAATAGTTCCAGGGCGGTTCATGAGGATTGAAGCAGCTATAGAGATCGGGATGCTTTTTGTAGAGCAAAGCATTAAACCGGTTCTGGCGTTGCAACGAGACGCTGATGCCCCAAGGCGCCGGACGGACTGGATGCAGCACCCGGGCTTGCGGTTCATGGACGATAGTGACGCCGTGGGCCAGGGCGCGAAACTGGAGGTCACTGTCCTCCCTCCAGGCTTCGGTGAAACGCTCATCGAAACCGCCCAGTGCCTCGAGTATGGTTTTACGATAAAAGCAATTGGCCGTCGCGCAGGGAGCTCGCTCCAGCCCGGCGACATTGCGTTCCCAATCGGTGGGTTTGCGAGGCAGCGGGACGAGAATCCGGCCGGACACTGCTCCCACCTCCGGTCGTAAGAACACCTGCAACCCGGCAGCAAGCCAGCCCGGCTCGGGAACGCAATCGTCGTCTGTGAACGCGATGAGCGGATATCGTCCGGCGCGCCACCCGACATTGCGCGCCGCCGCCGGCCCGTGAGCCTGGCCCGAGCACCGATACACGACCTCAAACCCGGGGCTCCGGCCGCTCCATCTGCGTACCACGGCTTCGGTGGCCCGGTGAGGTCCGTCGTCGACGACGACAACTTCATATGCGGTGGGTGGCAGTGTTTGCCGGGACAACGCTGCCAGACAGCGATCGAGCAAGACCGGCCGATTCAAGGTCGCAATGACGACAGAAACCTTCATGGCGTTTTGGCTGCAGCTTTTGTGACAAGAAACGGGCCGATAACCAGCGCGTCGAGCGGCGAAGAAAAAAATGCCGAGAGGGCATCGCGTGGCGTACACACGATCGGCTCGCCGCGCACATTGAACGAAGTGTTGACCAACACGGGAACGCCTGTGCGTCGTTTGAACGCTTCGATCAAATCGTAGTACAGCGGATGCTGCGTCCGGTTGATCGTCTGCACGCGTGCAGTCCCGTCGACGTGGCGTACGGCCGGTATCCGCATGGCCCTGTCCGATTTGACGTCGAACACAAACAGCATGAAGGGAGAGACCCTGGCATCGGCAAACCAATCGCCTGCGTCTTCCTCCAGCACCACTGGTGCTACGGGGCGGAAATCCTCACGGTCTTTAATGTCGTTCAGTCGATCCTGCATCGCAGGATTGATCGGCGACGCCAAAATGGAACGGGCTCCGAGTGCACGGGGGCCAAATTCCATCGCTCCCTGGAACCAACCCACGATGAGATCGCGCTCCAGCAAGTCCGCCGTTTCCTCCGGGATATGATGCAGTCTCCGATAAGAGACTTTGGCTCTCCGGAGTACCGCCTCGATTTCCTGATCCTCGTAGGCCGGTCCCAGAAAGACATGCTCCATGGTCGAGCGTCGCGCACCGGACGTGGGACGGACTTGAGCATCGATCCATAGCGCTGCGCCAAGCGCCGTTCCGGCATCGCCGGCTGCAGGCTGCACCCAGACCTCTTTGAAAGGACTCGCGGAGCGTATTCGTGCGTTGAGGACGCAGTTCAATGCCACTCCGCCCGCCAGGCACAATCTCGGTTCACCAGTCGACTCGTGCAGCCAGGACGCAAGATCGAGGGTGGTCTCCTCCAGGACCTGTTGCAGCGACCGGGCCAGATTATAATGTCGTTGTTCGAGCGCTCCGCCCCGCACACGAGGCGGACCGAACAATTCGATGAGGTTCAGAGGCTCCACCACATATTGACCTCCGCCAAGCAGACGGACGCTCTTCCGCAAGATATCGACGTACTCAGGCTTTCCAAAAGAGGCGAGTGCCATGACCTTGTACTCGTCGCTGGAATGCAAATACCCCAGGTAGGAGGTCACCTGCTCGTACAGAAGACCCAGCGAATGCGGCATTGTCACGGCTCCGTGCTCTGTCAAATCCTGTCCCTTCCCGACGTGATAACTCGTCGTCGCCCGCTCGCCCCGCCCGTCAAGCGTCATCACCGCAGCCGTCTCATACGGTGACGCATGAAAGGCGCTGGCCGCGTGGGCCACATGATGCGGCACATAGTGCCAGCGCGCGGGACCTGACTCGGCAAGACCGCTTAACCGTTCACCGAGATGATGCGGGACGCCGCTGGCGAGATGCCGTGGCGCATTGACGATGGCCGACAACGCGAGCGGATCCCAGGGAGACTCCCATTCGTTGCTCTCGGAGCCGGTGCCATGGAGCGGAATCGCAATCTGCGATGCGCCGGCATGGCGGCCGAGCAGTAGAAAAGGATCGAAGGAATAGGCCACGTGATCGACGTCCGTCAATCGGATGCCGGCCTGCCTGACGCAAAACTCGACAGCGTGGAAGGGCAATTCGTAGGTAGTGAAGGGGATGGGACGCTTACCGTGCTTGATACGTGTGAACCGCTCTTCTTCGGCAGCCGCGATCACGACCCCATCGCGCACCAGACAGGCGGCCGGATCGTGAAACGCTGCATTAATACCCAACGTGTACATGGCTGCTCAACACCGAGATGTGGGAGAAAACACTCGAACGAGGCTGGAGCTACGCACGGCAGTTGACGGCCGAGACTGGTCTATTTGCAAGGCCTGCTCGGGACGACGCGTTCGCGATCGGCAGGATCGGCGATGCGTTCATTTGCCTCCCCTACCTCTTTCAGAAGAGGATCGGGCTCGATGATGGCCCGATACTCCTCTTCCCGCTCCAACTCCGACGTTTTGGCCTTCCTCGGCTTGTTGCTCGCTCGCTTGCGAGGCTTCATGCGTTGCTCCTGCCCGTCGGATTGGGCCAGACTAAAACGGGGGCGCGTTCATAGAAACTGGCGCATCCTCTAGTCATCGTCGGACGGCTGCCCTGGCCTCATCAGGCAGCCGCCCGTTTTGAAGAAGGCCGAAACGTGTACGTGTCTCCGTGGCTCAAGTAGTGGATTCGTTCACGCAATCCCGCCGCCTCAACCTCGTGTTGAAAATCGGATAATGACGACGTAAACACATCGTAGTCGTTGTAATGAATTGGAATCGCTTGCCGCGGACGCACCAACTGCACCAATTCCACTCCTTGCTTGGCATCCATGGTCACAAGAAGCCCGAGCACCCGTGTCCCACCCAGATGCAGGAGCGCAAGATCGATGTCCTTGTAGCGCCGCGGTATTTCCTTCAGGTCATCGAAGATAAGGGTGTCACCGGTGATATACAGGCGAAAGGACGACCCGCCGAGCGGTTGGAATTCCACCATGCTCCCCATCACTTCTGGCATGACCAGTTCGGATAGAGGCGGCCCATGGCGGCCTGGCATCGACGTGATGCGCATTCGCATGTCGCCTTTTTCGACCGAGACGGAGGACCAGGTGTCGATGGATTTCGAGTATCGAAAACCCCGTTGCTGCAGTTCCTTCGCGGCTTCACGGTTGGTAATGATCGGGATTGACTTATCGAGCTCCCGCTCTGCGACCTGATCGAAGTGGTCGCCGTGAAAATGGGACAAGAGGATTAGATCCAATGGAGGAAGATCGCCGATCTCGATTGCCGGATCGGTCAACCTGGTGCTGTGCATCCCGTACCCGATCGATACCTGCTCATGACGGTGAATGAAGGTCGGATCTGTGAGCACCGTCATCCCGCCATAACGGATCAGCACGGTAGCATTGCCGATAAACTGAATGCTGCCTTCCTCCTTAGAGGAGGCTCCCTCCTTTGCCGGTAATATGAGACGCGTATCGGTTTTCATGCTGTGTCATCTCCAGAAGGCTGGATCCTCATCATCTTACGTGGCTCACGCCTCATGCAGCCCGACGCACCAGGTCTTCCAAACGCTCATCCTCCGGAACCAGCGCCTCGTTAAGAAAGAACGTCGGTGTACCGGTGACTCCGCTCCGCCGCCCCGACATCACATCGTGCATCACCCGCGACAGATGCGCTCGACGGTCCAAGTCTTCTTTGAAGCGAGCCAAATCCAGCTGCGCGGCATCTGCATAACGGTACAGATCATCCCTCTCCAACGCGTCTTGATGCTCGAACAACGCGTCATGCATCGGCCA
Source organism: Nitrospira sp. (assembly GCA_029240595.1). GTDB lineage: Bacteria > Nitrospirota > Nitrospiria > Nitrospirales > Nitrospiraceae > Nitrospira_C. Next base: position 3,218 of record JARDZZ010000099.1, on the reverse strand, counting down.
GAATTGGCCCTGGCTGGCCGCGGCCTCGGCAGCCTCGGCGGCCTGCTGGGCGAGTGGATGCTTGTCGATGAGAGGGAAATGCCGGAAGACGAAGCGCATCTGACCTTTCAGTCGGGTACGCAGGTCCTTGAGCATCGCAAACGAACGCCCGCAGTAGGGGCATTCAAAATCGCAGTACGCAATGACCGTGACAGGCGCCGAGTCGGGGCCGATGACATGATCGTCCGGTCGCAACGGTTCTGCTCGTCCGACGGTGGCGTCTCCCTTCACGTGGAAGCCCGGGTCTGCACCGGTCACGCTTGGTCTCCGGCCGTTGAAGCAAGCATGTGAGCCATGCGCTCATCGCCAGGAAGTTTGAGATCTTCCGGTCCACCTTCGAGCTCCGTTCCCCGCACTCTCATGCCGTGGTGATACACGAGGTGGCCGCCGTACCACGCGGACACGGTCAAGCCAGCCGTGCCTAGGAGGGAGAGAAGGATTGGAAGAGTCCCCGGCGAGCGCCGTCTGCGGCGCATCCATAAATTGACGCCCGTTAACGCCAGCAAGGCGACATTCATCAAGCCATGGATGCGGCCAATCTCTTTGGCCTTGCTGTCCGCCGGGATGGTGCTGTAATCGGCTGCACCTGCCGCGCCGGCAACGAGTCCGCCAACGAAGCCGCCCATCATTGTGTAATAGGCCGCATCGGCATAAGACTGATCACGTGTTTTGGCGTGAAGTGCATCAAGGACCAGACTGAACGGAAGCAGACCGGCCGGCATGACGATAAGCTGAGGATGCAACGGATGTCCTGTCAGCGTCACTTGTGGCATGCATTTCCCTTTCTTATCCGTTTACATGCGGCGTTGGCATGAGCGAGAGACCTGACACATCAGCGGTTCGTCTGCGAATAGGTTCCGGCTTCCATCGATTCCTTGAACCGCTGTAAGTCATCAGCGATCTTGAGCTCCGGATCCTGACCAATCAATTTGGCCACCGCCGTTCCGAGTCGGCCTGCCAATGGTTCATACTGTAAGGTCACGGTCACTCGGGTGCTTCCTTCTCCGCTGGGCTCGAATTCCACGGAACCGGCGTGATCGACATCGGACTCGCTCAACGATCGCCAACCGATCCGTTCATTCTCCACATCATTGATGATCTCCGCGTCCCATTCGACGGTCGGTAATCCGGGCAGAGTGTTCACAACCCAATGAGACAATCGATCGCTGATGGCATCAACTGATTTGAGATGACTCATAATGCGTGGAAGATTATCGAGTGCGCGCCAGAAGCGATACAGCTCAGCGGCCGGCCGATTGATGTCGATTGATCGCCTGACTTTGGTCGCTTGTCCTGAGTGTACTTTCCGTCTGCCCAGCCGGTTGGTGTCCTGCATGCCGCCCATGTCGATCCCCATGGCGCCGAGCGCCGGGCAATATCCCGTCGCCGCTCGGTACAGCAGACTGACGCCACCGACTGCCAGGGCGCCGCCGCCCAAAGATCGACGTCGCAACCCATCCATGATTAATCCAACACCGGCGATTGCCGAAAACAACCGCTGCATCTCGCCAATGTTCTGAGAGGCATCGGCTCGCTCTTCCTGCCAATCAATGTCCTGCGTGTTCGTCCGATAGCGATATCGTTTGCCGCCTTTCCGTGCCATGAAATACTCCCTCCACATTCGAACGGTTGACCGGGCAATACCGTGACTGCCATCGGATAGTGTTGCAAAAGACAGACCTTTAGAAACGCTTGACCAGAGCCTCAAAAACCGAGCAGGTCTGCAACGAACGACATGAAGTGTCGGATGACCATGATGGATTTAGACAGACTGTCTTACGCTGGACAGCTTTTCCACATGGCTTGCACCGGGGTCCTCATTGCATCAGCGGTAGGCCTTAGGATGTTCCCCAGGCCACAACGATGGTCCGACGGACTAGCATGAAGCATGTTGGATCCCGCGACGCTGCTCAGACACTACTTGTTGTTCTTTATCCTTCCCTTATGGATGGCCGCGGGTCTCACTGATTACGTCTTGCACAAGCGCGCTCAGATCGAAGACAACGCAGGGACCAAAGAATCGATCCTCCATGCCCTGCAGTTAGGCGAGGCCGGCATTCCCGTCGTGCTGGCCCTCCTGCTCGAGATCAACGCGCTCATCTTCCTGGTCATGGTGCTCGCATTTATTCTGCACGAATTGACCTCACTCTGGGACGTCAGTTACGCATCGGCACACCGCGACGTGAGCCCATTAGAACAGCACGTACACAGCTTCATGGAAGTGCTGCCCTTGATGGCACTGTCGTTCGTGACGATCCTGTATTGGAACCAGTTTGTGGCCCTCATCGGCCTGGGCCCTGAACCACCCAGATTTGAACTGCGACCCAAATCCAATCCACTTTCGACCGGATATCTCGTCGGACTGTTCTTGTGCATCATGCTCTTCGTGGTGCTGCCGTACGGTGAAGAACTCTGGCGCTGTCTGCGCGCTTCGCGCTCTCGGCACATCCGGGACAACACGAAACAGGCGTTCCGGCCGTCACAGGCGGCCTAACTTATTGGAGACACCGATGACTCGCCTTACCGGGTTGATGACGGCCGTACTGGCGCACGGGCTCTTCTATGGGTGTGCCTTTATTCAACAATCCCTACCGGGGCTGGCCATGACTGATGCCGAGATGGTCGGCGTCCTACACAGTTTCTCTGAGGAAGAGGTCGAGGCAGCCGAGCTGGCGCGACGCACGTCAACCACTTCCGATGTCCAGGCGTTTGCCGGACGCGTGCTCAACGAGCATCGACAATTAGCACAACAGAATGAACGTCTGGCCCGGCAATTACACATCACCCCGCGTGAGCCGGCCCTGGCCTCCGAGCTGAAAGCCACCCATCAACAGGCGATGCATGACCTCGAAGGGAAGGTGGGATCCGACTTTGACCGCGCCTACGTGGAATATGAGATTGCTCGACACGTTCAGGCCTTCGGCCTGATGGAGACGGCTGCCGAATCTGAAGCGACCCGCCCGCTGCGACAGGAACTCATCCGAACGGGACCCGATCTTCTCAGCCATTTGTCTGCGGCGCGGGCATTGGAACGCCGCCTCGTTGCGAAAGATGATCAATCTGAATCCCCCTAGTCCGCCGGGTCGCCCTGATAGCGTTCTCCCGTTTCCACCGCCTCCGTTCAGTGGCTGAACCCGAAAGCAAGTCCGAAGCCGGTGAGCCGGCAAGCGGGCCGTCCA
>JARDZZ010000015.1 GCA_029240595.1 Nitrospira sp. | reverse complement strand
GCTGCAAGACGGATGTGAAGGCACGGTCGAAGCGGAAGGGACGAAGCTTGTCGCCGGCGCTTTTCGCTTCCTGTATTCCTCGTGGTGAGAGCGGGACATCGACCCATCCCGTAAACCGGTTCTCGAGATTCCACTGCGATTCGCCGTGACGCAAGAGGATTAGTCGGCCCATCCATTCCCTCCGAGCAAGTGAATCAACGTGTGGGACCAAGAATACTGGAACAGGACTCCAAGTCAAGCGTTGCTTTCGAGCTAATGCGGCAGTACCATGCCGCACGATTTCACCGGAAAGTCCTTCGATGAGTACGATTCCGTCGGCCAACGGTCCATGGCGCGAGGTTGAAGGCTGGTGGGTGCGCATGGCCGAACGGGTACAGGTGGCTGACCGCGCTCAATCGTTTTTCAAGGCAGCGGGAGCCGGCGGCCTTCTTGACCGCATTGCGCAGGTCGGCGGTCAAGTCGATTACATTCTCTTTGTCCTCATGCGCTACTGGGTGCCAACGGTGTTGCCGCCGGCAGGCCGCGAGCGCGTGACCAAAGGCGACAGCGACTACTGGCTCGAATCGGAGCACATACTCAAGGCCGCTGCCGCCCGTCTGCGGGAACTGAAACCCTTAATCGAGTTGCTTACCACTCCCAGCCCGCTTTCGGAGGCATCGTCCGGTCAGAACATCAGCGCCTCTCCGGTGGCGGAGTTGGAATTATCGAACATCGTCGAAGGCATAGCAGAAGCGGCGGGTAGCTATGGTGGACCGGACTATACCTCGATCGTGAAGGCATTCGATCCCGTCCCCTTGCGTCAGACGCAACCCTTCAAGCACAACAAGAAACATAGTGCAGAACTTTGGGTGGTGTTCTTGTTGCGGGAGCATTTTCGTAGTCTCGGGCTTGGAAAGGACCGCTACTGGCCGCTCGTCGCGCCACTGTGTACTGCTGCAGGTATTCTGACCCAGGGCGGGCAGGCCTATGGGCCCGATGAACTGAAGAGCTGGTGGCAGAAAAACTGGCCCCGCACATATACCCAGCTGGAACAGAAGCAGGAGTCGGCCGATTCGGGCGGAGCTGCATACGAGCAAGACTGGAGTTGGTTTCAGGCATGGATCTCGTGGCAGCGCCGCCGCTGACTTGGCCCGATCCTGACTTCGGCCGACGGGATCCTAGGCGCTTGTCATAATAGCGGGCTTGGCTTTCGGTGGAACTTTATCGGCGTCCAGACCTCCTTCCTGAATCATTTTAAACATCGTGAGGAAGAACAGCGCATAGAAGACGACGCCCACCCATACGACATACGGTTGTACCCCGCCGGCTTCCTTCATGGCCAGATGCTGCTTCGAATGGTCAGCCCAGGCTTGTTGCTTGATCGCCGCGATGTGCTCACGGCAATGCCAATAATAGACATAATTCGCCGTCGCTCCGGCTACGACGCTCCAGACCATGCCGCTCGTCATGTCCCCCGTCAGGTAGGTGGAAACCATGGGCCCTATCGCGTACACGGCGGCATAGAGATACATCTTCCGATAGAGAAACCACAGAAACGAGATGAACAGAAAGGCTGGCCAGTTCCAGGTTAAGGCGAACCGGGGGGATTGCGGCGAGCCGAATTTCTTGAACTGTTCGAGGTAACGGTCCGCATTTGGACCGATAAAGTCACGCCAGCGATCATGATCGGTGCCGCTCCACGTCGTTGGGGCAGGCGTTGAGGACACGGAAGACCCCCCCTGCTCGGCATTGAGATCCTCGCCGCACTGATGACAAAAATTTGCGTCGTCTAGATTTTGCTGTCGGCACTGCGCGCAGAATTTCATCGCTCAGAGGTTACCACATCGTTCTGCGGGCATGGCTGGAAAGGCGCCGGGCGGGTGGTTTCTCAGTTGATTTGCTTTCATCATCACTCCTGTGCTAGGTTCCCTTACTTTACAAGGGGATACGTCTGTCATGCCGACGGAAGAACTCAAGGAAAGCGCAGAACAATATCTAATGGGGACGTACACCCGTCAACCGATCTCAATTGTCCGTGGACGAGGAACGAAGGTGTATGACCTGGAGGGCCGTGAATACGTCGATTTCGTCGGAGGAATCGCCGTCAATATTCTGGGCTATGGTCACCCCGATCTCGTTCTGGCCATTCAAAAACAGGCCGCACAACTTCTCCACACCTCAAATCTATACTACACAGAACCGCAAGTGAAGCTTGCGCAAATGCTCGTGGACCACTCGTTCGCCGATAAAGTGTTTTTCTGCAATAGCGGCGCAGAGGCCAATGAAGCCGCGATCAAGCTGGCGCGCCGATATTCACACGACAAGTATGGCGCCGGCCGCTTTGAAATTATTACGATGAAGCAATCGTTCCATGGCCGCACGATGGCGACATTGACGGCGACTGGTCAGGAAAAAATTCAGAAGGGGTATGAACCGCTTCTCCCGGGCTTCTCCTATGTCTCCTTCAATCACTTGTCCGAGCTGGAGGAGGCTGTGACTGAAAAGACAGCAGCCATCATGCTGGAACCGATTCAAGGAGAAGGAGGTGTCCACGTTGCCTCCCGCGATTATCTCAAAGCGGTTCGCGACCTGTGCACGCAAAAAGATATTCTGCTGATTTTCGACGAAGTGCAAACTGGTATGGGGCGCACGGGGACCCTGTTCGCGTACGAGCAATTCGGGGTCCAACCGGATGTGATGACGCTTGCGAAAGGTCTTGGTGGCGGCGTCCCGATCGGGGCCTGTCTCGCGACGATGTCTGCCGCGGCTGCATTCGGCCCCGGCTCGCATGCATCAACGTTCGGCGGCAACCCACTGGCCTGCGCGGCAGCGCTCGCAGTCTTCCGCGTGCTCCTCGATGGTCGTGTCCTCGATCAAGCTCGCCGCATGGGCGAATACCTCAGTAAGGGCTTATCGGAATGCAAGGATTGCCATCATCTCGTGCGCGACGTCCGCGGGCTTGGCCTCCTGCAGGGTATGGAAATCGAGATCGATACCAAAGCAGTCGTCAGCGACTGCCTGAAGAGGGGCATTCTGATCAACGCGACCGGAGACCACGTGCTCCGTTTCGTCCCACCGTTGATTATCAGTCAACCGGAAGTCGATCGTCTGCTCGACGTGCTTTCGCAGATCTTCGACCGACACGCGGCTCAGGCCGTGGCGCACTAAGGTCGCTAGCCCATGACACGAGCGTTTGAGCGAAGACCCAAGTCGGTCAAGGACTTGTTGGACGTGGCTGCGCTGTCCAGGGCCGAGATCGAAGCGCTGTTGACATTGGCCAGTTTGCTCAAAGCCAAACAACAGGGAGGGACCTCGCACCGCCTGCTTCAAGGCAAAACGCTCGGCTTGCTGTTTCAAAAGCCTTCCACGAGAACGCGTGTCTCGTTTGAAGCAGGAATGAATCAATTAGGGGGCCATGCATTGGTGCTGCCGATGGCGGACATTCAGCTGTCGCGCGGTGAAAGCGTGGCGGACACGGCGCGCGTGTTGTCGCGCTATCTCGATGGAATCGTCATCCGGACCTACGACCATGCGACGGTTGAGGAGTGGGCCCGGGAGGCGACCATGCCCGTCATCAACGGGCTCACCGATTTGAGCCATCCCTGCCAGGCCTTGTCGGACCTGCTGACGATCAAAGAGAAGAAGGGAACATTGAAAGGCATTAAGATCGCGTATGTCGGGGACGGCAACAATGTGGCGAATTCTCTCATCGAGGCCACGGCCAAGATGGGTATGACCATTGCGCTGGGCTGTCCATCCGGCTATCAGCCAGATCAACACGTGGTCGATGTGGCCCGAGTTGAAGCCGTCAAGACGGGAGCGACTATCGATGTCGGCCAAGACCCGTACGTCGCGGTAAAGGAAGCGGACGTCGTCTACGCCGATGTGTGGATTAGCATGGGCCGCGAGCGGGAACAGGCCAGGCGGCTGAAGGTCCTCTCACCGTATCAGGTGAACAGCCGGCTTGTTGCCAAAGCCAAGCCCGACGCGATCGTCATGCATTGTCTGCCGGCTCACCGCGGAGAAGAGATCACAGCCGAGGTGCTCGATGGGCCGCAGTCGGTGATCATCGATCAGGCTGAAAACCGCCTGCATATGCAGAAGGCCATCCTGACGAAGCTGTTGGGAAAAAGGAGATCAGGCGAACGATGAACCGTGGAATCAAGAAAGTCGTGCTGGCCTATTCCGGCGGGCTGGATACCTCCGTCATTTTGAAATGGTTGCAGGAAACGTATGAGGCGGAGGTGGTCGCGTTTTGCGCCGATCTTGGCCAGGGGGAAGATCTGCAGGCCGTGAAGGCCAAGGCCCAGAAGCTCGGCGTAAAGAAAATCTACATTGAAGACCTGCGAGAGACTTTTGTCAGGGAGTATGTGTTCCCCATGCTTCGCGGGAACGCGATGTATGAAGGTTCCTATCTGCTGGGCACGTCGATTGCCCGTCCGCTGATTGCCCGTCGCCAGGCGGAAATCGCGATAAAAGAAGGTGCGGAGGCCGTTGCCCACGGCGCGACGGGAAAAGGAAACGACCAGGTCCGCTTTGAATTGACGTATATGGCGCTGGCCCCCCGCTTGAAAATTATTGCTCCGTGGCGCGAGTGGCAGATGCGTTCACGCCGGGAGTTAATCGAGTACGCCGAGCGCCATGGGATCCCGGTTACGGCGACGAAGGCCAAGCCGTATAGCATGGACCTCAATTTGTTCCACGTGAGCTATGAGGGCGGCATCCTCGAGGACCCCTGGGAGGCACCGCCTGAGGAAATCTTTCAAATGACGGTCTCGGCGGAGAAGGCGCCGAACAAGCCCGTGGAAGTGGAGATTGATTATGAGGCAGGCAATCCTGTCGCGGTGGACGGGAAAAGGATGACTCCAGCGGCGTTGCTGGGCCATCTCAACAAGTTGGGCGGTGCACATGGGATCGGCCGAGTCGATTTGGTCGAAAACCGCTATGTCGGGATGAAATCGCGCGGCGTCTATGAGACGCCGGGAGGCACAATCCTCCATGTTGCCCACCGAGGCCTGGAATCGCTGACGATGGATCGAGAGGTCCTGCACTTTCGTGACAGTCTGATCCCGCGTTTTGCAGATTTGATTTACAACGGGTATTGGTTCAGCCCGGAGCGCGAGATGGTGCAGAGAGCGATCGATGAAGCACAACAGGACGTTACCGGCACGGCTCGCGTGAAACTGTATAAAGGGAGTTGTACCTTGACCGGACGGAAATCGAAACAGTCGCTGTATCGTCTCGACATTGCGACCTTCGAAGAGGATGAGGTGTACAACCAAAAAGATGCCGAAGGCTTTATCCGCCTCAATGCCTTGCGGCTGAAGATCCGGGCACAACGAAAAAAGGCCTCGTCCTGATGACCAAAGACCGGCGAGCGAACGGACTGGCCAACGGCAAGGCTTGGAGCGGGCGATTTCGCGAACCGACTCACCGCTTGGTCGAAGCGTTCACCAGCTCGGTCACCGTCGATCGCAGGCTGTACGCACAGGATATTCAGGGCAGCATCGCCCATTGCAAGACGTTAGAAAAGGCACGAGTGTTGACTCAGACGGAGAGCCGCACGATCGTGCGCGCCCTGGAAACGGTCAAGCTCGAGTTGGATCGCGGGAAATTCAAATTCTCGCCCCATGACGAGGACATCCACATGGCAGTCGAGAGGCGGCTCACGGAGCTGATCGGACCATTAGGAGGTAAACTCCATACGGGACGCAGCCGCAACGACCAGGTGGCGTTGGACGTTCGACTCTATCTCCGTCATCAGCTTGAGCAATTCGCAGAACGGGTTGCAGACTGCCAGCGCGTCCTTGTGGCCAAGGCTAAGGCCAACCGGACGGTAGCGATGCCCGGGTACACGCATCTTCAACGGGCTCAGCCGGTGCTATTCGCCCATCATCTGCTCGCATACGTTGATATGTTTGAACGCGATAAGGGACGGATTCTGGATGCGCAAAAGCGATTAAACGTGATGCCGCTCGGGTCCGGCGCCTTGGCAGGCACAAACTATCCGGTCGACCGGCGCTACACGGCCGGGCTCCTGGGGTTTCCACGAGTCACCACCAATAGCCTGGATGCGGTATCCGACCGGGACTTCATGATCGAAATTGCGGCTGCGCTGTCGATTACGATGATGCATCTGTCGCGCTTGAGCGAGGAGCTCATCCTCTGGTCGTCCCAGGAATTTCGGTTCGTCGATCTACCAGAGGGGTTTTGCACCGGCAGCAGCATGATGCCGCAGAAAAAGAATCCGGATGTGCCTGAGCTGGTCCGGGGCAAGACCGGCCGCGTCTATGGCCAATTGATGAATCTCTTGACGACCATGAAGGCGCTCCCCTTGAGTTATAATCGAGACCTGCAAGAGGATAAGCCGGCGGTGTTCGATGCGTTGGACACGGTCACGACGTCGCTGGAAGTCTTGACGGAATTGATGCGTCGGCTCAAAGTGAACCGTGAGGCCCTCAAACAGGCGGTGCAAGGCGGTGGCCTTCTGGCAACCGAACTGGCGGATTACCTAGTAACCAAAGGCATCCCATTCCGCGAAGCTCACGCTATTACCGGCCGCGTCGTACGAACGGCACTCGAACGGGGCCTGGAGCTTTCGTCTTTGTCCTTGCAGGAGTTGCGACAGTTTTCCGAGCGCTTTGACCAGGGGGTATTCACCCGGTTAACCGTGGAAGCCGCGATCGATCGTAAAGCGCAAATCGGAGGCACAGCTCGAGGCCAGGTAGAGCAGCGGATAAGAGAATTGGAGCGGATGTTAAGCTCATGAAGGTCTTCCCGCTTGCATGCGCCGCCTGCGTCTTGGTGGGCTGTGGAACGATCGGGTCGCCGATTCCTCCCGAGGACGTCGGTTTGGCGCCGTTGATTGAACGCCAAAAGAGACAGGACGCATTGGACGCCAAGAAGCTTGACGCTGAGGAATCGCAAACTCTCATGGAACCCCAGGGTCAAGATGTTGACCTCCCGCCATTGCGGCCGGTGGGGACGCGCTAGGGTTACGCAACACACATTTTTTGCACTCATTACAGAAGTGGAGGAGCGACTGATGGCACTAATCCAACCAATGCGACAAGGGCAATTGCTGAAGCCCGTGCGAGGCAAACGGCTCCTGTTGGTCGATCCTTACCCGCGCAATAGCCGGTACCATCTGACGGCGTCCGAGCGACGAGCCGTCTGGTTCCCGAAGCTGAGCCTGCCGACCATTGCAGCGTACACCCCCGACTCCTGGGATGTAGATCTCGTCGATGAAGCCGTTCAAGACATCGATTTTGACGATCCATGCGACATGGTCGGCCTCTCCATCATGACCTGCTATGCGCCTCGAGCCTACGAAATCGCAAAGGAATTCCGGAAGCGGGGGAAAACCGTCGTGATGGGCGGGGTCCACCCCACGTATTGTCCTGACGAAGCCCTGCAGCACGCGGATGCGATTGTCTGCGGTGAGGCCGAGGACTTGTGGCCTCGCCTGGTTGCCGATTATGAAGCCGGGATGATGCAGCGCGTGTACAAGATGACGAACTTCCCTTCTCTCGAGCACTATAAGGCCCCGCGTGTCGAATTGTTGAGTCCGGATTCCTACATGACCAGACAATGCAGCTTTACGACGAGAGGCTGCCACTTCGACTGTGAGTTTTGCAGCGTGTCGCCGTTTAACGGCAAGACGACGAGGCGCCGGCCGGTCCCCGAGGTCATCACGGAACTCCAGAACGTACAACGATGGATCCGGAGTGAGCTCGTTGAACGGATCCGCGACGAACCGCTCTGGAATGCGTTTCTCGCTGCCCTGAAAATACGAGTAGGGCTTGATGATGGAAGCATCGTCGCGTTCGTCGACGACCTGCACAACAGCAATCGGGCGTACTGCCGGGAACTCTGGACCGCTCTGAAGCCGCTCAAGATCAAGTGGGGCTGTCAATCCACCCTGTTCTTGGGGGACGACGAAGAGATGGTAAAGCTGGCTGCGGAAAGCGGTTGTGTCTCTGTGTTCGTTGGCATGGAATCGCTCGACGAAGACAGTCTAGATGAGACGAACAAGCCGTTCAATCGGGTGCAGAAGTTTTCTCAGGAAATTCAGATGTTCCATAAGTACGGCATCATGGTGAACCCCGGTATCGTGTTTGGGTTCGACAATGATGATGAGGCGGTATTCGAACGAGCCGTCGATTTCCTGAAGAAAAACCAGGTGGAGCTCGCCTACTTTAATGTGCTGACTCCGTTGCCAGGCACGGCGCTGTTCGACCGGTATAACAATGCGGGTCGCATTTTCGACCGTGATTGGTCAAAGTATGACGGCAAACACGTCGTGTTTCAGCCCAGCCGGATGACTCCTGAGCAACTTCAAGAGGGATTTTACTGGGCCAACCACCAATTTTATTCACTGCCGAACATTTGGTATCGGCTGTCCGGCACCAAACAGCGGTTCATCGCACGATGGGAAATGAACCGGGAATTCCGCAAGTTGGTGAAACGCAGCTGTCCCAAAGGGAGATTGTCTCCGCTCGCCTCCGTACTCAAGAATCTCCAGGCCAAGCTGCCCGTACTGGATACCGATCACCTGATCCCCAGCGCCTTGCATGCGCTCAAGCAGCGGTTCGACCCCAAGGCACCGTCCACTCAACAGTTGACGCTCAACATCAAGGTCAAACGACATGATAAGTTTGCCGCTCTGTTCATGGATCTCGAGGGCGCAATCGACCGGCTGAACGTTCATGAACTCATCAATCGAATCAGGGAAGCGGCCGAAAAAGCCAAGATGGACATCATCGTCAACTTCGAAAATCTGAAGCTCGCGGCCCCGGATGCGCTCAAGGCGCTCGCCGATTCCGAAGCGATCAAAGCCGCGGTGCCGAACGTGAAAGTCCGATACCGGAAGTTTAGGGACGCCTTCGAAACCTCGATGCAGGAGTTGTCTCTTTCGGGCATCGAAATGCTGACCGAGGATCTGCAGGATGCATAATTTCGAATATCGCCAGGGCGAGTTGTATTGTGAGCAGGTGCCGGTCAGCCAGATCGCCAAAGAGATCGGCACGCCCTGTTACATTTACAGCCACGCGACATTGACCAGGCATATCCGGGCGTATGACAGTGCCTTCAAGAGCATCCCGCACCTCATCGCGTTTGCCATGAAGGCCAATTCCAATCTCGCCATTTTACGCCTGATGGCGAAGGAAGGCAGCGGAGTCGACATCGTATCGGGCGGCGAATTGTTCCGCGCCATCAAGGCGGGCGTCCCACCCTCAAAAATTGTGTTTGCAGGGGTCGGAAAGAATGCGGAAGAAATCCGGGATGCGCTCAAGGCCGAGATTCTGATGTTCAACATCGAATCCTCGGCCGAAATGCACGCCCTCAATGACGTGGCTGCTTCGATCGGCAGGAAGGCCCGGGTGGCCTTACGAATCAATCCAGACATCGACCCGAAAACACATCCCTACATTTCCACCGGCCTGAAGAAAAGCAAGTTCGGCATCGCGGCTGATCGTGCCCTGGAAGAATTTCGGATCGCCTCCTCTCTCCGGCACATTGAGGTGGTGGGCGTCCATGCACACATTGGATCGCAACTGACCGAAGTCGCCCCCTTCGTGGAATCCTTGAAGAAGGTGATTGCGCTCATCGAAGCCCTCAAGGGCCAAGGGACCAACATTCGATACCTCAACATCGGCGGCGGATTGGGGATCACCTATTCGGACGAAAAGCCTCCCTTGCCGCACGAGTTGGCCGATGCCGTGTCGCCGCTCGTCCGGAACTTGGATCTGACCCTGGTCATGGAGCCGGGCCGTGTCATCGTCGGCAACGCGGGGATCCTGGTGACGAAGGTCTTGTATGAAAAAATCGGCGAAGCGAAGCGCTTCATCATCGTTGATGCAGCCATGAATGACCTTATTCGCCCGAGCCTCTACAATGCTTATCACGACATCCGTCCGGTCTCCGAAGCGTTACTGCACCGCCCCAAGCACGTGGTCGATGTCGTGGGGCCCGTGTGCGAATCGGGTGACTTCCTCGCAAAAGACCGCACGCTTCCGGACGTCAAGCCGGGAGATTTGCTGGCTGTCATGAGCGCAGGCGCCTATGGCTTTGTCATGGCCTCCAACTACAATTCTCGGCCCCGAGTTCCTGAGGTCTTGGTCAAAGACGGTGAAGTCCATGTGATCCGTACCCGGGAAAATTATGACGATCTGATCAAAGGGGAAAGCATTCCAGCGTTTTTAAACTGAGCGCGGTGTAAGTTCAACCTCCGTCTGCGAGGAATGATGTTTACGGGTTCACTCGTTGCGATTGTGACGCCGTTCCGCAAAGGGAAGGTCGACGAGCGAGCATTCGGCGATCTCATTGAGTGGCAAATCGCAAACGGCACAAACGGCATCGTGCCTTGCGGGACGACCGGCGAGTCGGCCACATTGACGCACGAGGAGCACCACCGCGTCGTCAGGTTCACGGTCGAAGCCGTCAGGCGCCGGGTCCCCGTGATTGCAGGCAGCGGTTCCAACAGCACGGATGAAGCAATTTCATTGACGCGCCACGCCAAAGAAGCAGGGGCGGATGGAGCACTGCTCATTACTCCCTATTACAACAAGCCGACACAGGAAGGGCTATACCGTCACTATAAGGCGGTGGCAGAGGCCGTCGATCTCCCCCAGATCCTCTACAACATACCAAGCCGGACAGGCGTCAATATGCTGCCTGCCACAGTCGCGCGCTTGGCGGCCATGAAGAATGTTGTGGGAGTGAAGGAGGGAAGCGGGTCGGTGCAGCAGGCGTCCGAGATTGCCCAGACCTGCGGCGAGCGCATCACCGTGCTCGCAGGGGACGATGCGTTGACGTTGCCCATGATGGCCGTTGGCGGCAAAGGCGTGATCACGGTCACCGCCAATGTCATGCCGAAGGACATGGCCCAGCTCGTGGCAGCGTTCGTGGCCGGCCGAATAGATGAGGCTCGCGAGATTCATTTCCGCTTATCGCCTCTTTTTGCGGCGTTATTCTACGAAACCAATCCAATCCCCGTGAAGGAAGCGCTGGGAATGATGGGCAGAATTGATCCTGAACTGCGGTTACCCCTGTGCTCGATGGGAAACGACAACCGCAATCAGTTAGCCCGCGTCATGAAAGAAATGCGACTGATCTAGTCTTGCACAGCTCAACAATTCACGTCTCATGATCAACGTCATTGTTGCCGGCGCCACCGGCCGAATGGGAAGCCGTTTAATCGCCTTGATCAAGGATTCGACTGCCTTGACGTTGGCCGGCGCGATTGAGAGCAAGGGACATCACGCCCTTGGTGAAGATGCCGGAGAAGCGACCGGTTCAGGAAAGACCGGCATGCCCGTTACCGACGACCTCGCTGCTCTCCTGGAAAAGGGTGAAGTCGTCATCGATTTTTCCGTCCCCGAGGCGACCCTCAGCCATCTTCGAGCCGTGGTTCAACATCGTCGAGCGATGGTCATTGGCACGACCGGGTTCAGTAGCGACGAATTGCAAGAGTTGAGATCGTTGGCGCGGCAGGTGCCTTGTGTCTTCTCACCCAACATGAGCGTCGGAGTCAATCTTCTCTACAAGGTCATTGGGGAAATGGCCAAAACGCTGGGAGATGATTACGACATTGAGGTCATTGAGGCGCACCATCGGCTCAAAAAGGATGCACCGAGTGGGACTGCTCTGAAGATTGCAGAGGTGCTGGCTCGGGCGGTGAATCGAGACCTCAATCAGGTGGGCGTCTATGCACGAAAAGGGCTGGTAGGGGAACGGAAGAAGCAGGAGATCGGCATTCAGACGATACGCGCGGGCGACATCGTTGGAGATCATACGGTGCTTTTTGGTGGAATGGGCGAGCGGATTGAAATCACACACCGGGCGAGCAGCCGAGACACCTTTGCCCGCGGCGCATTGCGTGCGGCCCGTTGGGTAGTGAAGCAACCCCCGGGCCTCTATGACATGATGGATGTGTTGAATCTCAAATGACAAGTTCAGCGGATAGGCTCGCGAGACAGGTGTTACTTTAAACGAAGAGGGAAAAGAGGAGAGGCGAAACAGAGCGACCAGTCGCAAGCCGTAGCACGACCCCGGCGGCTCATGCTCGTGAGAGCGGGTCGAAACGATTGTTCATCGTGTCAATGTCTGGCCGTAAGAGGACGAGGTTCTTGATCCGCTGCCTTCCGACGACCACAGTTTAAGCAGGCAAATACCATGATCGCAAGCCCGGCATCCAAATCCACTGCCCGTTCCGGCAACATTGTTCCGCGACACTTGTCACAGGTCTTCATGCGGTCACTCTAACACTGCGACCGAAGGGTGCCTATCCATCAGAAGTACTGGGGTCGCGAGGGAATTAAGGCCTGGTCGTCGGGGTAGAAGCTAGGCCATTGGAGCTATAGGGGTTCGAACTGACCGTTCGTGTGCGTTCACATCGGCCGTTGACACACCCTCGACGCTCCCATAGGATTGTGGCAGCCGACTCGCACCTCTACTATGTATAGAATCATCATCATTCTTATCCTGCTGATCATCTTGTACTTCCTGCTCCGAAGCGCCTTCCGGGAGTTTGGGACTCGAACCCAGGAACGTCTGCCGAAACCCAAAGATCAGATGGTGCAGGATCCCGTGTGCCGTGTATTTGTTCCCAGAGGGTCGGCGGTGACCGAAGTCATTGGCGGTCAGACCTATTGTTTTTGCAGCCAGGGCTGCGCAACAACCTTTCAAAGGCAGATGACCGGGTAGCCGGCGCAGTGGGGAAACGGTCAGCAGCCGGAATAACTATAGTCCGACAGTTTTTCTTCTTTGTCGAACTTCAAGGTAATCTCGCACTGATTTGGTGAGAAATTGAAGAGTGGCGGACCAGATTTTCCGCCGGCGATGCGGAAGTAGGTCCATGTTTCGCCGCCGAAGAAGCGAGGCGCCTTGCCGCTCGGCTCGCCCCAATTCTTGAGGAACCAGGATTTGTCTTTCCCCTGCAGCTCCGCTGGTTTCAAGGATTGTTCAAGGTAGGGATTATTTCCGCCGCAGGCGGACAGGAACAGGCACCCGATCAGCGCCAACAGCCATCGTCGCGTCATGGAGGTCTCTCCTCGCAATCATCCGGTTCGTTGCGTCCTTCTACAAGAACGGCGCGCGACGGATTCTAACCGCGGGTCATAGGGGTGTCAAACAGGAGTGGCCGTGGCGCAAACGCGGCGTCTCGGCGCCGCGGGGTGGGCGGGTGAGACCTAGCCCGTTTGCATCAATAGGTTATTCTTTTTACAATGTAGGTATGAGTGCGCAGACATGAAAGGACACGGCTATGAAGTTCTATCTTGATACGGCCAGTGTAAAAGAAATTCAGGAAGCGGCGAGCCTGGGATTGCTGGACGGCGTCACCACCAATCCGTCTCTGGTAGCGAAGGAAGGACGCGTGTTTCGCGAGGTGCTCCTAGAAATCTGTAATATCGTCGACGGGCCGATCAGCGCCGAGGTCGTCAGCATCGAGGCCGACGCCATGGTCAAGGAAGGGCGTGAATTGGCCAAAATTCACAAGAATATCGTGGTCAAAGTGCCCTTGATTGCCGAAGGGCTCAAAGCGACGAAACGGCTGGCTGCCGAAGGAATCAGAGTGAACGTCACCCTATGCTTTTCACCGACGCAAGCTTTGCTGGCAGCCAAGGCCGGCGCCTGGTGCGTCTCGCCGTTCATCGGCCGGCTCGACGACATCAGCTCTAACGGCATGGAGCTCATCCGACAGATCGTCACGATCTATAAAAACTATGATTATAAAACCTTTATCCTGGTTGCAAGCGTACGGCATCCCCAGCACGTCGTCGAAGCTGCATTAGCCGGCGGGCATATTTGCACGATGCCATTTGCAATCTTCCAGCAGATGGTGAAGCATCCGCTGACCGATATGGGCTTGAAGAAGTTTCTCGCGGATTGGGACGCGCAGAACAAGAAGTAAAGGGGTTGTTAGTCCTGCTCGATGGCGCTTTTCGCCAGCGTGAATACCGCGTGGAACATCGGCTTCGTCAGTTTCCCGGTGAAGGTATTTTGTTGACTGGGATGATAGGAGCCGACCAGCGTGACGTGCCACGGAAGGCGGTAGACCGTTCCATGACCGAACGTGGGAAGGGGCGAAGGAAGCATGCGCCCCTCCTCGCGGCACGCTTTCAGATAGTGATCAAAGGCGATTTTTCCGAGGACCACGACCACCCGCATTTTTTGCAACAGTCGTAACTCCTCCCTGACAAACGGACGGCACCGTTCGAACTCTTCCGGCATAGGCTTATTGTCCGGTGGGGCGCAGCGAACGGTTGCCCCGATGTAACAATCCGACAATGCAAGGCCGTCGTCTCTGTGCGTCGAGGTCGCCTGGTTCGCAAATCCGAAGTGATGGAGCGCCTCGTAAAGCCAGTCTCCGCTTCGATCACCGGTAAAGATTCGGCCCGTTCGATTGCCGCCATGGGCTGCCGGCGCCAGCCCCAACACATACAGGCGCGCCGCCGGATCGCCGAATCCCGGAACCGGTCGTCCCCAGTAGGTCCACTCTCGATACTGTCGTCGCTTTTCTTGGGCAACGGCCTGCCGATAGGTCACCAGACGAGGGCAGGCAGTGCAGGTGATGATGTGCTGATTGAGAACGGCGAGCGATCGCATGGCGCCGAAGTGTAGCACGTTAGTGAAAGCCGATCCTGCTTGCCGACCGTGTCGCTTGCTGGTAGCATGCCGACTGAAAGAGATCAGGTCGAACAACTCGGAGGATAGGTGCGTATGGTCGACCGGTGGTTGCGCGGTTTCCTGACAGGCACAGTGGTCTTGGCGTCCCTCCTTGCGATTTCCACACGGGCGCAGTCTCAGCTGGATCCCTTGAAAGACCCATCGGCTCAATCCGGAGCGAGCAGCGAATCGGACCGTGAGCTGGGACCTTCCGATCCCCTCGAGAGCGCCAACGAGCCGGAAGATCGCCTCGTGATCCTTCCGGAGATCAAGCGAGAAGGCGAACGATTTTATCTCAGTTCGTTCAAGCTGCCCGACAAACTGACTTTTGCTGGACAGCCCGTCCCGCTCGACAACTGGCAGGTCCGGGAGCGGATCGAATACGAATTCTACCAATTCCTCGAGGATCAGGGCGAAAGCATCGTTCTCGCCAAACGCACCGGCCGCTGCTTTCCGCCGGCGGAGCGGCAACTGGCTGAGGCCGGCTTGCCGGACGATCTGAAGTATATGCTGCTGGTTGAGAGCAAGTGCATCTCGGCCGCCTATTCCAAAGCGAAGGCGTCGGGTCCATGGCAGTTCATTCCCTCGACCGGCCGGCGGTACCGGCTCAAGAGCGATGCCGTGCGGGATGAGCGCCGGAATCTGGAAATGTCCACGGAAGCCGCCGTGAAGTACCTCAAGTATCTGAAGGATTTTCAGCAAAACGACTGGTTCATGGCGATGGCGTCGTACAACGCCGGCGAAGAGCGAATTCGGAAGTTGCTAAAGGATCAGAAGATCACGGACTATTGGAAAATGCACGGACCACGGGAGACGATGCGCTATGTCCCGCGCATCATCGCCGCAAAAGAGATCTATTCTCAGCCGGAAAAGTACCTCGGATTGAGCAAAAAAGATCTGTACATTCCCCTCGAGACCGAAACGATCACCGTCAACGTCAAGGAAACTCAGCGGGCGTTGACGTCGATCGCGGAAGAATTCGGCACCTACTTCCTCGAACTGAAATTGCTCAATCCGGAATTCAAGAAAGACTTTTTGCCGCACGGGACTTACCAAATTAAGGTGCCGCGCCAATCCTGCCCGACCCGCTGTTTCAAGCAAGAGAAGGGCCCATAATGTTGTGCTCAACATGAAATTCCCAGCCTGATGGCCTCGGTACCTCCTCCGCTGCTGATGCCTGCTCTCGTCTGACCGCCCATTCCATGCAGCTTCCTGCTTCGCCTGTCCGTCAGCTCCTGATCCGGATGTTGAAGCACGCGCTGGACGCTGTGAACGGCGGCAAGGCTGTGCAACAAGCTATCCACAAAACCGGCAACGTCCTGACGATCGGATCGCGCCGCTATGACCTGCGCAAGTATCGCCGTATCGTGGTCGTGGGAGGAGGAAAAGCGGCCGCCTCCATGGCGCGTGCGATCGAGCCGATTCTTGGCCGCCGGCTGGAGAGTGGAGTCGTCATCACGAAATACGGCCACACGGTACGCACCAAATGCATACGAGTGGTGGAGGCCGGCCATCCGGTTCCCGATCGGGCCGGTCTCGCCGCAGCTCGAGGGATACTGTCGCTGGCCTCCTCGCTGACACGCGAAGACCTGCTTGTTGTGTTGTTGTCAGGAGGAGCATCGAGTTTGATGCCGTCGCCCGTCTCGACGGTGACGCTTGCGGACAAACAGCACGTGACCAAATTGCTGCTTCGGTGCGGCGCCGGCATCCGCGACATCAACAGCGTCCGTAAGCACCTGTCGAATCTGAAAGGCGGTCGGCTTGCGGCATCGACTCATGCCACCATCCTCACGCTCATCCTATCGGATGTGATCGGTGATGATCTCAGCGCGATTGCTTCGGGACCGACCGCTCCCGATCCCAGCACTTACCACGACGCCATCGACTGTCTCCGGCAGTACCGTCTGTGGACCTCCGTTTCGCGGTCGATTCGGGCTCATTTGAGGCGTGGGAGTGAGGGACAGCTGACAGAGACGCCCAAACCAGGAACCCGACTGTTCCAGAAAGTGCATCATGAGATCATCGGCAACAATCAGGCGGCGCTCGATGCCATGATATCGAGTGCACGTGCCGCGGGGATCCGAACCGTGCTTCTCCCTCCGCTCATCGAGGACGCCAGTGTGTCCGGAACTTATCTGGGTTCGCTCGCACGCAGCATTCTGACAAAACAGGAACCGATTCCCAGACCGTGCTGCCTGGTGGCAGGAGGCGAGACAACGGTGCACGTCAGGGGAGCCGGCAGAGGCGGCCGCGCGCAGGAATTTGCGGTCGCAGCTGCCAAGGTGGTGGCCGGCCTTCCGAAGGTGTATGTGGCCGGCGTGGCCACCGATGGCACCGATGGTCCGACGGATGTGGCCGGAGCTCTTGTCGATGGAAAGACGTGGCAGCGCGCGGGGCGGTTAGGCATCGATCTCAACGCCGCACTGAAACAGAACGACACGTACCGTGCGTTGAAACGGCTCGGCTCCCACATCATTACCGGTCCAACCGGTACCAATGTCAATGACCTTTACCTGCTCTTTGTCTTGTAGGTACTATCCGACTGATGGTTGCTCCGCTCGTGCTGCCACTCGCCCAATGCCATGATGCTTCGCTCGCCGGCGGCAAGGCCGTCGGGCTCGCGCGCGTGCTGAAGGCCGGACTGAAGGTGCCGCCGGGGTGCTGTCTGACGACATGTGCCTATCGTACCGCATTGGAAGCGGTCGGGTTTTCGCCGGTTGAACGCTGGCGGCGGGCGATTCAACTCCAGGGTAACGACCGGCGGCGGGAGCTCGAAGACTGCCGGCAGATGATTCTGCGCGCCGACACTACCCACTTCCGGCACCACTTGCGGCAAACTCTTGGGGAGGGAACAGGGCGAGATCAGCGGTGGGCAGTACGTTCGTCGGCAACCAACGAAGACATGGGCCGAATGAGTTATGCCGGCCTGTATCGAACGGAGCTCGGACTGCCGTGGGATGAGATCGGGCGCGGCATCGCAGCGGTCTGGATCTCCGTGTGGGATGCGCGAGTGATCGAATACATGATGAAGAGCGGAACGGCTCAAGCGCCGCCGGCCATGGCGGTGATCATCCAACCGATGCTGGATGCAGCGCTCGCCGGAGTCGCCTATTCGGTCGACCCGGTTACTGGGCAAAGCGGTGTTGTGACCATCAACGCCATTCGCGGGTTGGGAGCTCCCCTAGCCGATGGAAAGGTTACGCCGGATCAGTACACGGTTGAGACAGGGCCCGATCAGCCCGCGCGGTTGATCCGGTACATTCCCGGCCATCAGGTTGAGCGGCTATTGCTCGGTAGCAGCGGTGTCACGACTGAGTCCGTTCGTGCCGAGGAGCGCAAGGCATCCGCTCTCTCGGAGCAGCAACTCGCCGAGGTGACTGCGCTGGTCAACCGAGTTGAACAGGCGTTCGGCGGACCGGTCGACGTCGAATGGGCGTTTGACCATCAAGGGCTATGGGTCCTTCAATCGCGACCGATCACGGCGCTCCAATCAGCCGCTGATCTCACCAATGATGATAGCGAGTGGTCGAGAGCGAACTTTAAGGAAACGCTGCCGGAGGTGCCCAGTCCGATGGGTCTTTCGTTCCTTGAACACTTCATGGATGCCTACATCCTCTCCCACTATCGCCGGCTGGGTTGTCGAATCCCCTCCGATGTTTCGCCGGTCCGTACGCTGTCAGGTCGGCCCTATCTGAACGTATCTCTGTTCTACGCCTTGATCGGTCAGCTGGGCGGCAACCCCGCCCTGCTTGTGGAACAGATGGGAGGCGAACCACTGCAATCGCCCGTGAGGGTGCAACGATTGGACTGGCCGTCATTCCTCAAAGCCGCTTTTCTGATGTGGCAGGAAATGGGACGAGTCCTGCGATGGGGTCCCACCTGGTTCGCAGAGATGAAGGCGCTCGCTCTCCTTTATAGTCCTGACCGCGTGCGGAGTTTATCCCTGGAGGAGGCCGAAGCCCGACTTGATGAGTTAGCTCGCTGGCTGCCTTCCCGCGAAGTGACGTTTGGAATTGCGGCAGGAGTGGGCCAGTGTTTGCAAGCCTTCAGCCGGCTGCTGCCCGGTTGGCTGGGGAGGGATTGGCGCGGGTTATTGAACGTCGCCTTGCAGGGGCTGGGCACCGTCATCAGCGCTCAACAAATTCTACACCTAGCCGAGTTGGTCGAACTGGCCCGGGCTGACCCGGCTGTCTCTGACCGACTCGGCCGCGGAGAATGGGAACGAGGCGGTTACCGTCGAAGCTTCGCCGGCAGTCAATTTCTTGCCGGGTTCGACCGCTACCTGGGGGATTATGGGCATCGCGGTACAGGGGAATCGGACGTCATGTCTCCGCGGATGGTCGATCAGCCCGAAGCGCTGCTCGAGGTGATCCGGATTCAGCTCGCGGGCCCGCCAAGCACTCCGGCAGCCATTGCGGGACGCCAACGGGCAGCGAGGGAAGAGGCATTGGCGTCGATCAAGGCTCGTTGCGGCCTTCGTGTGGATCGTTGGCTCATTTTCCGCTGGTGGTATCGGCGGCTATGTCGATTCTTCGCCCTGCGCGAAGCCAATCGCCACCATTTGATGTGGTATTCCGCTGCGGCGCGAACCCTGCTGCTTCATGTCGGGAAGCTCATGACCGAACAAGGCCTGTTCCGCGTTCCAGAGGACATCTTCTTTCTGACGCTGCAAGAACGCGCGGCCATGCCATCGGAGCGGACAAGGAATTGGAAAGCTCTGGTCAAGGCCCGCCGGGCCCAGCGGGAACAATGGCTGACCTTGGAGGTACCGGATACTATTCGGAACCCGGAACCGCCGGACCTGAACGATCATCTCCTGGAGCCCCATTTGATGCTCTCGGGCATTCCCGTTAGTTCCGGACGAGTATCCGGGCCAGTCACCTTTGTCCGATCAGAGGCGGATTGGATCAATGTGCGACGAGGGGACATCATTGTCGCACCGGTCATCGATCCTGGCATGGCGCCATTGTTCGGCGTTGCGGCAGGATTGGTCGTGGAAATGGGCGGCACGCTTTCACACGGGGCGATCATCGCCCGCGAGTATGGGTTGCCCACGATCACCAATGTGCGCCGGGTCATGACTCAACTGTCCGAAGGCGAAATTATCATCGTGGATGCTTGGCAAGGTATCGTGACACGCCAGGCAGCCGCGTCGGGAACCTAACAGCCGTGCCGACAAGAAACGTGTTGCGCTCGTTGGACATCCGCGCTCGTCTCGTCTGCAGGCAAGACTTTGTCAACAACCCTAAGGATAATTTCTTGATGCAGACTTCTCGTCTGTAGGGCCGAACGGCTCTGAGTATTTTCCTGCCCTTGACGTTTCTCATGATATTACGTAACCTCCCGCAGCTAATCGTTCAATTGCCTGTCCAGACATCCATACCGGTACCAGAGTTTCTCTCCGTGCATGAACGGAGTCCGACCTATGCTTGAGAATCCGGCGTTTGGCCTCGGCCTCCTTGGGGGGATTGTGCTTGGAGGACTGGCTGTGGGCGCGTGGATTTCTGCTCGCTTGCGAGCCAGATTCGATGGCGAACTCTGTCGTGCGCTGGCACGTGCGCAATTTGCCGAGACGCTGGCCGAGGAATTGCGGCGTGGGGAGCAGGCCGACCAGGCAGAAGTCGACCGTCTCCGCGGTGAGCTCGCCGATGCCATGCGAGCCCGCGCGATCGCTGAAACGCAGGCAGCGGAAACCGTCAAACGTGCAGAGGAACAACAGACCCTTTTGGCGAAGGCCCGTCACGAGCTGGCCGAATCATTTCAAGCTCTCTCCGGAGAGGCACTCAAGCAGAATAATGAGGCATTTCTCACGCTCGCCAGGAGCACGTTTCAGACCTTGCACGCCGAGGCGAAGGGTGATCTCGCTCAACGGCAACAGGCTATCGACGAATTAGTCAAGCCTCTCTCTGAGTCCTTGCACCGGTATGACGAACAGCTTCGTCATCTCGAGCAGTCACGCCAGGCTGCCTACGGTGGCCTCGATCAGCATCTTAAATTGCTTGCAGAAACACAGCAGCGGTTACAGCAGGAAACGGGGAACCTGGTCAATGCGTTGAAGGCGCCGGCCGTCCGCGGCCGTTGGGGGGAGATCACGCTGAAGCGCGTCGCCGAATTGGCCGGCATGGTCGCGCACTGTGACTTTTTTGAGCAGGAATCGGTGACGTCGTCCGATGGGCGGCTTCGACCGGATATGGTCGTTCAGCTCCCGGGCGGACGTCAGATCATCGTGGATGCGAAAACGGTGTTGGGCGGGTATCTCGAAGCGCATGAAGCCGCGGACGAAGAGCGCCGCCAGGAAGGCTTACGGCGCCATGCAGCACAAGTTCGGTTGCGCATCAATGATTTGAGCCTCAAAGCTTACTGGAGCCAATTCGATCAGGCGCCGGAGTTCGTCGTTCTGTTTTTGCCGGGCGAGCAATTCCTCGGAGCGGCATTAGAGCAGGATCCACGGTTGATCGAAGACGGCTTTGCGCAAGGTGTCGTCCTCGCCACGCCCACCACCCTGATGGCGCTCCTCAGAGCCGTAGCGTACGGCTGGCGACAGGAGCGGTTGACTGCTCACGCCGAGGAGGCCGGTCGATTGGGAAAGGATCTCTATGAACGCATGGCCCTGCTCGCCGAATATGTGAACGACGTGGGACTGTCGCTCGGCAAGAGCGTGCTAGCCTATAACAAGGCGGTCGGCTCCTTGGAGAGCAGAATTCTTCCCGCGGCACGCCGGTTCAAAGATTTGGGCGTGTCGTCCGACAAAGACATTTCATCCTTGAGTCCTATAGAAGTCATTCCGCGAAAGGCCTTGTCGTATGAGCAGGAATGAGCAAACAGCCCCACCGACGGCCCAATCGATGGTCGAAGAGTTCCATCGTTTGTTCAGCATCGTGGTCCATCAGACGCCGACGGTCATCGATGAGCAGACCCGTATCTTGCGAGAACGCCTCATCCATGAGGAATTTGAGGAACTGAAAGAGGCCATGGCCAAGAACGACTTGTTCGCGGTTGCGAAGGAACTTGCGGATCTCTTGTATGTCGTCTATGGGACCGCCGTATCGTATGGTATCGACATGGAGCCGGTCTTTCGCGAAGTGCACCGGTCCAATATGAGCAAAGTCGGAGGCTATAAACGCGAGGACGGTAAATGGGTCAAGCCGGCAACCTACTCGCCCGCTGTGATCGAACCGATATTGATAGAACAACAAGCGCAACCCGGGAGGAAACGAACTTCCCAGTCACTGGCGGAGACAAAGTCGGGAGCATGAAGACTCTCCATTGTCCGAATTGCGGAACGCCGTTCGTTCGCGTCGCGCCTCAATCGGGGATGGTGGAACGTGTGCTGCATCACCTGAATGTGGTTCCGTTCCGCTGTCAACTCTGCATGAACAAGTTTCATGCCTTTAGCCGCGAGGCGACGCGCAGTGCTCAGGCGTCCGATCGCCGGCAGTACAAACGGCTTCCCACCTCAATTCAGGCGCAGTTTCTTGCAGACAATCGGATCCGTTCGACGAATCGGATCACGGACATTTCGATGGATGGCTGCACTCTGCAAACGACCGGCCTGCCGCGGGGAACGTTCCTGGGGCTCGTGCTCAAGCCTGACCAGGAAGACGAGGCGATCCGAATTGAAACGGCGATGGTCTGCTCCGTGCGTCCGACGTCTGTAGGGCTGCGCTTTCTCGAGATTCCATTGCCTGATCAGCGGCGCCTCAGCCAAGTGGTCCTCGGCTTGCTCGTGAGCCAAGGCCGCCATCCGGTCTCCAACGCTTAGCCTGACAAGCCGCGAGACGATCTCCCTTAACTCAAAGACCTTCGTTCTACAACACCGGACCTCTCGCCGAGTTCGATACCAACATGGTTCAGTCTTCGCGAGCCGCAAGGCCCTGCCGATGCTGTCGTGAACCATGTGTACTCCTCGCATGCACGTTGTCGATGAGGCGTACGGACCCAAGGCGGACCGCACCAAGAATGACCGCCGGGCGATCGATGTTGATGAGAGGCTCCAGCGTCGTTGGATCGCAAACAGCCAAATAATCGATCCGAATGGCGGGCTCGCCTCCGATCACCTTCCGCATCAGCGCCTCCACTGACGCGGCCTCGCTCAGGCCGTTCTCAATGGCTTGCCGGCCGGCTTGTAAGGCGTGGAAAAAGATCGGCGCAATGCGGCGATCTTCCGTTGACAGAAACACGTTACGGGAACTCATCGCCAGGCCGTCTTGCTCCCTCACGGTTGGGCAGACGACAATGCGGATAGGAAAATTCAAATCCTTGACCAATTGCCGCACGACCCCGCACTGCTGATAGTCTTTTTGTCCGAAGAACGCCAGGCCGGGCCGGACGACGTTGAAGAGCTTGGTGACGACGGTCGCCACGCCGGCAAAATGATGGGGGCGGGATTGCCCTTCCCACCGGCGTGCGATGGCCGGCACCGTTACAAGCGTCTGAAAACCCTTGGGATACATCGCGCCAGCTGCAGGCTCGAAACAGACATCGACGCCTTCCGTCCGGCATAACTCTCGATCTTGCTCGATTGGCCTGGGATAGCTCGCCAAATCTTCGGTTGGAGCAAACTGTGTCGGGTTCACAAAAATACTGACGACGAGTGCGTCACACTGACGTCTTCCGGTGCGGATCAATGCCCGATGCCCGTCGTGAAGCGCGCCCATCGTTGGCACCAGGCCGATGACGACCCCCTCTCGATGCAGCTGATCGCTCCATGTCGTCATCGCCGAAGGCGATCGGATCGTCTTCATGAATCCATGCGGGGGCTGCAGGCCTGGCGCGAACCGTAGCGGGTCGACGGTTGCGGAAAGAGGAGACGGACTTCGGATGGATCGGTGGTCTCCGAGAGCATCTGATTCACCGAACGAAGACGAGTAGGATGTACGAGGAGCGGAGCCAATTCGCTCAAGGGCATGAGCACAAAGCGTCGCATGTGGAGTCGCGGATGGGGAACCTTCAAGCCGGGCTGGTCAATGACGCGCTGTCCATAAAACAGCAGATCAAGATCGATCGTCCGCGGACCCGAACGGTTGTCGTCGTCCCGGCCAAGGGAGCGCTCGATTTCCCTCAACATGCTCAACAGGCTCTCCGGCGTGATGGCTGTCTCCAGCTGTACGACGCCATTGAGGAACCATCCGGCGCCGGGGTTGGCTCCGTCTTTGACCGGCTCAGTCTCATAGAGCAGCGAAACGCCTGTGACCTGCGAGTGCGGCAATAGACTCAAGAGCGTCACGGCACGGTCACAAAAATCTATCCGATCGCCGACATTGGAGCCGAAACCAATATAGGCCGTCTCGCAGTCCATCTCGGCGTTACCACCCCGTTTTTTTTATCCGCTCGACCGCTTCACTCAGCCGCTCTTTCGAGGTACAGACTGTCATTCGAACGTATCCTTCGCCCGGCGCACCGAATCCATTACCGGGAGTGGTCACGATTCCGGCCTTCTCCAGTAAATGTTCCGTAAACGACGCAGAGTTATAACCCTTCGGAACCGCCACCCAGACATAAAACGCGGCGGGGGGTGTGTCGACATCAAGTCCCACCGCCTTCAATCCGGGAACCAGCGTGTCCCTTCGTTCCTGGTAGATGCGCCTGATGGCGTCAGTGACCGCCTCATCAAGTCCCAACGCCGTAATACCCGCCGCTTGCACGGCTTCGAATACGCCCGAGTCGAGATTGCTTTTCACCTTGCCGAGCCCGGCCAACACATCCTTGTTGCCTACGACGAATCCCAGCCGCCATCCGGTCATGTTGTAGGTCTTTGACAGGGAATGAAATTCCACGCCGACTTCTTTGGCACCCTCGACTTCCATGAAACTGGCCGGCCGTTTGCCGTCATAGAAAATTTCGGAGTACGCCGCATCATGACAGACGATAACCTGGTGTTGATGCGCAAATTCGACGACGCGCTTGAAGTAGTCTTTGGTCATAACCACCGAGGTGGGATTGTTCGGGGAATTGAGCCACATGAGCTTGGCCTGTTTCGCCACGTCCTTAGGGATCGCCTGCAGATCAGGTAGGAACCCGTTGGCCTTCGTGAGCGGCATGAAATGCGAAACGCCGCCGCTGAAACTCGTGCCGACCGGATACACGGGATAGCCTGGACTTGGCACGAGCACCACGTCCCCTGGATTCACGAAGGCCAAATGGATGTGTCCGATGCCTTCCTTCGAACCGATCAGGGTCAGCACTTCGTCTGCCGGATCCAGCTTCACACCAAACCGGCGCCGATACCACTCGGCCACCGCTTGACGGAATGACAGCATCCCCTCATATGAAGGGTACTGATGGTGTTTGGGATTGTTTGCGGCTGTTGAGAGACTCTCGACAATTGGCTGGGGGGTCGGCAGGTCGGGATCGCCGATGCCCAGGTTGATGATATCCACTCCGCGGGCAATTGCGGCCTGCTTCATCTTATCAATGGCAGCGAACAAATAGGGGGGCAATGTCTTGATGCGCGTCGCGACTTCGATGGGAAAACCGGCCATGATCGAGGAATCTCCTTTTGGTCAAGAACGCTTGCTTCGACACCGAGCCTCTAGGCTACTGCAGGAATAAGGCGGTAATCAATGTAAGAGACAAGCGGCGGTTCTTCACGAGCGTCTTCTGCGGCCTGAGTGAAGCGAATCCTCTGAATTGACTGATGATCCGCTGTCCAATTATGCTGCGCGGTTCCAGGGCTTTCTAGCAAGGCATCTCTACCGAAAGGTTGACCATGCGCCATCGAATCGTTTTGACGCCGATCTGGTGTGCCATCTGCATGATGAGCGCTGTGTACACCGGCTGCGTCGCGGAAAGCAAAGACGCCGCGAAGCGTGATGTGGCCGGCCCCTATCAGACGTGGGATGAGGTCATCAACCGGTGGGTTGGAGGGCAGGTTTCGGACCTCTACGTCGAACTTGGTCCGCCCAATCTACATCCGCATCAAAGAGAGGACGGGACCATCGAGATGATTTGGGACTTTGCGATCGATCGCATGCCAGGTCAAGCCGATGCATTTGATCTCCTTCCTCTTTACGGGGGCAATGTCAACTGCCAGATCCATTTTTTCGTCGATTTGACGGGCAAGATTCTCAAGGGAGAACGTGTGGGCTGCGAATGACAGGCTCGCTTCATTCACGGCTGTCTCTGATCAAGTGGTGAGTGCGGACGACCGGCGATCGTTCTAGCTACCGGCGCCATCCTGCGCTACAATCGTGACTATGCAATTCACGATCAAAGATGTTGAAGATCTCCGTTGGCTACTGGGCCACACGGGTGGCTTCCGCGGTGGATATGTGACGGACGTGCAGATGGCGAAACGTCGGCTGTTCGATGAAGGGTCCGGCCGCGAGGTCCTGGCTGATACCCTCGTGACGGTCGTCGTGCGGTACCATCTTCGTCAAATGGAGCGCGTGGCAAAACTGACCATGAAAGGCGTCACGGATTTTTCCATTTTTGAGCAGGAAGGCGCCGACTGTTCCAGTTTAGGCGTGATCCATGCCGAGTGTACGGCCGGCAAGCTTCGGTTCTGGTTCGATCCACAGGGCGAGCTCTATGTCGTCTGCGACGAGGCGCAGTTGGAAGAAGTGACGATGCCGTCGTCTGACGATCGTTTGCGCGAGCCGGTTGCCCGCTGGACTTTCCAAAGCCAGACCGCGGAATGGCCAACAGTAGAATGGCTGCTCGAAGAGCTGGACGGGGCAGGTTTGCCATGCACATGGAAGAAAGCCAAAACACCGAATGCAGGAAAGTCGGTCATCCAATGG
>JARDZZ010000098.1 GCA_029240595.1 Nitrospira sp. | reverse complement strand
AACGGGGAGGGTCGCATGCGTAGAATCGTGGACGTGTCCAATTTCCTGCTGGTTGCCGTTCTGTTGGCCGCCTGTGCTTCGGCTACTCCCCCGAGCAGGCTTGGCGACTACGTCTCCTCCGACCATAGGGCCAACGATGAGGCCTTTTCCCGGATCGAACAGCGACCGCTCAAGGCCGGGCTTCTTTTGGTGTCTGACACTGCCGAGCCCGGGGCGGCCCCGAATCTTCCCGACGAGGCACAGGTCCGTCTGAGCGAAACGTTGAAGCAGGACATTGCTCGGGCGATACCTGTCACCATCACCCAGGTTCTACCGGCCGATCAGATCCGTCCACAGCCGAACGGAGACTGGACGCAATTAGCGGAGTTAGGCAGGCTGCACGGGCTGGAGTATTTGGTTGTTGTGGTGCTGTCCAGCACCGAACAGGAATATCCGGTGACATTGTTTCTTGGTTGGACGACTCATGCTCAGCCAGGCTTCCGTCGGGACAATTGGTCTCTGCTGGAGTTCGCCCTGCTGGATCTCAAGAACAACGTGACGCTGATGCAGGCCGAGGGGCGAGGCTGGGCTACGTTGGATCGGCCGTCGGCCCCGGGAATCAGTCAATGGTACCCCGTCATCTACCTGCGTCCTCAAGACCCTGAGCGCCGGATTTGGCCGCCCACCTACGAAGGTGCGCCGAACACCCTGCGGGTGGTGTCGTTTGATCAGGCAGAGAAGCGGCTGGCGCTGAAACTGCAAAACTCCTGGGTTGGACAATTGGAGGCCGATGCGGCGGAGCGGAGAACCGCCTCGTAAGTATCGCCAGGCTGCTCCTCATCGATCGTCCCTTTCGGGTGTGTTCGGCCCGAAGGGGACGATTAGTCTTTGAAGGCCTTGGAAGGGATAGTGTACAATGAACTGTTCATCCCCATATATTAACGAAATCGTATAACCCGTCGGAGGACACGGTCATGGCTACGTGGAGTGAGAACGGTCGTGTGGTAGCATTCGCCAGTTGTGTGTGCGTCTTCGCTCTTGCTTGTACACTGAGCCCCTTATCAGGCGACTCGCCGGCCACGGCGGCGGGAGTGCCTCCTTCCATGGCGCAGGGGTTTTCGGAAATTGTGAAAAAAGTGACACCCGCCGTCGTCAACATCGCCGTGACAGGCGGAAGCGAAGGCGGACGAGGCCGACGACCGCTTCCTCCAGGCCCATTCGGTGGACCTCCGGGCGGTGGCCCCCCGGGCGGTGGCCCCCCTGATGAGCCAGGTGGCGAACTCCCGACTCCTCCGCCGATGCCGCCCCCCGGTCCTCATGGGCGTCCGGATCAAAGCGCCGGATCGGGTGTCATCATGGATCCCAACGGGTATATCGTCACCAACAATCACGTCGTGGAGGGCGCCACTCAAATTACGGTGACATTGAGCGACCGTCGAGAATTTCCGGCCAAAATCATCGGGACGGATCCCAAGACGGATCTGGCAGTGGTCAAGATCGACGTCAAGGACCTTCCATCGGTGAAATGGGCGGAATACGAAAAACTCCAGGTCGGCGATCTCGTGCTCGCGATTGGCAGTCCGTTCGGATTGAGCTCGACGGTCACCTTGGGCATTATCAGTGCGCTTGGACGGGGGAACGTCGGGATCGCAGATTACGAAGATTTCATCCAAACTGATGCGGCGATCAATCCGGGTAATTCGGGCGGAGCGTTGGTCAACATGAACGGAGACTTGATCGGCATCAACACGGCCATTTTCTCAAGGACCGGAGGATCCGAAGGCATTGGATTCGCAATCCCCAGCAGCATTGCGGTGGATATTGTGGACAGTCTGCAGAAGACGGGTAAAGTCGTGCGCGGCTGGATGGGTGTGGCGATCCAAGAAATCACGCCGGCTCTTGCGAAGTCTTTCAAGCTCCCGGAGCAGCGCAAGGGCGTCTTGATCAGCGACGTCAACGAGAACGGGCCTTCTCACGCCGCTGGAGTCAAACGTGGCGATGTCGTCGTCTCGTTCAATGGCAAAGAAGTCCAGAGCGTGAGTCAATTGCGCAATCTGGTCGCTCGGACCGTTGTCGGCAAGGATGCCCAGATCAAGATTTTACGGGAAGGGAAGGAGCAGACCCTCTCAGTCAAAGTAGCCGAACGGCCATCGGACGAGATACTGGCGAAGAAGGAATCGGCACCTCCGAAGGAACAGGGCGAGACGATCAAGCCGCCAGATAACGTGCTGGCTTCCCTCAGGGTGCAGTCGTTGGACAATGCGATGATGAGTCAGTTGAACATTCCGGCCAAGACGGCCGGCGTCGTCGTGTCTTCTGTCGAACCCGGAGGTCCTGCTGAGGCGGCTGGAATCCAGCGGGGCGATGTCATTCAGGAAGTGAACCACGAAGTGGTCAAAACCCTCGACGAATATCAAAAAGCTGCGCACAAAATCAAAAAAGAGGAGTTAGCCGTTCTGCTGCTCAGCCGGCAAGGCAACAACCTGTTCGTGGCGGTCAATCCGAAGTAATCCGGAGGCGTCGGCGCGCCGGTCCCTCGACCGGCGCCCGCGGCTCTGCTGGGGATTCAGTGCTGAACGACTTCAACCGGTGGCTGCAAGATTCCGTCTTCAAGCCGCTGGAAGACAAGAAAATGCCGGTCATGGAGCATCTGGTCGAGCTCCAGGTCCGGCTCACGCGGGCGGTCATCGCCACGGCAGTCGTCTTTGTCGGTACGTTCTTTTACGCTGACACCCTCGTCAAGTGGCTGCGTGTTCCGCTTCAGAACATGTTCGTGCCAGGCTCCCTTTCATGGGTGCCGACCGATCTGCCGACCGTCCCGTTCGTCTTCCTCGCTCCGGCGGAAGCTCTTTGGCAGAACGTAAAAGTGGCCGGCCTTTTTGCCATTGTCCTCGCCACTCCGTACATCCTTTTGGAAGTCTGGCAATTCGTCGTGCCGGGATTGCACACGCAGGAGCGCCGGTTCGTAGGGCCGTTCGTGGCGTTGAGCACAGTGGCGTTTTATGCCGGCGTGGGGTTTTCATTTTTCTTCGTGCTGCCGTTTGCGTTGAACTTCCTCGTGTCCTATGGGGTCAGCGCGGGATTCATTCCGCAACTCTCGATCGCGCAATATGTGGGATTCGCATTGTGGTTTCTGATGGTGTTCGGCTTGATTTTCGAAGTCCCGTTGGCCATTACCCTCATGGCCAAACTGGGATGGGTTGATGCGCCCTTTCTCAAACGCTACCGCAAGTGGGCGCTTCTGGGCGCCTTCATTGTCGCCGCCATTTTAACCCCCACACCGGATCCATTTAACCAATGTCTGATGGCCCTCCCCATGTACATTTTTTATGAGGTGGGCATTATCAGCGCGGGGTTCTTCAACAAGAAAAAGGCTCAGGAAAAACCGGACAACGCGCTGTCGCCGGTCGGGCCTAAAGCCATGGCGCCTGCGATGTCGGGCGCCGGGGACGGCGAGTATGTCGGCGTGCCCACGGCGGGAGGGCGGCGTCGATAGTGCAGATCGACCTTAGTTCGAGCTTGCACGCGCCGTCAAGGCAGGGCAATTTACCGGGAGAAAGGGTCTGACCTCATGCCTCGTGAACTCAATGTAATTTCAACGCCAACGTCCGGCGGCAGTGATGCCTGCACCTATATGTGGGCGTGCGCGATCTGCGATGAAAACGAATCCTGTCAGAAAGACAAGGAAGGCCACAGCCGCTGGCTGGTAGCCAAGCGGATGGAGCGGATCGAGTACAAGGTCCTCGTCATGAGCAACAAGGGCGGGGTTGGCAAGAGCACGTGTACCACCAATCTTGCGGTGAGCCTGGCGCTCAAGGGGTGGCATGTCGGCATCTGTGACATGGACATTCATGGCCCTAACATACCCAAGATGGTCGGTGCCGAAGGTCAGAAACTCAAGATCAGCACGTCGGGAGGGATCATTCCCTTTCAGGCGTATAATCTGAAGATCGCGTCGATGTCGTTCCTGTTGCAGAATTCCGATGATCCCATTATCTGGCGCGATGCCTACAAGTATGAGTTTATCAACCAACTCCTGGGAGGTGTCGAATGGCAGGATCTCAATTTCCTGTTGATCGATTTGCCGCCTGGAACGGGAAACGAGTCGGTTACGACGGTAGATTTGCTGGGCCAGGTCAGCGGGGCCGTCATCATCACCACCCCGCAAGAAGTCGCGCTGTTGGACTCTCGCAAATCTGTGACATTTTGCAAAGACAGCGAAGTGCCGATTATCGGTATCGTAGAGAACATGAGCGGCCTGGAGTGTCCTCATTGCCATCAGCACATCGACGTGTTTCGAAAAGGCGGAGGCGAGGCCTCGGCGCAAGACATGGGCGTGCCTTTCCTGGGGCGCATCCCGCTCGACCCCGACGTGGTCATTCAGTCGGATGCCGGAGAGCCGTTTGCCATGTTCAATTCCGATACGCCCACCGCAGAGGCCTACCACGAGATCGCCAACAAGGTGGAAACCTTCTGTAAGAAGAGCGGATCGCTGGTCAATGTGGCCCCACGCCAGCACCGCTAAAGTGAAGCGATGAAAAGCCAGGATGTCATGTCTGGATTAACTCCACTCGAGCAAGCGCAAAAAATCGTGTTGGATGCGACGCCGGTACTGGGACTGGAAAAGATCCCGCTGTTGGATGCGTTGGGACGAGTGCTGGGCGAGGACGTCATCGTCGAACGCGACAACCCGCCTTGGGATAATAGCGCCATGGATGGATTCGCGGTGCGGTGGGAGGATATCCGTCAGGAGCACGCCATACAAAAGCCTGTGACCTTGACCGTGATTGAAGATGTTCCTGCTGGCAAAATGCCGACCAAAACGGTAGGGCCAGGCCAAGCGATCAGGATCATGACCGGGGCGCCGATCCCGAAGGGCGCGGACACGGTGTTGAAGGTTGAGGACACCGAGCCTGGGCACGATCAGGTGCGCGTGTTTAAACCGGAAGCAAAAGGATCAAATGTCCGCCCCCAGGGAGAGGATGTCAAAAAAGGCGAGCGGATCATTACCAAGGGCACTCGTATCCGCCCCGGTGAGGCCGGCATGCTGGCGATTCTCGCCAAATCCTTTATTTTCGCCCACCAACGCCCACGCGTCGCGATCCTTTCCACGGGTGATGAGCTGGCCGACTTAGACGAGCGTTTCAGCGAGGAAAAGATCATCAACTCCAACAGCTACGGCATTGCCGCCGCTGTCCAGGATGCGGGTGGAATTCCGTTCCTGCTGGGAATTGCAAAGGACACGCCCGCCGCGCTAAAAGAGAAAATTTCGCATGGCTTGACCGCCGATATCCTCGTGCTTTCCGGTGGCGTCTCGATGGGAGATTACGATTTCACGAAAGCGGTGTTCCGCGACCTGGGAGCAGAGATGAATTTTTGGAAGCTGGCCATTAAGCCCGGACAGCCGCTCGCCTTTGGAAAAATCCAAGGCAAACTCGCCTTCGGGTTGCCGGGGAATCCGGTCTCCTCTATGGTCACCTTCGAGCAGTTGGTACGGCCCGCGATGCTCAAAATGAGCGGCCATCGGAGTTACGGCCGGCCGGTGGTGCAGGCACTGTTTCAGGAAAAGTTTTCTAAACGTCCTGATCGGCGCCACTTTCTGCGCGGCGTTCTCACGCGTGAAGACGGCGCATTCAAAGTACGAACGACGGGCGATCAAGGGTCCGGGATTTTGACATCGATGGTCAAAGCCAACTGTTTGATCGATGTGCCCGTCGAAGTCGAACGGCTGAATCCAGGCGATCTGGTTTCCGTTCAGCTGCTCAGCGGGGAAAGCTGGGCGAATTATGCCGAAGCGAGCCTGAACAGCCCTCATCGGCTGTCCTGCTGCTGAGAGGATTTCGATGGACGTCCCGATCGTCTGCTTCGTGGGAAGGTCGAACAGCGGCAAGACGACTTTTATCGAACGCGTGATTCCGGAGCTCGTCCGTGCGGGATACAAGATCGCAACCGTCAAGCATGCCGGTCACGGATTCGATCTGGATACCGAGGGCAAGGACAGTTGGCGGCACAAACAGGCCGGCGCCAGCAGCGTCGTGATCCTGTCGAAAGGCAGCATCGCCATGTTCGCGGATGTCTCTGATCAGATGAACGTGGAGGACGTGC
Organism: Nitrospira sp.; assembly: GCA_029240595.1. GTDB lineage: Bacteria > Nitrospirota > Nitrospiria > Nitrospirales > Nitrospiraceae > Nitrospira_C. The sequence continues at coordinate 3,065 of JARDZZ010000098.1, read as the reverse complement.
GGAGCCGGTTTTTGGATGGCTCCTATGATTTAATTATTGCCGAAGGATGGAAGCACGAGGGATATCCCAAAATCGTCATCATTCGCGATCAGGTCGGTGAAATTCCCATATCCTCCGAAGGCCTGCTGGCGGTGGTGTCGGATAAGCCTATTGACTGGCATGTCCCATTGTTCGATCTCAACGACGTGCCCGGTGTAGCCGCTCTCATCATGAAGCATTTCCCGCTTCGACGCGCTCCTTCGGAGCATGAGCTGGACGTCTAGAGCCACCCTCGCCCTGGTGATCGTGGCCGGCGCACTGGCGCTCGGAGCAGTCGCTATTCCGTTGACGAACCATCCGGCATTTTGCGCCAGTTGCCACACAATCAAGCCGTCCTACGACAGTTGGGTAAAGTCCTCGCACAAGAACGTGACGTGCGTCGCATGCCATGTGAGGCCGGGGATTGAGGGCTGGCTGCAGGACAAGGCGTGGGCGGGAACGAAAGACGTCGCCATTTACCTGTTCGGCACACCGACCGATCCTCATAATTTGAAAGCTCAGGTGGATTCTCAGGTGTGCCTGGGTTGTCATCAACATGTCCTTCGCACGTCGGAAGTCGCACCCCGCGATCTTCCGGTTCCTGTAAAAGATGTGGGCCTCGTCATGAGTCATCGCAAGCATATGGAGGCCTTCGGCGTCCGCGGCCAGAAAGAGGGTTGCACGACCTGTCATTCGGGAGTCGTACACGATCAGCCGATTAAAGGATATCCCATCGTCCTGCCGCGTGGACATGTTTCCACAGACAACAAGCCGTGGCATCCGGAGTATCCCGAAGGGTCGTACCTCCGGACGAGGGCTCTCAACGATTGCTTCCGTTGCCATGACGGGAAGGCCCAACACGAGGGTAGAATTTTGGACCGAAAATGCGAGACCTGCCACCTCCCGGACAAAATAAAAGACTTTTTGTCTTTCTGAACCAGGTACCGAGAGAACCATGACGACACCCGTGCTCCGAGTCAGTCATTTGCGCAAACAATTCGGTGATTTCACCGCGGTGGAGGACGTCTCTTTTTCCATCGAGCCTGGAGAGATCCTTGGATTGCTGGGGCCGAACGGCGCAGGCAAGACGACCACGATCCACATGTTGCTGGGCCTCATCACGCCCACAGCAGGCGCTATCGAGATGTTTGGGATGGAGTTGGCCGCCCATCGAGAACAGATTCTCCAGCAGGTCAATTTTTCGTCGACCTACATCTCGATGCCGATGGCACTGACGGTGGAAGAGAACTTATGGGTCGTGGGCCGGTTGTATGGGCTGTCCGACATCCATCGGAGGGTGGATGACATCGTCAAGAAGCTGGAGATGGAGGAATTTCGTCATAAAGTGACGAGAAAACTTTCTTCAGGTCAGATGACCCGACTGACGCTGGCCAAGGCGCTGCTCACGGAACCAAAGATCCTCTTTCTCGACGAGCCGACGGCCAGCCTCGATCCGGACATCGCCCACAAAATCCGTGCGCTCTTAAAAGAAGAACGTCGCTCGGTGGGCTTGAGTATCCTGTACACGTCACACAACATGCGTGAGATGGAGGAAATGTCGGACCGGATCATCTTCCTTCAGCGAGGCAAAATTGTCGCCGAGGGAACGGCGCGAGCAATCATTGCACGCTTCGGCCAAGCCGATCTTGAAGAGGTGTTTCTCAAGCTCGCGAGGGAACGGTAAATGGCCGGGGAGGCCGGATGTCCAGTGCCTTGAATTTTGCAGTCGGCGCGCTCCTGGGGGGCCTGCTCTTGAGTGCCGCATGGGGGCTTCTCTGGCTCGTCGTCGGCGCCATCGGATTGTGGAGGCGGACCTGCAGTTGGCGAGTCGTCGCCAATAGTCTCGTCATTGCAGTCGTGCCTTTGCTGCTTGCCTGGGCCCTCCTCTCAGTCCCGGACGAGGTCACTCCTAACATGGTGTTTGTTGCTGGCCTGCTCGTCATGCCGTTCATCCTCGCGGGACTGGCATTGCGTCCCGTTTCCGGCGGGCATCGGGCCGGTGCCTCGATGCTCCGAGGCATAGGTCTGCTGATCGACGACTTGCTCGGAAGGCACCAGGCCTGTGGTGGGTGTGACCATGATCATGGTCCGGACGTGACCGGAGGCACCGCATGAAAGGGCACCGCATCGTTGCACTGGTGGTGAGACACCTCTACTTGTATCGTCGCAGCCTGCCCCGGATCATGGAGATATTCTACTGGCCTTTCCTGGATCTCGTCATCTGGGGCTTCATCACCATGTACTTGGCGAAATATCAGCCTCAAGTGCCGGGCTTCGTCACCTTCTTCCTCGGGGCATTGATCCTGTGGGACATGCTGTTCCGCTCCCAGCAGGGTATTACGATCTCGTTCCTTGAAGAACTATGGGCTCGCAATCTCATGAACCTGTTTGCTAGTCCGTTGTCGCCGGCCGAATTCCTGGCCGCGACGATTGCCATGAGCATTTTCAAGGTGACCTGCGTCTCAATCGTCATGGGCATCTGTGCGTGGTTATTTTATGGTTATAACGTGTTGATCATGGGTTTGTGGTTGCTTCCCTTTGTTGTGAATTTGGTGATTACAGGATGGGTCATCGGGGTGTTGACGACCTCTCTCATCATGCGGTTCGGGCAGGAGGCGGAAATATTGGCTTGGAGCCTGGTGTTTCTATTCCAGCCGATCTCCTGCGTGTTCTATCCGCTCGATGTGCTGCCCTATTGGCTTCAGGTAGTGGCCTGGATGAATCCGGCCGCCCATATCTTTGAAGGAATGCGTGATGTGCTCCGTGAAGGCATGGTCCCGTTTGCCCACTTGGCTTGGGCTGGGGGGCTCAATGTCGCCCTGTTGGTCATGACAATCATTTTGTTTTATAAGACGTTTGCCTATTGTAAGGTACAAGGATCGTTGGTGCGGGTGGGCGAATGAGTCAGAGAACCCCGGAATCGTCTGGGGACATCTCAGGTTGTAATCCACCACCCCCTATGCTAGGGTTTAAGATGATCCGTCGTACGGGCCTCGCGATGGAGTTGGTTCAGCTGTAGGGCCCGCAACATCGATGTTGCCTTGTCC
>JARDZZ010000097.1 GCA_029240595.1 Nitrospira sp. | reverse complement strand
GAGCAGATCAGCATCCACGAGATGGGCCACTTCGGCGGCCAGTGTATCGTTGTCACCGACACGAATTTCGTCTACGGCAACGGTGTCGTTTTCATTGATGATCGGAATCACTTGGAACTCGATGAGAGCGGTCAGCGTATGCCGGGCATTCAGAAACCGGCGCCGGTCCGCGAGATCGTGATGCGTAAGAAGTATTTGCGCCACTTTTAGCCCAAGGCGCTCAAAGGATTTCTCGTACGCCCACATCAACCGACTTTGTCCCACTGCTGCCGCCGCCTGCTTGACAGGAAGGCTCTTGGGATATTCTTTGAGCGCGAGCTTGTTGATGCCGGAAACGATGGCGCCGGAGGACACGATCAGCACTTCACGACCTGCCGAGCGGAGCAGAGCGATGTCGTCCGCCAGCCGATCGATGCGCTCCGGTTCGAGACCGGCCTCGCGAGAGCTCACCAAACTGCTCCCGATTTTGACGACGATTCGTCTGGCTTGTTTTAGGACTTGGTCTCGCATGCCATCCCGCGCAGTTGTTCGAGGCGTTGACCGACGAAACCGATCAACTCCGTCAGTCCGGCTCTGGTCGCCGATGAAACAGGAAGACACGGAATGCCCCGTTGCTCACAGAATGCTTGAAGCTCGCTGAGTCTGGTTCCATCGCCAGCCGCATCTATCTTCGTGGCGACCACGGCAAAGGGACGCGCGGCGACCGACGGATTGTATGCCGCCAGTTCATGGCGCATGATGTCAAAGCTCGCCACAGGATCTTCCGCCGTCCACTCCGATACGTCGATCAAGTGAAGAAGCAGTGACGTGCGCTCAATGTGTCGTAAGAATTGAATGCCAAGGCCTTTCCCTTCATGCGCGCCTTCGATCAGTCCCGGGATATCGGCGACCACAAAACTTCGGTCTTCGGCATACCGCACGACACCCAGATTCGGAACAAGGGTGGTGAAGGGATAATCCGCAATTTTCGGGCGGGCCGCCGAGATTGCGGCGATCAACGTGGACTTTCCCGCATTGGGAAATCCGATGAGGCCGACGTCGGCCAGCAACTTCAATTCCAGCCGCAGTTCGAGTTCCTCGCCGGCTGTACCGCGCTCAAAGTGGGTGGGGACGCGGTTGGTTGATGTTGCAAAATGGCTGTTTCCTCGCCCACCTTTCCCCCCGTGTGCAATAGTCACCGAGTCCCCATCCGCAACCAAGTCAGCCAAGACCTCGCCGGTCCTTTGGTCGTACGTCGCGGTGCCGACGGGCAGCAGGATCTGAATCGACTTGCCCCTTCGGCCCGTGCAATTTGATCCGCTGCCCGGCTTCCCGTCTTCTGCCTCGTAATGCCGTTGATAGCGAAGGTCGAGGAGCGTCGTCAGGCGTCGGGAAGCGATCAGGATGACGTCACCGCCATCACCCCCATCGCCGCCGTCCGGACCGCCGCGGGGCACGAACATTTCTCGTCGGAAACTACAGCTGCCGTCTCCGCCGCGCCCCGCCTTTACTGTGATGGTGACCTCGTCGACGAACATGAAGTCCTACTCGTGGACGGTGACAAAGCAATCGTGACGATGCCGACCGGCGGGCACCGCTGCACGCAAGCTCGCCGTCAGCCGGAACGGACTGCGTGATGGACTCAGGGGGAGTGGGCGATGTTAAGAGGTCGCGGACACGGGGTAGACGCTGACCTTCTGGCGCGCGCGTCCGCCCTCGAATTTCACGATTCCCGACACGCGGGCGAAGAGAGTGTGGTCTTTGCCGAGGCCGACATTAAAACCAGGGAAGAACTTCGTCCCCCGTTGACGCACGATGATCGTGCCTGCTTTCACGGTCTCACCGCCGTAGGCTTTCACCCCGAGATATTGAGGGTTGCTGTCCCGCCCGTTTCTTGACGAACCGCCGCCTTTATTCGTTGCCATGACAGATCCTTGCGTCGGGTGCGATATCGCTCTTCATGAGCCGACTACTATGCCGTATGGATGCCTGTGATCCGAAGTTTGGTGAAACTTTGACGATGTCCCTTAGTGCGGCGGTAATTCTTGCGGCGCTGTTTCTTAAAAACCATGATCGAACGAGTCCGGCCCTGGTCAACGATTTCAGCGGTGACCTTGGCGCCCTTGACCAATGGCTGCCCGACGACCAGGCCATTGTCGCCATGGACGAGCCGCACATCGCTCAGTTCCACGGTGCCACCCACATCGCCGGAAAGACGTTCCACTTGAACGAGGGTTCCATTCTCGACCCGATACTGCTTGCCGCCTGTTTCGACTATTGCATACATGAGCCCTTGCCTCCCTAACAGAACGTCGTTATGTATCACAGTGATTTCAAGAGTGTCAAGGAAGCGGACGCACTGGCAGCCAGTCGCAGGAGCCCCCCTGTTCGTAGGCTGTTCCTGGCAGTAGGGGCGGCGTAGAGTGAAGCCATGAAGAGAGCCGGAACATCGACGCCGCGGAGGGGATTCGTGCTCCGTCCGTACCGGCGCATCCCTAGCTGGTATGGTTCCTACTACCTGAGCGGAAGCGTGATCGGCAAAGGCGTGGTCATGAACGTGAGCTGCACTGGACTGCGTGTGCTCGGAGATCATTCTCTCAAGCCGGGAACCGACGTGTCCATTCGGGTGACTGTGGACAATGGTCCTCCTCTGGAAATTTCTCGAGCCTCGGTCCGCTGGGTCAAGGAGTATGAGTTCGGGTTGAAGATCGATCAGATCACGTCTCAGACTGCGAATCGTCTTGTCAGACTCATACACGATTCCATCGACGCTCGTCCTTCCCCTGTGCGGGAAAACGCATAGCGTACCGCGCGATTGACTTCCTCGTTTGCTTGACGCTTCTTCAAAACCGCTGCTATAGTCCGCTCGAGTATGGACACGCAAGGCAAGATCTGGATGGACGGTTCGTTCGTCGATTGGGCGGACGCAAACGTGCACGTCTTGACTCACTCTTTGCATTATGGACTGGCCGCCTTCGAAGGCCTCCGTTGCTACAAGGGAAAGTCCGGTTCGGCCATTTTCAAGCTGCAGGCACATGTCGATCGATTGTTTGAGTCGGCCCATATCGGCATGATGACCATTCCCTTCGACAAGAAACAGGTGGCCGAGGCCATCGTCGAGACGGTCCGAGTCAATCGCCTCGAGGCCTGTTACATCCGTCCGCTCCTGTACATCGGGTATGGCGCAATGGGTGTTTACCCGGGCGATAATCCGGTCAAATTGGCAATTGCCGCGTGGAAGTGGGGTTCGTACCTGGGCGATGATGCCTTGGCTAACGGCATGCGGGCCTGCGTCTCCTCATTTACGAGACACCACGTCAACGTGTCGATGACGAGAGGAAAGATTTCCGGCTACTACGTCAACTCGATCTTAGCCAAACGGGAGGCCAAGGCTAACGGCTATGATGAGGCCATTCTCCTGGATACGGAAGGGTACGTGTCTGAGGGAACAGGCGAGAATATCTTCATCGTGCGTCAGGGCCGGATCAAGACGACCCCCCTGACGTCCATCCTCGAAGGCATTACACGAAGTGCCGTCATCGAACTGGCACGGGAGCAGGGCATCATCGTGGTCGAAGAACGGTTCACGCGCGATGAAATGTATATTGCCGACGAAGTATTTGTGACGGGGACTGCTGCCGAGCTGACTCCAGTCAGAGAAATCGACAATCGCCGGATCGGGACCGGAAAGCCGGGCGTCGTGACGGCCGCGTTGCAAAAGCGGTTTTTCGCGATCGTGCGGGGAGAAGATCCCTCGCATGATTCCTGGCTCACCCGAGTCTAGCGAGACGCTGAGAAACTTCTTCAATCCCACCCAAGTCTAGCCACACCGAATTTGTCCGGGCTTCGTGTCGATCAGTGGGCGGTAGGGGAATCGCTCGAGGAGTGTGCGTCAGAGTCCGGTTTTTGGGGGGGTGCAGTGGCGGGCACTTCTTGAGAAGTGTCTTTCTTCTTAAGATCGATGACGGTGGACGAGAACGTCTTTTCCTTCGCAAGAATCGCAAGTCCCATGGAGGTCAACATGAAGACCGCTGCGACCACGACCGTGAACTTACTGAGAAAATTCGCGGGGCCGCGGCTACCGAATACCGTCTGGCTCGATCCGCCGAAGGCCGCGCCGATTTCCGCTCCTTTTCCCGACTGGAGGAGAATCGCTCCGATCATAAGGAAGCATGCAATGATATGAATGATGATCACCAAAGTATGCATAGACCCCGTCACCCACTCCGTCGGTTCAAAGCAGCGAGCGCAATTGTAGCAAATGACTCTGTTTTGAGACAAGCCCCGCCGACGAGTGCGCCATCGATCTCCGACTCGCTCAGCAGAGATTCCGCATTTTGCGGCGTCACGCTTCCACCATACAAAATCCTCATGCGTGCCGCCGTCGCCTGGTTCCAGCCGGCTGCAATGTGCGCGCGAATAGTCCGGTGGACTTTCGCGGCCTGCTCGGTTGTGGCGGCATGTCCCGTGCCGATGGCCCACACGGGTTCATAGGCGATGGTGACTCGTTCAAGATCGTTGGATGTCAGATCTGTCAGTGCTGCGGCGAGCTGCCCAGTCACGAGCGATTCCGTTTGGCCGGCTGTCCGTTGGTCGAGGGATTCACCCACACAGAGAATCGGACGAAGGCCGTTGAGCAATGCCGAGCGAACTTTCTTGTGAGCGTCCCCGTCCTGCTCGCCGAAGAGCGTTCGTCGCTCGGAGTGTCCGACGAGCACGTATGTGCACCCCAGGTCGCGCAACATCGCTCCGGAAATTTCGCCTGTAAAGGCGCCCTGCTGTTCCCAGTGCATGTTTTGGGCGCCAAGCGCTATGTTGGATGCCGGGCCCAGCGCGGTCCGTACGGACGCCAATGCGGTGAAGGGCGGGGCGATCACGATTTCAACCGTCGGATTATTGGGAATGGCACGGGACAATTCTGCAACGAAGCCGGCGGCCTCCGAGGCCGTCTTGTTCATTTTCCAGTTGCCGACGATGAAGGTAGTCCGCACGGTAGCCTGGGCCACTGCTAGTCTTTGCGCTCAGGCAGGGCCACCAAGCCCGGCAATGGTTTGCCTTCCAGTAATTCCAGTGCCGCGCCGCCTCCCGTCGAGATGAACGAGATATTTTCCGATTCCCCGGCCCGATGGATCGCCATTGCGGTTTCGCCGCCGCCGACAATCGTCAAGGCGTAGGCATCAGCGATGGCATGCGCGATGGACAACGTGCCGCGTGCATAGGCGTCAATTTCAAAAACGCCCATAGGGCCGTTCCAGAGAATGGTCTTGGCGTTCTGCACCGCCTCCGTAAAGAGCTTCACCGATGCGGGCCCGATGTCGAGCGCGTACCAGCCTTTCGGGATTTCCTGGACGGGAACGATCTTGGTTTCAGCGCCGGGCTCGCGACTTGCGGCCACCACGCAGTCAACAGGCAAATAGAATTTCACACCGCGCGAGAAGGCATGCTCTTCAATGCCTTTGGCAAAGTCGAGCATGTCATTTTCCACCAGTGAGTTTCCGATCTCGAGCCCTTTTGCCTTTAAAAAGGTGAATGCCATACCGCCGCCGATGATGACTTTGTCCACCCGCTTCCCGAGATTCTCAATGACGCCGATCTTGCCCGAAACTTTGGCTCCGCCAAGAATGGCAACGAACGGACGCACAGGATTTTCCACTGCGCCCTCGAGATATTCGATTTCCTTTTTCAAGAGGAAGCCGGCTCCGGCTATCGGCACATATTTCGTGATGCCGACCGTGGAGGCATGGGCTCGGTGTGCCGCGCCAAACGCATCATTGATATACACGTCGCCAAGCGAGGCGAGAGCCTTGGAAAAGGCTTCGTCGTTCTGCTCTTCTCCGGCATGGAAACGAAGATTCTCGAGCAGCATGACGTCGCCCGCTTTCATCTTCGCGACGAGATTTTCGATGTTCGGGCCGATGCAGTCCGGCGCAAAGATCACGTCCTTTCCCAACAGTCTTCCCAGCCGTTTGGCAATAGGCGCGAGGCTGAACTTTGGATCGAACTTGCCTTTCGGCCGGCCGAGGTGCGAACACAGAATGGCTTTGCCGCCGTCGTCAACCACCCGGTTGATGGTCGGAAGGGTGGAACGGATACGGGTATCGTCGGTAATCTGGAGGGAATCGTCCAAGGGGACATTAAAGTCTGCGCGGATGATGACCCGCTTGCCGGCCAGGGACATGTCGTCGATCGTTTGCTTATGCAGATTCATGGCGATCCCTATTGGTCAGCGTGAAGCAGGCCGACGTGCAGTGGGGGAGTTGCGGTTTAGCGGCCCTTGCTCTTGGCCGCGAGTACTTTAATGAGGTCGCGAACGCGGCACGAGTAACCCCATTCGTTGTCATACCAGGCGATGACCTTGACGAGTCGTTTATCAATGACCGTGGTCAACGGCGCATCCACTGTGGCCGAGTGGTCATCGCCTTTCTGGTCGATCGAGACAATCGGATCTTCGGAGTAATCCAGGATGCCTTTCAAGGCGCCGTTCGAGGCCTTGCGAAACGCCTCATTGACCGCTGCCACATCGCAGTCTTTTTCGGTTTCGACGGTGAGGTCCACCAATGAGACGTTCGGGGTGGGAACGCGAATCGCGAGACCGTCCATCTTGCCTTTCAATTGCGGCAACACGAGATGGAGCGCCTTTGCGGCGCCGGTACTCGTGGGAATCATGGACATGCCGGCTGCACGCGCTCGCCGTAGATCCTTGTGAGGAAGATCGAGCAATTGTTGGTCATTGGTATAGGAATGGATTGTGGTCATGACTCCGTGCTTGATGCCGAAGGTCTCGAGCAGGACTTTGGCCACGGGAGCGAGGCAGTTGGTCGTGCAGGATGCATTGCTCACGATATGGTGTGTCTTGGGATCGAACGTGTCTTCATTGACCCCCAAGACGATCGTCACATCCGGATCCTTCGCGGGGGCGGAGATGATGACTTGTTTGGCGCCGGCCGACAGGTGCTTGCCCGCTCCTTCGCGATCGGTAAAGCGGCCGGTCGATTCGATGACCACTTCGACATGCAAATCCTTCCAGGGCAGTTCTTTCGGGTCCTTGATGGCCAGCACCTTGATCGCTTTGCCGTCAACGATGATTTGGTCATCCTTGGCCTCGACGCTTCCCTTTAGGGTGCCGTGCACGGAGTCGTACTTCAGCAAATAGGCGAGCGTCTTGGCATCGGTCAGATCATTGATGGCGACAAAGTGCAAATCGGGATCGCCGAGTGAGGCACGCAGCACATTACGCCCGATTCGTCCAAACCCATTGATACCGACTTTGATAGCCATGATAAAGCAGTCCCTCCTAAACTCGGCCGCGTGTGTCTCGTTGAAACGACGGCCGATAGTATCGGCGGTTCACCCTCTGAGTCAAGCGATACAAAAGTGGTAACCCCGCGTCCGTAGTGAGGTTTTGACTGACTTCTGGCTTGTCGCACCTGCCGGGGCGGGCCGCCTTGCGACTCGCTCCCGGGTCCGTTACAGTTTTTGACTGATTCACTTGAGTGGCCATGACGGAAGCCGATCAAACACCGCAGGTATTGGAATGGGACAAGCTCCTCGAATTGCTTGCGGCCCATACGCGCTCCACTCGCGGCGAGGCATGCGTGAGGTCCTGCGCTTTGGCCGCAGACGTTGAAGACGCCAGGCGCTGGCAGCAGGAAACCGTGGAGATGACCATGCTCCAGGACAGTGCCGATCCGATGCCGACATTGGCATTTCCCGATGTCGCAGAGGCGCTGAAGAGGGCCGGCAAAGGTGCAGTACTGGAGAGCCACGAACTGCGCGATCAGGCCTTGGTCCTAGCCGTGTGGGAAGAGGTCCAACGCTACCTCGGACGGCATGCGCCGAATGCGCCGGCCCTGGGCAGCGTCGCTGCTGCGCTCCTGTCCGGTCCTGCTTTGCGGAAGCTCAAACACACACTGGACGCCTCGATCGACCCGGATGGTTCCATCCGAGATTCGGCAACGCCGGAGCTGCGCCGGCTCACTCATCACGCGAACGATCTCAAACAGCAGATTCGCGATCAACTTGAGCACATTCTACGTTCGAGTCGATATGCGGATCTTCTTCAGGAGCAGTATTTCGCACAGCGGGAAGGCCGCTACGTCGTGCCGATCAAGATCGACATGCAGCGCCGTGTTGCAGGCATCGTTCACGACGTCTCGTCCAGCGGCGCCACAGTGTTTTTGGAACCTCGCGAATTGGTCGACCTGAACAACGCGATCAAGGTGGCCGACCGTGAGGTCGACCGGGAAGTACTGCGAATCCTTCGCGACTTGTCCAGCCGCATTGCCGAACAAGCCGACGTCATCTTGATGGGCATGGAGGCCCTCGCTCGCCTGGATGCCATCGCGGCTCGGGCGGCATTGGGAAGACAGTTGCGGGCTCATCCTGTTGCGCTCAACGGGGAGGGCCGCGTACGCCTGAAGCAGGCGAGACATCCGTTGCTCGTGCTCTCCAAGCAACAAGTCGTGGCCAATGACATCCTTCTGGATGACCAGGTCCACGTCCTCGTGCTATCCGGACCTAATACGGGCGGAAAAACCGTCACGCTGAAAATCGTGGGCCTCTTTGCTCTCATGGTCAGAGCCGGCATGCTGCTGCCGTGCGAGCCGGAATCCGAAATGGCGGTGTTCCCGGAGCTGTTTGCGGACATCGGAGATGCGCAGGATCTCGCCCGCGACTTGTCGAGCTTCTCCGCACACATGACGCACATGGTCCGGCTGCTTAAAGGCGAGCATGGCGTAGGCCGTGCGTTGATCCTGCTCGACGAGCCGGTCACGTCGACAGATCCGAGCGAAGGGGCCGCGCTCGCGGAGGCCTTGCTGTGCCGTTTTGCCGGCATGGGGATGAAGGTCATCGTGACGACGCACTACCGTTCGCTCAAGGCGTTGGCGCAAACGACGCCGGAATTTGCCAATGCGAGCGTTGGATTCGATCTGGAGACGTTAACACCTACCTATCGGCTGTCCATGGGAGTTCCCGGCGGCTCATCGGCAATTGACATTGCCGGACGTCTTGGAATGGACTCCGCTGTCCTGGACGCGGCGAGACAAAAATTACACACCGATGATCGGAGGGTGGAACGGCTGCTCGTGGACTTACAGGCAAAACAGCGGCAATTGACAGCAGATCTTGCCCAGGCTGTTCAAGCGAGGACCGAAGCTGAGGCTGCGGCGGAAGAGGCTAAAGAGAT
>JARDZZ010000096.1 GCA_029240595.1 Nitrospira sp. | reverse complement strand
GGTTGGGCCGAGCAGTTGAAAGGGCAGACCATTGTCGAAAATACGATGGAGGGTGCCCCCGAGCGAACGGCCATGATGGAGCGGCAGCATCATCGAGTCATGGAGCAGATGCAGCGCGATGTCGACAGCCAGCGCACAGACGGCTTCTACAACAACGTCAATATGCTTCACCAATACGGCGCCGGCAATCAGGACATCCTCTTGATGTCCAATACGGGAGCAGAGCCTGTCTCGACGGCGGGGGGCCGCTGCCCTGCGACGGCGCCGGTCAGGCAGTACGATGTCTCTGCGATCAATGTCGAGATCACGCTGAACCAGTGGCTCGATTTCTATCCGGGCTACATGTACGTGCTGACGGAAAATATCGAGAAAGTCCGCGACGAGGAGACGAGAAACCGGGAGGCGCGTGAAAAAGAGGGGTACGATCCAGGTGCGGTAAACAATGGTTTGCAAAGTCAGTGGATTCAGCCATTGGTGATCCGCGGAAACCAAGGCGATTGCATCAAGATGACTCTGCGCAATCAGCTGGAGGGCGGCGAGGAAGTGAGTCTCAACATACACGGCTCCAGCATGGTGATGGCATCGACGGGGCAACCTGCGACGACGACGAATCCGGACAGCATCGCGCCGCCGGGGAAGGCCGTCGAGTTGGAATGGTACATTCCGCCGACGCAACAGGAGGGCGGGCGACAGTTCCATTCTTACAGCCACGATCGGGAGCTAACAGTCATGGGTCTCTTCGGCACCTTTGTGATCGAACCAAAAGGCTCCGAATATTTGGATCCGATCGGCACAGGCGAGCCACAGCCGATGACGAGCGGATGGCAGGCGATCATCAAAAATGGCGCAGGTCCAGACTTTCGCGAGTTTGTCATCATTTACCATGAAGTGGGGGATGAGGCATTTCGCCCACTCAATAAGAAAGGCGATTTCATTCCTCAACGCGATCCCTTAACCGATGTCTACCGGCCTGTCGGACGGGCGCTGAACTATCGCAGCGAGCCCTTCGGCATTGACAATATGCAAACGCAGCACGAGTACTTTGCGTTTGAAGACGAATCGATGGCGTACAGCGCCTATACGTTTGGAGACCCGGCGACCACAGTGCCGCGAAGTTACCTGGGCGATCCCGCCAAGTTCCGTCTGGTGCACGGCGGGTCAGAAGTCTTTCATTCCCACCATCCTCACGGTGGCTCCATTCGTTGGCCCCGGAGCCCACGGGCCATCGATGAAATGCCACTCTGGCATGCCGCGAAGAACGGTCCTGTCAAATATCCTGTCATCCGGATGAAGTCGGATCGCGTCGACGTGGAGGTCATCGGCCCGTCAGAAACCATGGATCTCGAGACTGAATGCGGATCCGGATTATGCCAACAGCTTGCGGGGGATTTCCTGTTTCACTGTCACGTCGCGCATCACTATATCGCGGGCATGTGGGGATACTGGCGGGTGTACAACACGCTGCAGCAGGGTGAGTCCCACAACGACGTCATGCCGGATCTTCGCGAATTGCCCGACCGGACCGGCCGCATCAAGAACGGGGTGACTTCGGACCAGCTGATCGGCAAGACCGTGGACTGGTTCGGCAAGCAGTTCCGCATCATTGAGAAGGGAAAGTCGGATTGGAAAGCCGATCCGGCGGTGGTGACGATCAAGGATTGGGTTGAAATGCAGCTGCCTCCCCAGGGCAAGCCCGGCCACACCGACAATGAAATGAATCAGACGCGCGCCTATGATGCCACCGTCCTCAATTGGGCGTGGGAGGGTCATCGCGCCATGACCGAGCCCGAGAATACCGTTCCCAATCCCCGTTATCAGTCCGCTCACCCGGGCAAGCGGCTACCGATCGTCTTCGAAAGCGCTACCGGCAAAATTGCCTGGCCGCATTTGAAGCCGCATTTCGGACGCCGGGTGCCGTTTTCACAGAACCACAATCCGTCTCCCTGGCTGGATATGATCCATTTGGATGAGGACGGACTGCCCAGTTCCTATCCCGCCAAACCAGGGGAAAACGGCCGGTGGAGTATGTGTCCGGAGAATGCCGGCTCGAAGAAGTACAACGTGCATTTCATTCAAACTCCGATGACGTTGACTGACCAGCAAGGGCAGACGCCGGCCATTGTGGATAAGAGCGGCCTCATCTATGTCCTGCACGAAGAAGAAGAGCAGGTGCGGAAAAGCGACATCAAGTATCCCCTGGTAGTCCGCGCCAATATCTACGATTGCATCGACTGGATGCTGACCAGTGAATGGGAGGATGACGACCATATTAATTTTCAATCGTCGAAGATCAATACGCACTGGCATTTCCTGCAATTCGACAATCAGTCATCGGATGGCGTGATCACCGGGTTTTCTTATGAGCAATCTGTGCGCCCCTTCACCATGCTGGAAAAGAAAGTGAAAAAAGGCCTGCCATTGCCGATGAACACCACGTTCACGAAGGCGGCCAAAAAAGGCGAGCGGGTCATCACCGTGAAACATGCCGCCCAATACCATCCCAACGTGGAACTCCTCATCGGGGCCGATAATGTCAAAGGCAACGAAATCGGGCGGGTCAAGTCCATCAAGGGCAATGAAATCACGCTCTACCGGCCGCTCAAGAATGATCACCCCGTGAAGGACATCGTGACGGTCGAATTCGTTCGTCAACGGTTCTGGGTGGACTCAGATGTCGGGACGGTGTTCTGGCACGATCATGCGCTTGGGCGCGTGACATGGCCGCACGGTGGTTTCGGCACGATCGTGATCGAGCCTGTCGGCTCGACGTACCACGATCCCAAAACCGGCAAGCAAGTCAGGAGCGGGCCACTCGTCGACATCCGGACCGCAGAGCCGGTCGGATTTGGCGTGAACGGCAGTTTCCGCGAGTTGGTCGTACAGCTCAACGATACCGTGCCGCATACCGTGAACATTGTCACGGAAGGCAACCCACCCGGACAGCCGATTGAAGTTGCGCTCGAGGCGGGGAAGACGGTGTCGTTCCCCATGCCGGAAAAGATTCCAATGTCGCCGATGGCCTTCCTGAACGGGGGCACCCATACCACCGGAGGCGGCTTGAATTTCAAGGTCGAGCCGATCTCGAGCCGCCTGGCGTTCAACCCGGATACGTCCAAGTTGTTCAGCAGCGAGGTGCACGGCGATCCCTACACGCCGATGGTGCGCGCCTACTTGGGCGACACCGTCGTGTTCCGTCTGCTTCAGACGATGGCCAACGAGACGATGGTCTGGACGCTGTCAGGCCATACCTATCTCACCGAGCGATATGCCGGCGATGCCAATCGGAAAAATTCCATTCACATCGGCATTGCCGAACGGTATGACCTCGTCGTGCCACAGGCAGGGGGCCCGCGGCTGCAGCCCGGCGACTACATCCATTTGAACGGTCGGGTATCGAAATTCTCCGAGGGCGCTTGGGGCATCATGCGCGTGTTGGACAAGGAGGTGCCGGATCTTCAGAAGTTGCCGGCAGGCTACAGCCGTCGAAACGAAATTCCGAAGCCGCTTGGGGTGTGCCCCGCCGATGCTCCGGTGAAAGCCTTCAACGTCGTCGCGATAGATTATCCCGGGATGAAGTTGAATCCACACGCCCCGGATGTCATCGAAGTGGACTTCGAACGAACCATCAAGATGGTGAACCCGGAGGCGAAGATCTACACCTTGGAGGAAGATGCGTCCCAGGTGGCAAGCGGAATTCACCCGATGCCGCTCACGTTGCGTGCAAACGTCGGTGATTGCATCAAGGTCAAGCTGACGAACCGCATGAAAGAGGGCCGGGCTTCGTTCTCTGCCATCGGCCTGGCCTTCGATCCCAAAGATTCCTTGGGAGCGAATGTCGGCAACAATCCTGGCGATCAGACCGTTGCTCCCGGGGAGAATCGGACCTACACCTATTATGCAGACCCCTTCATTGGCGAGACGGCCTCACTCGTCTGGGATTGGGGCAATATTGTGGTGAATCCGAGGAACGGCCTTTATGGAGCACTGGTCATCGGCCCCAAAGGTGCCAAATACCGTGACCCGAAGACAGGCGCCGACATTTCCATGAAGAACTCATGGGTGGCGGACGTCATCGTGGATCGTACAATTCAGGGGTACGAGCATCGAACCAACTACCGTGACGTCGCGTTGTTCTTCCAGGACGAGGACAACATCATCGGGACGAGTTTCATGCCCTATGTGCAAAATACCGCCGGCCTTACATCGGTCAATTATCGGGCGGAACCGTACAAGTTTCGGGAGGAAAAGGGTTGTACCCTCGGCAAGGTGTTCCAACCTTGCGTCGTGGACAAACCCGAAGATCCGGCCACGCCAATTATCGAGGCGCACGCCGGCGATCCAGTCCGGATCCACGTATTCGGGGCGAGCAATGAGCAAAACGGAATGTTCAGCGTCGAACGTCATGAATGGCCGATCGAGCCGTTCATGCGAGGGGCCGACATGATCAGCGTAGTGGAGTTCTCTGGATCCGAAACCCTGGATGCCTTCATTCCCACTGCCGGCGGCCCATTCCGCATGCCCGGCGACTATGTATGGTCGAACCAGCGCCTGCCCTATGCCCAGTCGGGCCAGTGGGGCTATCTGCGCGTGTTGCCTCCCGGCGACAACCGCATCAAGCGGCTGTCGGATGCCCGCTCCGGCAGCCAGCAGGCCGGCGTTCAAGAAGATGGTGCCGGAGGTGTCCTTCCAGTATCAGTGAAATAGCCTTCACGCGAGGGAGGTGCCACTGCGACTTCCCTCGCGCTCAGATCCATGTCATCTCCGTCACAGCCCAGCTGCTCGAC
The DNA here is from genome assembly GCA_029240595.1 of Nitrospira sp. Lineage (GTDB taxonomy): Bacteria > Nitrospirota > Nitrospiria > Nitrospirales > Nitrospiraceae > Nitrospira_C. Next base: position 4,294 of record JARDZZ010000096.1, on the reverse strand, counting down.
TCTTCCTGCGGACGCCTAGAGGAAATCCTAGGCTGTTATGCAATCGCACAAGGATGTAGGCTGAAACTGATAGACAAACCTGTTCAAGACCTCTAATCTCTGATCCTTATGGCTCAAGAAAACACCAAACACTTTGAACGCTGCCAAAAGTGCCAGGGTAGCCTTCGTGCTGAGACCGGTATTGACCTCGTGACAGGAACCACAATTCTTCAGTACGTCTGCTTCAACTGTGGCCGCAGGTGGCATACTGAAGAGCCCAAGCCGTTGGCGGCTTAAAATCATAAACCAGCATCGGACAGTAACCGGCAGCATACCTGACCTTCGCCTCCGCGGTTCTCTGACCACCCATCGTCCGTTTTGACAAAGCGATCTGTAGGTCATCGCTGATAGACAGCACGCCCATTTTGGCGGATAGTGCGGCGATTCGAATGTCATCCACCATGCAAAATGAAAAAGACGCCTTAGCAACCTTTGGCTGGTGTAGTGTCCAGGTAGCCCGGTTGTTGAAACAGGGACCTCATTTGACTCAGGAGGAGTATCTGTCCATCGAGAACTGTCTCTTGGTCGTGCAACTCGCGTTGGCCTCCTCGCGGCTCGCCTCCAAAACACGAGCACCCCGTCATGCGTGAGCAACACGCCCTCGTCGTGGATGATCATCCGATCATTCGAGATGGCATCAAGCAGTTGCTGGTGCGAGCGTTTCCAGCGCTGCACATTCGTGATTCATCAGGGACTGATCGAGTCCTGGAAGAGATCTGTAGCTACCCGTGGGCGTTTGTCACGCTGGATATCAATCTCCCTGGTCAGAATGGTCTTCATATCGTCAGAGAGTTACAAGGCTGTTGTCCGAACGTCCCTATTATTGTCTTCAGCCTCTTTTCCGAAGATCAATACGGTCTGCGCGCTTTACGGGCAGGAGCCGCCGCATACCTGTCAAAGGAGCGGTCACCGTTGGAGTTAGTCGAGGTTGTTCGGTCCGTCCTGCGGGGAGAAAAGAAAGGTCAAAGGCAGCCTGCTGCTCCAGTCTTGTCCAGTCGCGAAACTGAGGTCCTTACACTCCTCGGCAGAGGTATGAATCGACAGCAAATCGCCCATGAACTTGGAATCAATGAAAAAACCGTGAGCACATACAGGGCGAGACTGTTGCACAAGCTAAATGCGCGCACGACTGTCAATCTCCTGCGGTTTGCGGCTGACGAAGGGTTGCTTGGTGCCGACCAGACGCGAACATGTTGACCGACACGACACTCTGATTCAAGGCTTCTCAAGAAGCCCATTGTCGAACCTGGTGGATTCCCTGTCGGCACAATCGCACAAATTCCTGACGAATCATGTTGCTATGGCGACAACCATGACGGGTAAAATACTGTGTCAGACGTGAGGTCCCATGGAATCGCCGGAACTGAGAAAATTTTATATGGCCATCCAGAACCTTCGTGAAGCGATGACACACGATCTGCCGCTTGATGAATTTGACCAAATTTGCCTCGAAAACTACATCGCGCTACTCCAGATCACATACATGGAGTGGAAGCGGCGGAACAGCCAACAGCCCACCCATAGACGCGCGGCCTAAAGCTGGCCGGCATTCCGCGTCTCTGCACAAACGCAACTGACCTTTTGACGCGTGACGGCTTTTCAATCTAGGCCGGAAGCGACGGATAAGCCGTCTTTCATCGGACACTCTTTCTTCAGCCCCGCAGGAGCGCAACCTGGGAATTTGCTCGGGCGTGTCTAGCCGTTTCTCACCGGTCCCCTAGAGGCGCTACGGTCAAACCAGGTCTGATCACTGGGTTCTCGCGATGGAATTGCTCTTGCACAAAAGAGGAGCATCCCGAGTTTCTGTATTGTGAGTGATAGGGAGCAAGGCGGAGGTGTTTCGTCGGAGTGATTGGCAGTGCAGCGTTTTGGCAGCCGGGAGGGAGCCGCGCACTTCAGAGGGTGAAGCATTCTTGAACCCGCAGGGAGTTTGCGGCAGTGATGAAAGCCCCACATAGCCGCAACGGTCTCTACCCTCCTTGAGCACCAGCTCTCTGCAGGAATAGCGCCGGTTGTTAGGACCGGCGCTACCTTGATCTGAAGCACGAAGTTCATCAATTCACAGACAACGTACATATCAGCAATTCGATGTTCAGAATGGTTCGATGATGAAAGTAGTTTTCTCTCTCGAGGTGAGGAGGAGTTATGGCAACAGTGAGACAACGCGCTGCAGCCCGCCGCAATATCAAGAAAGCGGCAAATGCCGCAACACGCAAGCGTACCATTGCGCATCTGCCTAAGCGCACGAGGACGGCATTGGGTAAACAAGGAGCCAAGAGCGCCAGCCGTACTCGTCGTGCTTCCCGATAGGGCAAAGGCACTATCTAGGGAAAGAAACGTGCGGAGGAGTCTGCAATGACAGAGCAACGATACGCCAAACATCTGTCAGACTAAATCCCTATCGCTTTCGTATTCGCCCACCTACACCTCCTACAACAGACACTCACTCTCGGGGCGTTGATCAACCTAAAATCAGCACCTTCTGAGCGTTGTACAGGCCGATGCTAGGCATGAGGATTGCCGAAAGGGTTCTCGGACACATGCGCCTGCCGACTCTGGCAGATGTGAGTTATTCGAATGCACGCAAGCAATGCCCTCATAAAGCTCTCCTCGTCGAAAAAGGCCTTGGTGCCAAAGCGTATGCAAGGGCGTGGAGCTGCATATGGCGCTGTCATCCTTCTTCTGACGCTTGGAATCCGCATGGTGCTTGCGCAACGGAAACAGGCGGAAGCTCAGCTCAACGCGATCGCCTGGCTCCTGCGTGAAGGCCGAACTCCTTTTACCGTGCCGGAACCGCAACCCTATGGAGACTTATCGGAGCTCAACACCGCGCGGACCATTCTTCGTACGGTCGGAAAAGACCTCCTGGTTAACGTGGCCGGTGATGCCTTGCACCTGATCGGGACGTCGGGGGCAGTGTGCGAAAGGAACGGAGACTATGCGTCATGCCTCGTTGCATCCAATTGGTGTCGGTTTCTCGACAGCACGTCGCGAGAGCGGTGTGCCACTCACGACAACGGGGCTGCCTTGGCAAGCGGGGAGTGGCATTGCCGCAATTCATGCCGCGACGTATCGACCCGCTCGATGGAGACGGGCGAACCGGTCGATCTACCGTGCCACGGCGGACTCCATATCTACGCCGCCCCGATCAAGGTTGACGGAGAAACCGTCGGAAGCATCAGCATTGGGTACGGGGACCCGCCGAAGGACGAGGCCCAGTTGAGTGAAGTCGCCGAACGCTACGGGGTTCGGACCGAGCAGCTCCGCGAACTCAGTACCGGCATGCCGTCTCGCCCGCAATTCATCGTGGCGGTTGCAAAGGCGCGGTTGCGGAGCGCGGCCCTTCTCCTGGGCGAAATTATCAAGCGGAAACGTGTTGAAGAAGCCTTGGCCGATTTGACGAAGAACCTTGAAGCACGAATCACCGAGCGCACGGAACAACTCCGGGCATTGGCGACGGAACTGAACCTTGCCGAGCAGCAGGAGCGCAAGCGACTGGCCACTGAACTGCACGATCATCTGCAGCATCTTCTGGTACTGGCCAAGTTGAAGGTCGGTCAAGGGAAACGGTATGCCGAGACGATTCCGGCGCTCACCGAGCTCTTGAAGCAGCTCGACGACGCGTTGTCCCAGGCCCTCCGGTATACGCGGACCTTGGTCGCAGAATTAAGTCCTCCCGTGCTCAGGGACTACGGGCTCGCTGCCGCATTGAAATGGCTGAGCGAGTACATGCAGAAACTGTCCATGACGGTCATGGTGCAGGTGCCGGAATCAAGCGAGCTCAGATTGCCGGAGGACCAGGCGGTGCTGCTGTTTCAGTCTGTGCGAGAACTGCTGATTAATTGTTACAAATATGCGGGAACCTCCCGGGCTACTGTCCTCCTTGAACAGCGCGAAGGGCAGTTGCGAATACAGGTTCGTGATGAGGGGGTGGGCTTTAATCCGACCGCCGCCACGCCCGCCGAGATTCCCGCCGGAGGTGCGTCGTCCAAGTTTGGGCTATTTAGCATCCGCGAGCGCATGACGGCGTTGGGTGGGTCGTTCGATATGCGATCAGCTCCGGGACAAGGTACCACGGCGACCCTGATCCTTCCGGTAAGTCCCTCCTCCCCTTGACAACAGGTCCCTGAGTTGCAAAAATCGTCCCCCTGAAAATTCGACACGACCGATGGACATGCGAGAAAGGTGAATTGGCAGATGACTCCGAGCTCAGTTCAGCCGAGCTCTCCGTCCAGGACCATTGTCCTCATTGAGG
>JARDZZ010000095.1 GCA_029240595.1 Nitrospira sp. | reverse complement strand
GGCCGTCGTAAGAACCCGGGGCGGTCATGCCGTGAGGGGACACCGCAGAAGGTTCACACAATGGAAAACCCTTGCGGGCTGGATGGTGCGGAGCAACGCGTTCGACATCTCAAGACGTCAGGCTTCGTGGGGTTCGGGATTCACCTTCGCAATCGGTTTTCCTCTCCTGCCGGAGGGTGAAGCCGCGACCGATCCACCGATTTTCGGAGTCGCAGTCTTGACCTCTGCATTTTGTGCCCGATGAAGCAACGCATGATCCATGAGCACCAGGGCCATCATGGCTTCCGCGATGGGAGTGGCCCGAATGCCAACACAGGGGTCATGGCGTCCATTCGTTTCAACCGTCACGGGATTGCCCTGCTTGTCGATGGAGCGGCGGGAGATCCGTATGCTCGAGGTTGGCTTGATGCCGATCGTGACGACGATATCCTGACCCGTCGAAATACCGCCCAGGATGCCGCCTGCATGATTCGTGACGAAACCCTCAGGCGTCAGTTCGTCGCCATGCTCTGAACCCCGTTGCATGACGGAGGCGAACCCTGAGCCGATTTCCACCGCCTTCACCGCGTTGATGCTCATCATGGCTGCCGCCAGTTCGGCATCCAGCTTGGCATACACTGGGGCGCCCCACCCGACCGGAACATGCTCGGCCACCGTGGTGATCCTGGCGCCGACCGAATCGCCGGATTTCCTCAGCTCATCCATAAACGCTTCGAGTGTCGCAACGACGTCGGCATCCGGGGCAAAAAATGGATTGCCGGTGACCGCCTCCCATGTTTTAAACGGAACCTGGTGTGGGCCCAGCTGGCTCAGGTAACCGTGAATGAGGACGCCGTATGCCTCCCGGAGCCACTTCCTGGCAATTGCGGCCGCGGCAACACGCACGGCAGTCTCGCGCGCAGACGCACGGCCTCCGCCGCGGTGATCTCGGATTCCATATTTCTGCCAATACGTATAATCGGCATGACCGGGACGAAACGTATCGATGAGGCTGCCGTAGTCTTTGCTCCGCGCGTCTTCGTTGCGAATCAGTAAGGCCACCGGTGTTCCCGTCGTCCTCCCTTCGAAGACGCCGGAAAGAATTTCGACCGTATCAGCTTCCTGCCGCTGCGTCACATGGCGCGACGTGCCGGGCTTGCGGCGGTCCAGGTCCTGTTGGATATCCTGAGCGGAAAGCGCGAGCCCCGGAGGGCAGCCATCAACGACACAGCCGATCGCCGGCCCGTGACTCTCGCCAAAAGAGGTGACCGTGAAGATGTGTCCGAAGGTATTGCCGGCCATGTCGGGAAATCCTCTCTGGTTCACTCCAGCAGATCGAGCTTGATGCGCAACTCCTTCAACTGATCGGCGCCGACCGGTGACGGGGCGTCTGTGAGGGGACATTGGGCGCGTTGCGTTTTGGGAAACGCAATGACGTCGCGAATGGACTCCGCGCCCCCGAGCAGCATGATCAGCCGGTCGAGGCCGAAGGCGATGCCGCCATGCGGAGGTGCTCCGTAATCCAAGGCATCGAGCAAAAACCCGAACTTGGCCTGCGCCTGCTCCTTGCCGATTCCCAGGAGATCCAGGATGCGCAGTTGCACATCACTGCGATGATTGCGGATGCTGCCTCCGCCGATTTCGTTCCCGTTGAGCACCATGTCGTAGGCCTTGGCGCGCACTTTGAGCGGCTCCGAGTCCAGCAAGGCCAGGTCCTCGTCGAGGGGAGCGGCAAAGGGATTGTGCATGAAGACGTAGCGTTTCTCTTCCTGCGAATAATCGAGCAAAGGAAACTCGGTGACCCAAAGGGGCTTCCATGCCGTCTTGTCGATCACACCCAGCTCTTCTCCGAGGAGCAGCCGGATGCGGCCCAATACGTCATGCACGATGGCGGGGGTGTCCGCCCCGAACAGCACCAGGTCACCGGGCTTGGCTTCAGGCAAGGCGGCAGCAAAGGCTTTGGCATCAAGAAATTTGGCAATGACCGAATCCAATTGGCCATCACTGGCCACCTTCAGCCACGCCAGGCCCTTGGCCCCGAAGCTCCTGGCGGTTTCTCCCAACGCATCGATCCGGCTGCGCGCGATGCTGCTCCCACCTTTTACGATGAGCGCCTTGACGAGCTTTCCCTTCCCGGCCGCTTCGCGAAACACCTTGAACTCGCTCGTCCCGGCAAAGGCCGTGACATCGTACAGCGGCATGTCGAATCGGAGGTCTGGTTTGTCCGTTCCATACTTCCCCATCGCCTCCGCATATGACATTCGCGGGAATGGCGTCGGCAGCTGCACGCCGCCAGCCTCGCGGAAGATTGTGGCAATCATTCGCTCGGTGAGACTCATCACGTCTCCGCGGTCAACAAACGACAGCTCCAGATCGATCTGTGTGAACTCGGGTTGACGATCGTTTCTGAGATCTTCATCCCTGAAACAACGGGCAATCTGGTAGTAACGATCCACGCCGCTCACCATGAGCACTTGCTTAAACAGCTGTGGTGACTGCGGCAGGGCAAAAAACTGCCCGGGGTTGACCCGGCTGGGCACCAGATAGTCGCGCGCGCCTTCCGGCGTGCTTTTCGTCAGAATCGGCGTTTCAACTTCCAGAAAGCCCTCCGCATTCAAGAAGCCCCGCGTCCCCTGCATGATCGCGTGTCGCAAGCTCAACAACCGCTGCATTCTCGGCCGGCGTAAGTCGAGATAGCGATATTTCAAGCGGATGGCTTCCGTCACTTCGGCATCGTCCTCGATGACAAACGGCGGCGTTTTGGCCTCGTTCAAAATCTCCACGGCATCCGCAAAGACTTCAATTTCACCGGTCGACAGATTGGGGTTCCTGGACTCATCCGGACGGGCCGCCACCGTCCCCGTCACCGACACGACGCACTCGCTCCGCAGGGTGTGGGCCGCTTTGTGCACGGCGGCATTGCGCTCCGCATTGAAGACGACCTGCGTGATACCGCTCCGGTCTCTCAGGTCGATAAAGAGCACCATCCCGTGATCGCGGCGACGCTGCACCCACCCGTTCAACACCACGGTCTGGCCGACCTGCGATCTGTTCAACTCTCCGCACCGGTGTGTTCTGCTTTTCACGTCAGACTCGCTTTCTCATGGAGGACCATGCGGCGCGACCGCGCGGCGTTTTTGTCTTGGTTGACCGGGCCCACCCGGAACGCTTCGGTTGCCTCCTGGATGGGCGAGCCGGTTCCCCTTCGCCTTCTACCAGTGCGATCCGATCGTCTACGAGCTGTCGCAGCGCATTCGCCTCGCGATCGGTTAAGAACCGGAACTCGCCCGGCTCCAAATGGCCGAGGGAGAGCGGCCCCATTCTGATCCGCATCAGTTTGATGACCGGATGGCCGACCGATTCGAGCATCCGCTTGACTTGGTGTTTACGTCCCTCGCGAATAGTGATCTCCAGCCAGGAATTCGCCTCCACCTTTCGGACCTTCTTGACCTGCGCCGGGCTCGTCATCCCGTCCTCAAGCCGCACACCCTGTTCCAATTGCGCAATGTCTTCATCCGTCAGCACGCCCTTCACTTTGATCAGATACGTCTTGGGCACATGGTAACGTGGGTGGAGCAGGGCCTGGGCAAGATCTCCGTTGTTGGTCAACAGCATCAGTCCTTCGCTGTCGAAATCCAATCTGCCGACTGGAAACACACGCACGGACACGCCACGCAAGTAATCCTTGACGGTGGTGCGCCCTCCCGGATCGTCGAGCGTCGACACGACATTCCGAGGCTTGTTGAGCATCAGATACACAAACGGCTGGGCTGCGCTGAGATGCTTGCCGTCGACCTTGACGTGATCCCGTTCCGGATTCACCCTGGTCCCTAGCTCCGTGACGATCTTTCCGTTGACCATCACTCGACCAGCCGCGATCAAGCCCTCGGCTTTTCGCCGAGACGCGAGGCCGCTGCCCGCGATCAATTTTTGCAATCTTACTTCCATTTCCCCTCTCCGACGGACGCCCAGGCTGGCTCCTACTGCGCACGCATTTTTAATCCGCTCAATGACAGGCCGCGCGAGCTCCGTAAGCACAGGAACGATATGCGTATCGTTCCCTCTCTTATCGTGTGCGCGTTCGGCGAGCAAAGGAGACCAACACCCTCACCCCATCCAATCTGGTGTACCGCCTTCCGCGAGCACCGGGCTGACCAGGCTGATCAACCCTACTCCCATTCGATGGTGCTCGGTGGTTTTGAGCTAATGTCGTAGACGACACGGTTCACGCCTTTGACTTCGTTGATGATTCGATTGGACATCCGGCCGAGGACCTCGTTGGGAATCTTCGCCCAGTCGGCGGTCATTCCATCCAAGCTCGTCACGGCGCGAATCGCCACGACATTCTCATACGTCCGCTGATCGCCCATCACACCGACGGTCCGGATGGGCAGCAGCACCGCAAACGCCTGCCAAATGTCGCGGTAGAGGCCGGCGCTTCGGATTTCTTGGTCCACGATCGTCTCCGCCCCACGCAAAATGGCCAGCCGCTCCTTCGTCACCGAGCCAAGCACTCGAATCGCCAACCCGGGACCTGGGAACGGCTGGCGCCAAATGATCTCATCCGGCAGGCCCAGCTCTTTTCCCAGCACCCGCACTTCGTCTTTGAACAATTCACGCAGCGGTTCGATCAGTTTGAGCCTCATCCGCGCCGGCAGTCCGCCAACATTGTGATGGGTCTTGATCGTCGCCGAAGGCCCTTTGAAGCTGATGCTCTCAATGACATCGGGATACAATGTTCCCTGGACCAAATACCTGACGCCCTTCAGCTTTCGGGCCTCGGTCTCAAAGTTCCTGATGAACAGACGCCCGATGGCCTTGCGTTTTCGCTCAGGATCGGTCACGTTCTTTAAGCCCGCCAGAAACGCTCCTGTCCGATCGAGTATCCGGAGATTCAGATGCAGCTGTGAGGCGAAGGTCTTCTGCACCTGATCGCGCTCGCCCGCTCGGAGGACGCCATTGTCGACAAAGATGCAGGTGAGCTGATCGCCGATCGCCCGGTGGGTCAGGGCGGCGGCCACCGAGGAATCCACGCCGCCGCTCAACGCACAAATGACACGCTGACTGCCCACTTGTTCTCGGATCTGCTTGACCGCCGTTTCCACATAGGACTGCATGGTCCAGGTCGGCTTGCTGCCGCATATCTGATAGACAAAGTTCCGGAGCAACTGGGTGCCTTCCGGGGTATGGGCGACTTCAGGATGGAACTGCAGGCAGTATATCCGCCGTTTGCCATCGACTCGCTTCATGGCGGCGACCGGAGAATTTTCCGTATGGGCGATGGACCGGAATCCCGGCGGCATCCGTTCGATGCGATCGCCATGGGACATCCAGACGACCGTGGAGCGGTCCTTGCCGATGCCCGCGAACAAATCACTCGCATCGTCTATTGTCAGCTCAGCCCGACCATATTCGCGGTGCTTCGACTTCGCGACTTCTCCGCCCGAAAGATGCGTCACCAGCTGCATGCCGTAGCAGATGCCGAGAATCGGAATGCCCTGATCGAACAGTTCCTTCGGAACCGCCGGAGCCTTCTTTTCATATACGCTGGACGGACCGCCGGAAAGCACGATGCCTTGCGGTCTATAAGCTAAAATTGTGGCGAGTGGAACGGTGCAGGGAAGGATCTGCGAATAGACCTGCGCTTCCCGAATCCGTCGAGCGATCAACTGCGTGTATTGAGAGCCGAAATCGAGGACCAGGATTCTGTCGTGCCAGAGTTCCATCGTTGACAAAGCGTATCGTGTCTATCTGATGGCTGTTAACAGCAGAAAAGAAATCGGCAGGCAGAGAAGACAGCGTTCAGCGTGTCCTATCGGCTAGACGCCATCGCTCCCGTTTATTCCCAGTCCATGCGATAGTTCGGCGCTTCTTTGGTGATGATGACGTCGTGCACATGGCTTTCACGAAGCCCTGCAACCGTCTGCCTGATAAACGACGCGTTCTTCTGGAGCTCGGGAATCGTTTTGCATCCGCAATAGCCCATCCCGGACTTCACCCCGCCCACCAATTGATAGATGACAGCAGACAGCGGACCCTTGTACGGCACACGCCCTTCAATGCCTTCGGGTACCAGTTTCTGGGCCGGGCGCCCGCTCTGGCCGTAGCGATCGCCGCCGCCTCGTTCCATCGCGCCGATCGAGCCCATGCCGCGATAGACCTTGTAGGTTCTCGCCTGATAGAGCACCGTCTCTCCGGGCGACTCCTCGGTGCCGGCGAGCAACCCGCCGAGCATGACCACCGAAGCTCCGGCCGCGAGGGCTTTACTGATGTCGCCGGAAAATTTGATGCCGCCATCCGCCACGATCGGCACCCCGCTGCCCTCAAGCACCTTGGCGCAATCGGCAATCGCCGTCAGTTGAGGCATTCCGGAGCCCGAGACAATGCGTGTCGTGCAAATCGAGCCCGGTCCGACGCCGACCTTCACGGCATCGACCCCGGCCCTCAGGAGATCTTTCGCTGCCTCAGCGGTGGCGATGTTACCGGCGATCAATTCGAGTGACGGGTGCTGTTTCTTGATCATCCTAACTGTTTCAAGCACTGCCTGCGCATGACCATGAGCCGTATCCACTACCAGCAGGTCCACGCCGGCTTTTTTCAGCTGGGTGACCCGATCTTCAATGTCCGGCCCGACCCCCACCGCTGCGCCGACACGTAGCCGTCCATGAGCATCTTTGCAGGCGTTGGGATATTTGATCCGCTTTTCGATGTCTTTAATGGTAATAAGTCCCTTGAGGTCACCGTGCTTATTGACGACCGGTAACTTCTCGATCCGGTGTTCGTGAAGAATCTCCCGGGCCTTTTCAAGGCTGGTCCCTTCAGGCGCCGTGACCAATTTGTCGCGTTTCATGACCTGGGACACCTTCAAATCCAATCGCGTCTCGAACCGGAGATCGCGATTCGTGAGAATGCCGACCAGTTTCTTGCTTTTGGTCACCGGGATTCCCGAAATCCGGTATCTCGCCATGAGTTCGTGAGCGTCACGGATCGTTTGGTCCGGTGAGATGGTGACCGGGTCCAGGATCATGCCGCTCTCGGATTTCTTGACCCGGTCGACTTCCGCCGCTTGGTCGGCCGGCGTGAGCACGCGATGAATGATTCCCACGCCGCCTTCCCTGGCCATCGCAATGGCCAGGCGCGACTCGGTGACCGTGTCCATCGCGGAACTAATGATGGGAATGTTGATTTGAATGTTGCGCGTGAGCTGGGTACGAACGTCGACTTCGCTGGGGAGAACCGCGGACTTTGAGGGCACGAGAACCACGTCGTCATAGGTGAGTCCGAGGCGTGGTTCTTTCTCGAGCATGGTCCTCCCGTTCTCCGGCCGTCAGGCCTTCTGTGGTTGTTGGGCCTTTTCGATTTCGGCCGCCGCTTCCGCTTCTTCCTGGAGCCGCTCGCTCCCTTCGTCGGCCGGCATGAACTGCTGCACCCGCGTGTTGCCGCTGTCGACGGCGAAGACGCTGCCTTTCGCATCGACCGCAATCCCGTAAGGGAAATTGAATTGGCCGTCCCCGTTCCCGTAGCCGCCCCACTGCGTGATGAAATTCCCTTCCTTATCGAATTTCTCGATGCGATGGTTGCCGGTGTCCGATACATACACGTCGCCTGCACCGTCGACGGCAATCCCCCAAGGTGACCGCAATTGACCGGCCTCCTGCGACAAAGGACTGCTGGCATGCCCCGCCTCGACGCTACCGCCCCATTTCGTCAATAACTGGGGCAACACGTTTGTGCTGGTATCGAACTTCTGAACGCGGTGGTTGCCCATATCGACCACGTAGACGGCCCCGTCGGATTGATCGACGGCAATGCCGCGGGGGAAATAGAATTGCCCGTCACCATTGCCGAAGCTGCCCCAGGACATGATGAATTCTCCCGTCATGTCGAACTTCTGGACGCGGAAGTTCGCGCTGTCGACCACGTAGACGTACCCGCGTACGCGGTCTACGGCGATACCCCATGGCGAATTGAACTGTCCTTCGCCGTTGCCGCGCGAGCCGAACTTCATGAGGTAGCCGCCCAGTTTTCCATCGAATTTCTGAACGCGGTGGTTGTTCGTATCGACCACCCACACGTCCCCTTTGCCGTCGCAGGCAATGCCCGTCGGATTGTGGAAATTCGCGTTGGCTGAGCCGAAGTTCCCCCACAAGATGATGAAGTTGCCGGCGTTATCGAACTTTTGAATCCGATTGTTGCCGTTGTCAACCACGAACAAGGAACCCTGCTGATCGATGCACAGGCCGTAGATCGGCGCCATGAATTCGCCGCCGTGCAGGAGCGAGGCACCGCGGCCGGACCGTCCCCACCTCGACACGCAGAGATAGCCGGATGTATTGACCAGGATCGTGGCACTCGCCGGGGTGGAAACGTTGCCGCCGACGTCCTTGAACCACACAAAGATCGTCTTCTGACCGTCGCCAGGAGAGAGGATGAAAGGAATGGTCGCGCCGAACTTCAATGATGGCGTGACCTCCACCCAACCGGGCGTCCCGGCCATCGGGGTCATAGGCGCTTCGGACACATAGTAGGCCCCGACGCCGGTATCGATGTCGTTGGCTGAAATGGTGACCACCACTTCCGGCGAATTCGTCATGAAGGCGCCGTGATTGATGACGGCATAGGGGTTTTGCGGAGCCGTAATGTCGATCAGAACCGGCGTGGCGGTGACGACGTGTGACAACTCACTTTCGACGTCGCCATCGAACATCGCCGTTATCGCATAATAATACGGTGTATCATTCGTCAGTCCGGTATGCGTGAAGGGATTGGTCACGCCCTCGATCTTGGTTCCACTTTGGGTCGTCAAGAGGGGCGAGGTATTGAAGTAGAGGTTGTACGAGACGGCGCCTGGCACTTCAATCCAGCTGAGAAACGTCTCCGTATCGCCGGCCTTCACCGCAACGTTGCTCGGAGGCGGCATCGAGTTGGTTCCCTGCGACTTGGGCTTCTCTTCCTTGCCCCTGTTGATCAAGGAAAGTTCAATTGTCCTTCGGATTTGCCGCGATTGCCCCACGCGCACAGGAAGGTCCCGTTTCCATCGAACTTCTGTATGCGATGGTTCCCGGTATCCACGACATAGACGTTGCCCAACGCATCGCAGGCGATGCCCCATGGCGCTTTGAACTGCCCGGGCCCGGCCCCTTCCCTGCCCCACTTGGTCAGGAAGCTGCCACGGGCGTCGAACTTTTGAACCCGGTTGTTGCCTTCATCGGCGACATAGATGTTGCCGACGAAATCCACCGCCACACCACGCGGAAAAAAGAAGGCCCCGTCAAAACTCCCGTCGCGGCCCCATTTCAAGAGAGGCGTCCCATCCGCTTTGAACTTTTGTATGCGTGCGTTGCTGGTGTCCGAGACATACAGATTGCCGTCTTGATCCGTCGCCAGCCCCCATGGCACATCGAATTTGCCCATATCGGCGCCACGCCAGGCAAAGCCAAATTTGCCCCAGGCCTGCATGACGTTGCCGTCGAGATCAAACTTTTGCACCCGGTTATTGCCGCTGTCGGCAATGTACAGGCTATCGTTCGCCCCGACCGCGAGGCCGCGCGGATAATAAAAGCTGCCTTCCTGAGACGACGGCTCGCCGCCCCAGCGCGCAACGAAGTGTCCCGCCTTGTCGAACTTTTGGATGGAGTGATTGTCGGTATCAGCGACGTACAGATTACCGTCCTTATCCAGCGCAATGCCCGTCGGCGAGCTGAATTCTCCGTCATCGACGCCTTCCTGACCGATGCACGCGGCAAGCAGATAGGGAGAGGGAATCGCCATCACTTCTTGCGATTCCAGACTCTCACCTTTCGTGGTCACGACGGTCACGACGTAGTGATAGCAGGTGCCGTTGGCCAGATCATCGTGCAGGAAGGGAGACTGCGCCCCTTCGAGACAGGTGGCCTTTTCCTTTTTCACTCCGATAACGGTTTTGAAATCCTCTGGACCGGCGATAGGACGCGTCAGCTCAGAAAACTTGATGTGAACGCCCTTGGTCGTCTGGAAATAGAGATTGTAGTAGAGGGCATCAGGAACGGGGTCCCAGGTAATAGTAATCCGGCCATTCCCACACTTGGCTGCTACGTTCGTAGGTGCCGGAGGCAGTTCCTCCTCTTCTATGATCGAATCGCCAGCGCCCCATTCTCCGTGACTGCCTTCCACCGTCAGCGGCGCACGATCGAATCGAAACATCTCGTCCAGCAGCCAGGCTTTGATCATAAGTGGTGCCTCTTATTCCTCGACAGGGTTACAACGAAGAAACTAGCATCTTTCAATGAGTTACACAGGGATTGGGGAGTCTAACAAAGCGAAAAGCTGAAATGCAAGGGAGGCAGGAGGCGGCAAGGGCTGTTGGTCTCCTTTGCTCGCCGAACGCGCACGACCAGACACGAAAGGGGCGAAGGGCTGTTGATCTCCCTTGCTCGCCGAACGCGCACACCAGATCAATCGTATTGCTAGAAGGGCGGTGCTCGTCCAAGCGCGCAGTGGGAGATCAACCAGCCCTCGCCCAAGGAGTAAGCAGCAAGATTT
>JARDZZ010000094.1 GCA_029240595.1 Nitrospira sp. | reverse complement strand
AAATCTCCGCCGAAACGCGGCAGATCATGGCGGCGCAAGTTTTCCGTGAAAAGATCCAGATCGATGGCTTGAGCGGCAGTGGCTCCCTGTCCCGCCGCGATGATCAATTGGCAGTTAGCCGGCGTCACACAGCCGGCCGCGTACAGACCGGAGACAGTGGTCCGCATATCCGCATCGACGACCAACTGCCCTTCCTCGTCTTCCGCCGCTCCGAGTCCTTCGGCTAGAGCCGTATGAAACACATCGCCCCGGGTGGTGAACATCGCCTGAACCTCGCACGAAGATCCCTCTTCGAACACCACGGCGGCGAGTCGCCCGTCCCGGTGAGACAGTTCCTTGATGCGCTCCGCCCGTACAGGGACACCGTATTCTGCTAATGCAGCACGCCACGCCACATCCCACACCGGCCTTCTGCCATCCGTCACGATGGTGACGAAGGGCGAAAAGGCCAACATGGCAAGCGCATAGCGCGCCGCCTCATTGCGATGCCCGTAAATGGCGATGCGCTTCCCCTGCACGCGATAGGCGTCGCAGTCTTTGCAAAAGAAGACCGTCCGCCCCAGACAAGCCTGCGCGCCTTGGATCTCGGGCAACAAATGAGTCAAGCCGGTCGCAAGCAGCACGCGTCTGCTCCGATAGGTAGCAGGCCCAGACGCGAGCACGAACCTGTCGCTCTGCCGGGTGAGGCCTTCGACCCGGCCTTCAACTAGCGGGACACCGAAGCGCCGCACCTGTGCCCGACCCCGCTCCAGCAAGGAATGCCCGGTGATGGCTTCGGGAAAGCCCAAATAGTTCTCGACTTCGGGCTCCCATTTCGCCATGCTTTCACCGAGGTCGAAGAGCAAAACTCGACGGCGGCTCCGACCCAGATACACCGCTGCCGAAAGCCCAGCGGGGCCGCCCCCCACGATCACCGCATCCCAAAGCTCTACACCGCTTAGCGCTGCGGCCCGGGGGTACGTCACCTCCGTGTTCAAGGTCGGGACGGAACGGTTGTGGACTTCATCCGCGATGGGAACTCTCTCGGCCCTCGCGAATGGATTCTTTGCCGCTTTGAACGTACTCTCGTGCCGAGCGGCCGGCGTCCTGGACCGCTTCCTGGCCCTTCTCGTAGTATTCCTTTCCCCGCTCAACGGCACTGTCCCAGGCAGTCCGTCCACGTTCCCAGGCTTCATCCTTGGCTCGTGCCGCGTAGTTCCGCAGCATGCCTCTCAGTTCAGTTCCAGTCTGGGGTGCGAAGAGCAACGCCAGTCCAGCCCCGATGAAGGCGCCGGCCACGAAAGCTGACCAGCCCATGGCGTCATCTTCATAATATTCGTAATCACCATTCCGCATCGTTTGCCTCCTTTGTTATGTGGGTCCTTGAAATGTGGGTCATTCGGTCTGCTCTGCGCATTCCTTTCCCGTCTGAATGAAGTGCAATCCGCGGACCGCCTCGACGCCCGGACGTTGGGCCTGATTTCAAGAGGTTTAGGCCTCCAATTCCGTCCAGCAGGTTGCGGGAACGCGCCTGGGCGACAGCATGTCCGTCAGGCCGGACAGTATGTCCGAGCTCTATTGCGACTTATGACTGCGGAATGAGAATCGTTTCCAAATTTTTACATCATATTTACGCCACATTTTCTTCCAACGATTGCACGTCCGAGAACCGGCGACTACTATGCACCGTCCTTTGATTGTGACCCCACTTCTCGATGCCATCAAAACGGATTTATCCAGCAGACAATCGCCGCTCTTCCGTGTATCTCTTGCGTCGGGCATGGCCTTTCATCGCGCCATTTCGCGGACAACTGATTTGCCTCTGTTTCGTCGTCCTCCTGTCCATTCCTCTCAGCCTATTGACACCCCTGCCCCTCACCTTGGCTGTTGACAGCGTCCTCGGGACTAAGCCTCTTCCGGTCTGGCTGCAAGCCTGGCTTCCACCCACCGTCTCTTCATCGCCGGGGAGCTTGCTGTTTTTCGTATGCGCGGCCTACATCGGCGTCGCCCTGCTGATTCACGTACAGAGCATGGTGCTGTGGCTTCTGTCATCCTACACCGGGGAACGCTTGATCTATGCTTTTCGTCAGCGATTGTTTGAACATCTTCAGCGCATCTGCGCCTCTTATCATGAGGCACATGGACCTACCGACTCGGTCTATCGCATCCAGCATGACGCGGCCTCAGTCAAACAAATCCCGATTGATGCGTTTTTGCCGTTCGTCAAGGCCTGCTGTCTCTTGAGCGGACTGGCGGCGTTGATGTTGCTGATCGATGCGGAATTCGCCGCGGTCGCTTTGACGATGCTGCCGGTGCTTTTTTGGCTCACGCACCGCTGCGGCCGCCGTTTGCGGCAACAATGGACCGACGTCAAGTCAACGGAGACAGCGACAGTCGCGTGCGCCCAGGAGGTCTTGAGCGCTTCGCGTCTGGTCAAAGCGTTCGGACGAGAAGAACATGAGCAGCGACGATTTCTGGCTCACGCCATGAACTGGGTTCGGCAACACAATGCTCTCGCGTCCATCTGCAGCGGGTTTGATTTCCTATTCGGCATGACGATCACAATAGGAACCGCCATCGCGCTGTTCATTGGCATCAGTCACGTGAAGGCCGGGCGTTTGAGCTTGGGCGATCTCTTGCTGCTGATGGCCTATATGGCGCAACTGGCCGGCCCGTTGGACACAGCGGCCAAAAAATTGACTGAATTACAGTCGCATTTGGTTGGATTTCGGCGGGCGCTCGCCATTCTCGACACGCCGCCTCTCGTCACAGACCGGCCTGCCTCCAGACCATTGAACAAGGCCAAAGGGCACGTCGCGTTCCGCGGCGTTTCTTTCGCCTATCCCTCTTCGGCCGCCGTGCTCAGGGACGTGTCCTTTCATCTTCCCGCCGGCACGAGGGTGGGAATTGTGGGGCCGAGTGGCGCCGGCAAATCCACGATCGTCAATCTTCTCACTCGATTCCATGATCCGACCTCCGGCGCCGTGCTCCTTGACGGCACCGACCTGCGAGAGTACCGGTTGACCGACCTGCGCAAGCAGTTTGCGATCGTCCCTCAGGATCCGCAATTGTTTTCCACGACGATCGCCGAGAACATCCGTTACGGCGACCTCCTCGCGACGAATGCACAGGTCGAGGCCGCAGCCGAAGCCGCCCATGCCGCCGGATTTATTCGGTCATTGCCACACGGCTATGAGACGCCCGTAGGCGAGCGTGGCTCTAGACTGTCCGGAGGCGAACGCCAGCGGATCGCGTTGGCGCGGGCGTTCTTACGCGATGCGCCCATCGTGATTCTTGACGAGCCGACGAGCGCGCTGGATGCGGGGACTGAGAAGGATTTGATCGAGGTGATGGAACGGCTGACCAGCGGCCGCACGACACTCATGATCGCCCATCGGCTGAACACGTTGCGTCACTGCGACTTTCAGCTCGTCCTGCAGCAGGGACGCGTCATTGTTCAGGCGCCTGATTGGGCACTCCAGCCACCGTCCGGAGACTTAGTGTCGGTCTAGGACTGTTCTGTGGAAGGCGGATCTGACTGTCTCTGGGCTGAGCCAGTCACCTGGCGCTCCGCTTCCAGCCAGTGTTCCAGAGCGCGCCCCTCCTCGAATCCGCTGGCTTCATACAGCCAGTACGCGCGTTGTTGGATTCGCGCGATGACGTGCGGATCTTGTTCACTCGACGTCTCGTCCCGACGTGAATCCGTTGACGAACTCCTGCCCGGTTCCTGCCGTTGTCGAGACGCCGTTTCTGACGGCGCTTCCGACTTGCTGCGTTTGAATACGGCTTTTGCTTTTCCGCTCTTGCCCCTTGTCTGCGTCATGCTCTCTGGTTCAGTCATTCTTGCCCCCAGTTCCCTTCACCCATCTCAGAGTTCGTCAGATTCGCAAGGTGAGACCTCCGTAAAGGTCTCACCTTGGGATCTGTGCTTGAGGTTATTGTTCGTGGCCCTTTCCTGCAATAGCTGACCCTGGCTGATCTGTCAAGGCCTTTATCGTGGTAATCGTTCCCATGTCCGACGCTTCCACTCTGACCATGTCGCCTTGCTTAAATTGACATCCGCTGGAGCCCCCGACTGAAAAGCCGGAACCACGAGCGATGTCCTTGTTGGCCGCCTCATCGGTCGATCCGACAACGTCCTTCAACTGTGATGGATCCTTCGACGGCGCGGGCATTTGATGCTCAGTTTGTTGCTGGTTGGGATCGTTCAACGCCTGCATCTGCTGCTGAGCCTTTGAGGCGTCATGGCTTTGCATCTGTCCTTCGGTTGCAGGGGAAATTGGAATCTCGTGCCCTTCTTTCGGATCCTGCTTGCCGGTGGACATCTTGGCACCCTCTCCGCCCGCACACACCATGTTGGTGTCTTTCGTGAGACGAAGTTTCACTGATTGTCCATGATCGCCTTGGATGGAATACTCCTCGCCTTGCACCTGTTCGATTTTACCGATAATGATTTCAGGGCCACCCAACAGCACATTTGACGAGCCCCCTCCTTCCACCCCAATCCCTTGTTGGCTCTTCTGTTGAGATGTTTCTCCCTTGCCCACCCCTTTGCCGGCTGATTGTTGCTCGGCGAATGTAGACCCCGCACACGCTCCCACCAACAGCATGCTTAACACGCCTCGTCCTATCCCTTGTGTCCAGTTCATCGGCACCCTCCTTTCAGTAGTAGCCATTGTGGTTTCTTTGCCGGGTCGCTCGGTCACACCATGCGGCCCTTACGGCAAAGCCTCGCAAAAGACGGGCCTTATCAAGAAGCAATGGAAGCGTGGATAATGTGAGGGAAATACTGCCGTCAGTCCCTGCACGCTTGGTCAGATTGTCTTCCATGCGACATCGCGTCCCACCATGTTGATTCCACCAATGATAAGACGCAACAATGAGGACCAACGACTCGGGAGGCCCCCAGTATAGAAAGCCTACAGGTCATGGGATCTTTAGGTACTTTCAGTGTGGTTCCGCTTGACTTGGATGGAGACCCGAGGCAATTGCGGATGTGGTACTCATCATGGTACGGTGAGGCCGACTTCTTTGGGGCCACATGTTCATGGTGCGTTCCTCTACAGGTATTTTGCTTCTCCTCTTTCTTGCGGTTTGCGCCGTTCAAACCATGGGAGCGGCGTGCCCCGATGATTGCCTTCGTTACTGGTCTTCCGCCCCCCATCACGCGCATGAACAACATCCGGGCGCTCAGGACAGCCAGACAGAACCGGATGGCAGTGAAGGGGAAAGCGCGTTGGAGGTGGCCCTGTCTCAGGGAGACGGCTTACCCGTTATTCACCTCACGACCTGTCGTGTTGTGGATTCGTCATTGCGTCCGCGAAGCGCGTTTCCGTCGGACCTGTTTCGCCCTCCGACGGGCATCTGACCGCACACTCCGATTCCATTTTCACCATGCTGAGGCGCCGCTGTTCCACTCTGGAACGGAGGGAGGCTTGCTATGAGACCTTGGTTTATTGTGCTGTTCTCCACTTTGCTCATCGTCATATTCAATGCACGCGCAGGGGCCGACGTATCGCTTCCCACATACGGCCTCTCTGATATCATCGGCATTGCGGTCGAGCGCAATCCGCTCGTTGCCGGCGCCCAAGCGGCAATCGATCAGAGCACCGGCCAGCGGACCGCTGCCGGCGCCTACCCGAATCCGACCCTGCATGGCGATGGTGGAAAGGGCTACTTGCGCGACGCGGGTCCCTTGACAAATGAAATTCCGAGATCAGCAAACGAATACATGGCCGGGTTCAGTCAGCCGATTGAATGGCCGGCCAAACGGGCTGCCCGGCAGCGAGCGGCAGAGGCGGGACTGGCCGGCGCATCGGTTGGCCTCATCGAGACCCGCTTAAATTTGACCGCCGACGTGAAGGTGGCCTTCTATGACCTTCTTTTGGCCCAACGCGATATGGACCTTGCAAAAAACAACCTTGCTATCGTGGAGGACGTGCGTCGAATCGTCGGCGTCCGTGTGAGGCTGGGTGAAGCGCCGCAATTTGACCTCATCAAAGCAGAAGTGGAAGTCCTTAAGGCCAATCAGGCCGTGACGAGGGCAGAAAACACCGTCCGTGTGAACCGCGTCATTCTGGACACCTTCACGGCGGGCGCGCTCGGTCCTACCTATGCCGTTTCTGGAGATTTTTTGATGTTTCCGGCCGGCCTCGATCTCGGACAGCTCGCCACTCGATCGATTCGCGAGCACCCTTCCATCCAGCGTCTCACCCGCTCGATTGACCAGGCAGACCGGACCGTGGAATTCGAGCGTCAATCACGGGTACCCAACGTGAATTTGAACACGAGCTACACCAGCGAATACGGCCGTGAAGGCTTCGATGTTGGCCTCAGCGTTCCGGCGCCCCTCTGGTATCATCGACAGGGCGAAATCGCCGGCTCGCTGGGCGCAAAGCGACGGGAAGAGGCCGAACTCCTTCGCACCCGTAATGAACTGCTCAGACAGGTGAACCAATACTTTCAGGATGCACAGACAACCGCCAAGCTGATTGAAGTCTTGGAAAAGGGGTTGTTAAAGCAGGCGGAAGAAGCCCTGCGCATCGCCAAATTCAGTTTTCAACAGGGCGCCGCGAGTCTACTGGAAGTCTTGGACGCCCAGCGGGTGCAGCGGCAAACCCTCTTTGACTATGCGCAGGCACGGTTCGAACTCTCCGTAGCCTTGGCGAGATTGGAACGTGCAGTGGGAGGCCTTCTCTAAAATCGATGTGAGTGTGCACCGCTGAGTCACCCGCTCGGCGGCCGGCACTCGGAGCCTAGAACGCAGGAATCATATGTTCAACTTGATCTCACGCCTCACACAGTCCGGCTGCCTGCTCATGGTGTTGTTCACAATAGGCTGCAACAGCGCGGCAGAGGAATCGCCCGGACAACACTCCACTCCCAAAGCTCATGAAACCGGCATCGTCACCTTGACCGCTGAAGAAATACGAAGCGGAGCGGTCGTCGTTGAGCCGGCTGCCCGTGGCGAGTTCAAGCTGCACCGAGATTTTCCCGCGACGGTCGTGCCGGACCATCATGCCACCGCGGATATCACCGCGCTCGTCCGGGGTCGCGTCGTGGACGTCTACGCGGATTTGGGGCAACAGGTCAAGGGCGGCGATCTCCTCGCCATGATGTACAGCAGCGATCTGGGGATGGCGCAGTCGGCCTATCTCAAAGCCATCGCCAAACTCTACGTGGCCGAACGCGCGTACGAGCGCGCGACCATGCTCTTACGAGAAAAAGTGATCGGCCTGGCCGAATCTCAACGCCGTCAGGGAGAAATGCTCAGCTTACGAGCGGAAAAACGTGAAAGTGAAGATCGGTTGCGCCTCTTGGGCATGAGCGAAGAGCAAATCGCCAAATTGAACAAAGAGCAGAAGATCCTCTCGTATGTGCCGATTACCGCGCCATTCGATGGTCGGGTGATCGCACGCAACCTCACGAAGGGAGAAGTCGTCGAAGTCACCGAAAAACTGTTTACGGTCGCCGATCTTTCTGAGGTGTGGGTGCTCGCGAATATCCCGGAGAAGGACATCACGTTTATCCGCGCGGACGGCGAAAGCGAGAGGTCAGGAGTAGAGCAGCTCGTAGAAGTCCTGGTGACGGCATATCCTGGTGAAGTCTTCCACGGAAAAGTCACGTACGTCGGCGACGTCCTGGACGTGGCCACGCGCACGATGAACCTGCGCCTGGAATTGCCCAACCCACAGCGCAAGTTGAAGCCGGAAATGTATGCCACGATCCGTGTCTACTCGTTACCAGAGCTCGGCGTGCTGATGGTGCCAGAGGCAGCGGTGCAACGCGAACGGGACCGGCGGTTTGTCTTCGTCCAACGCGACGCTCACACCTTCGAAGCACGCGACGTCAAGCTGGGTGACGGTAACGGCGAAGTCGTCAAGGTGCTCGACGGGCTTCAAGAAGGCGAACCGGTTGTCGTCAAAGGGGCTTATGTGCTGAAATCCGAACTGCTTTCCGATCAAATCTAGCGAGTCCGAAACCGCTTCATGCGAGACACCGTGTTCCACGCCCACGCTCATTGTATGTGCTCTGCCAACGGCCTAATCACCCATGTCGGCTTTTCTTGAACTAGCCCTTCGC
The DNA here is from genome assembly GCA_029240595.1 of Nitrospira sp. Taxonomy (GTDB): domain Bacteria; phylum Nitrospirota; class Nitrospiria; order Nitrospirales; family Nitrospiraceae; genus Nitrospira_C. Next base: position 1,151 of record JARDZZ010000094.1, on the reverse strand, counting down.
CAGCGAGTGTTGGTCCTTGCTCTGGCCTGCATCATGGCCGCCGGCGGCATCTATTCGTTTCGAACGATCGCGATCGACGCCTTTCCGGACGTCACCACGGTCCTTGTCCAAGTCGTGACGGAGGCACAAGGCCTGTCGCCCGCCGAGATCGAGCGCTTCGTCACATTTCCACTGGAGCTCCAGTTGATGGGGGCCCCCGGGCTGACCGATATCCGGTCGCTGTCCAAGGTCGGCCTTTCCATGATCACCGTCGTCTTTCGCGACGATGTGGACATTTATCTGGCGCGCCAGGTCGTATTGGAGCGTGTGTTGGAGGTTCAGGATAGCTTGCCCCCCGGCTCCAGATCGGAACTGGTGCCCAATTCTCCGGGTCTGGGCGAGGTGTATCAGTTCTATCTGGAAGGTCCTCATGACAACGATGCGGACTACAAGCTCACCGAGACCGAGCTGATGGAGCGGCGGACGCTTGAAGACTGGGTGATTCGTCCGCTGCTCAAGGGGACGCCGGATGTGGTCGACGTCAACTCGATCGGCGGGTTCGTCAAGCAATACCAGGTCATGGTGGAACCCGGTCTGCTGCGCAAGTACGACCTCGCGCTCCACGACGTTTTTATGGCCGTGGCAAACAACAATGCCAACGCCGGTGGCAACATCCTGGAAAAAGGCTCAGAAAAATACATTGTCAGGGGCATCGGCCTGATCAAGACACTGCAGGACATCGAAAACATCGTGGTGAAGGAGGCGCACGGCACGCCCGTGTATGTCCGAGACGTGGCCGAAGTGCAGATCGGCCATGCGGTACGGCACGGGGCGGCAGTCGTGAACGGAAAGCGAGAAGTGGTCGCAGGCATCGTCTTGCTGTTGCGCGGAGGCAATGCCCGCGAAGTCGTGGAAGCCGTTAAGGAGAAGATTGAGGAGATTCACGAGCAGAAACTCCTCCCCGCCGGCCTTCGGATCGTGCCCTTCTATGACCGCCTTGAATTGATCGTCGCCGCGCTTCACACCGTGTACAAGGCCCTCCTCGAAGGCATCGTGCTCGTCATTCTGGTGTTGTTTCTCTTCCTCGGCAACGTCAGGAGCGCGCTGATCGTGACGGCGACGCTGGTGGTGGCGCCCCTGGCCACCTTCATCGTCATGGATCAGGTGGGCCT
>JARDZZ010000014.1 GCA_029240595.1 Nitrospira sp. | reverse complement strand
CGCATGGATGCCTACATTGCGTCGTCCGATCAGGCTATCAAGATGATGAAACAGCGATGGAGTGTCGACGCGAATGCCGAAGCCCAACGACTTCAGAATACAGCAAAACAGTACTGGGCAAATGACTCAACCATTAAATTTAACTCTGTCACAGTTGAACTGGATCGGCTTCTGGAAGTGGTCGCCGAAATTGCCGGCGAAGTCAAGAAAGAGGCCGATGCGTCACTCCGTATTGCAACCGTGGCCCTCATCGCGGTAAGCTTGACACTCGCGTTGGTCACGCTCGTCTTTCCTCTGAGACCCATGCGGATCCGAAATCGAGCGTAAGGCACCACCCCATTCGCCGGCTTCTTCCAGCAAATGTGCTTATGAAAGTCACACCTGTCACATTTAAACCACAATGCTATCGGACAACGGCAAAGTATAAATTGTATATAAATTCAATTACTTATGACTCTCAACGCCTGAAAATTTTGTTGGCATTAGAGTTGCTGAACCTCCATGGTGAAGCGGAGGTTGCTCAGTGAGACTGCAACAGACCGTCGCAAATTCAGCAAGCTGTAAAGGCGTAGGGCTTCATACCGGCAAGCCCGTCATGTTGACCATTCGACCAGCCCCTGCTGATACGGGTGTCGTGTTCGTGAATCGTAATGGACACGCTGGAGCCTCGCTGGCCGCGTCTGTGGACCATTTGGTGGCTACCGAACTTTGTACGGCTATCAGCGGGAACGGATTCCAGGTCAAAACCATTGAGCACGTCTTAGCGGCGCTCGCAGGCTTGAACGTCGATAATGCTTATGTCGATATAGACGCAAGCGAAGCGCCGGTCATGGACGGTAGTTCAGCCCCCTTTGTCCGATTGATTGAATCGGCAGGTGTGGTGTCTCAGAACCGACTCCGATCCTTTTTGAAGATTACAAGACCCCTCGAGATCGTCGACGGATCGCGACGCATCCGAATTGAACCAGCTTCCACCCCGCGAATTACCTATACGATTCATTACGACCATCCCTTGATTCAAACGCAAACCTACGCGTATGAACACTCCTCCCGTGCGTTCGCGTCTGATATCGCCGGAGCCAGGACGTTTGGATTTTTGCAAGAAGTAGAAGCGCTGTGGGCCCGGGGGTTAGGTCGCGGGGGGAATCTCGAGAATACCGTAGTCCTTTCGCAGGACGGGATTCTCAATGAATCCGGCCTTCGTTTCACCGACGAATTCGTCCGTCACAAGGTGTTAGATTTGATTGGCGACTTCTCACTTCTAGGGCTGCCCTTCATTGGTCATTTGATTGCCGTCCGATCAGGACATGCCCTGCATACGCGTCTCGTGAAACAGATTCTCGACCACCCGGAATGTTGGGTGCTGTTGAATGCCGACCATTCAGCCATTCAAGCAGAAGCGAGTCTGTCCCTCTCCACATCCGCCCCGAGATCTTCCGCTGTCGCGCTGCACGCCTCCTAAATCGCTATTCCTCTGGTGTGTTCTAGGTGATTTCTAACGGAGTCTGTTCCGGCAGATGAAATCGATCACGTCGGGAGCGAGTGGCCTCGCCCCCGACGCAGAATCGAGGCGGGAGTTACTTCTTTTTCTTCTTCGCTGCTTTCTTCGTCGCCAAGACGCTCACCTCCCTTCTCAATACTCAGGAGCCTTTACAAGGCCGTCGTTTTCACGCATGGCTCAACACATCTTCAACGGCCTCGAAGGTGTTGGGGCCAACTTTGCGAAAGCGCTTATCACGCTTTAGCGATGTCGCCACAGACGTGAGCGGCGTTTTGCCCTTGATGTGCAAACCGCCCTCAAGCAGCCGCTGAACGAGTTCCTTGGCATGCATGGCCCGGTTTGCTTCACGCAACACCTGATAGGCCGCTTCCGGTACGCTCTTCCCGGCATATTTACTCCGTCCTAAAAGGATTTCCCGTGATTGATCCGTCACTTCGACGGGAAGGATACGGCTGCCCTTCTCGTCTGCGATGAGCAGTGTTGCCGCACTGGACAACTTCGCTTTGTCCGCCTCCACCCGATGCAGGGTGTCCGCCAGCTCCAGATATTTTTTGATGGTCGCGATCTCGTCATCGAGGCGACGACGTTTCTTTTCGAGGTCTTGAAGTCGGTTCCTGTAGGCGCTAATACGCTGTTCAAGGCCGACCAAAATATCGGTGAGTTCTTCCAAGGAAGGCCCCCTCGGCAAGCATGCTTGCTTTATATGCTTGCTTGCAGTGAAAGTCAATGCCGAGTCAGGAAGAAAAGGCTTGTACCTAAGCAACCCCCAATTCATGGAAGCGAACGCATGCTAAGATAACGGCCATGCAACCTCTCGACGAGGCTGTCACGACCGCACGGCTTCTTTCTGTTGCCGTAGACGCTTGCAAGTCGGCGGGTGGCCTGCTGCTGGACTATGCCCGGTCAGGATTTCAGATCGAACACAAAAATGCGATTGACCTAGTGACCGATGCCGACCACGCGGCCGAACAATGCATCCTGGATTATATTCGCGCGCATTTCCCCACTCACAGCACTCTCGCCGAAGAGCGAGGGCATGACGCACCTCCCGCATCGCGCTATCAGTGGATTATCGATCCGTTGGACGGTACGACCAACTTCGCTCATCGATTCCCGGTCTATGCGGTCTCAATTGGGGTGGAATGGAACGGTCAAGGGGTCGTGGGTGTGGTGTACGATCCCACTCGCGACGAACTATTCACCGCGGAAGCCGGACACGGCGCGCACCTCAACGGCCAACCGATCAGGGTTTCGAGCACAACCCAACTGGACGGTGCCCTTATGGTCACTGGATTTGCGTATGACATTCGGGAGACAGTCAACAATAACCTGAACCACTTTGCACGGTTTGCCTTGAAGTCACAGGGTGTGCGGCGAACAGGGAGCGCAGCGCTGGATCTGTGTTATGTAGCCGCCGGCCGATTCGATGGTTTTTGGGAGGTGAAGTTGAGCCCGTGGGACATGGCGGCGGGCGTCGTCATCCTTCGAGCAGCCGGCGGGCGCGTGACCGACCTTCGAGGTCACGAGCACTCGACCTTCCAGCCCGAGCTCGTCGCGAGTAACGCCCGGATTCACGATGAAATGCTATCCGTGATCCGCGAAAGCCTTTCTTCCTAACCGGTTTCGCCGCCTCTGGTCGCAGAGTTTTGGCATGTACAGCGCAATTTGCCCTGCGTTATGATGGGCCCATAACGGAAGGAGTGGTCGATGGCCAGCACTATCCCTCCATCAGGATCCTCAAAGGACAATCCGCAATCGGCAGGCGCGGAGTCGACCTCGTGGGACGTCGAGCTATTGCGCGTCTTAGTCAGCCGGAACGGCTCGCAAGTCGAAGCTCAATGGTCGATCCATCCTCAACTGAAGCAGGATCTCTTGCCGCATGAGTGGCAGGAAATCACCGATCTGATGGGAAAGGTGTCCGGGATCGTCGGAACCCGCTTCTCACAGGTGCTGGCTCAGGCCGATCCTGAACCTCCGACCAACGCCTGACGCGCAATCAATCCCAGTCAATCACCTCTATCATTGGAGCGCCGCATGGACACCTATTACCACCCGCACGATCTCGGCAAGTTTAGCGACATGGAAAAGGGCAACAAGGCACTGTGGGACAAGTTCATGAGCTACTACAGCGCGGTGTTTGCCGAAGGCGCCCTGACCGAGCGCGAAAAGGCGCTGATCGCACTGGCCGTCGCTCACACCGTACAATGCCCTTATTGCATAGATGCGTACACGCAGTCGTCACTGGAGAAGGGGTCAAACGTAGAAGAAATGACTGAGGCGATCCACGTAGCCTGCGCCATACGAGGTGGAGCATCGCTCGTTCACGGCGTACAAATGCGCAACGTGACCGAGAAGCTGTCAATGTGAGAAGGATTCAGAATGGTCTGCCTTATCTCTACAGATAGGGATGTTCCGGAATGGCCAAGGTGAAGTATCTCCCCCGTTCTTGATACAAGATCCGTCTCGAGGCGAGATCAGCCAAAATCGGTTCTAACTGAGCTTGGCTTGTGTCCAGGGAGGCAAGCGTCGACAGCAGTTGCTCCGCGGTCTTCGGTGCCTCATTGCACATCTCAATGACCAGTGCGGCCACGCCATCGTAGCGCTGCCGCGTGGGCGCTTTTGGATCGCGCCCATCGTAGACCGTCACATACCCCAGCGCCTTCGAATAATACAGGAACGGCCGATCGCTGGTGGCATGCAGCCGCTGCCAGCGTTCGATGGTGGAAACCAGCTCCTGATACACATGGGGGTCAACGCGCCAATTATCGAGCTCGTATTCAAAGTCATAGGCAATCTTCTTCAGGTCGACTTGCCGCGCATCATACACGTACTCATAGGCAGAGCCAGGACCGGTCATACGTACGCCGTACTCGGAGGGTCGCGCATAGTAGGGGCTGAACCGCTCCAACCAGAATTTGCCGGTGGCTTCAGGCGGCTGCAGGTGGAGCAAGGACGGGATCATGTCAATCTGTCGCAGGTAGTCTTCATTGGTTTCGCCTGGGAAGCCCAACAGAATATTCCAGGAGACTGTGACACGATAGTAAAAACTCCACTTCAGGCACACGATGTTCTGCATGGGGGTGACGCCCTTGTCCATCGCCTTCAACTGGTTCGCACTGAGACTTTCCAGTCCGGGCTGCATACACTTCACGCCGCCAGCGGCCAACGTTCGAATCTGCTGTTTGTGAAGGTTGCTCTTGGTCTCGATGAAGACGTCAAGATCGCAATGGTCGGCGGCAAACTTTCCAAAAAGTTGATCGATATACTTCATATCGATAATGTTATCGACCAGCCTGAACCGCGCTGTGTCATACCGGTGAGAGAGGTAGGTCATTTCACTCGCGACCTGTTCAGGAGATTTCGCACGAAACTTCATGCTTTGAGCATTGAGTCCGCAAAAGGTGCAATGATGTTTCTCTCCCCACCAACAGCCGCGCGACCCCTCGTACAAGAGAATGCGATCCAGGCCTTGCGCCGTAGCCCCGAGTTCAGCTAACAAACGATAGTAATCGTCATAATCCGGCGGGCCCGTCCGTGCGAAGTCCGTAAAGAGAGCGGTATTAGGCGCTAACCGAATCGCTCCATCCTGCCGAAAGGCGACTGCCGGCGGAACACCGTCTGAACGCGTTGACAACACCTGCCGAACCAGAGCGGGAAAGGCTACTTCTCCTTCGCCGACGACCACATAGTCGATAAACGGGAACGCCCGAAAATATTCCAGACCCATTTCTCCATCGTAGTTCGCTCCGCCAAACACGATGGTGACGTCAGGGTAGAGGTCCTTGATCAACTTGGCCATCGTCAGACTCGCCACGTTCTGATCAAACGTGGAGGTGAAGCCGATCAGCTTGTATTGGCTCCAATCAAACGCCGTCAAAGCCCACGTCAGAAACTGCGGGGCGATCCTCGTGGCCATCTCCTCAAAATAGCCGATCGGTCGGCCACTCTGCTGCGCCATTTGTTCAAAGACAGGCTTGAAGACACGTGGGTATTCGGCGCGCTTGGGATTCTCACGAAAGAGGAGATAGGAAAACAGCCACTCACCGAAGAGAGCACGCTTTTCACAAATCAATTCGTACAGCGGCACGCCGATCTTGTGGGCAAAATGAACGTTCAAATAATGGCAATCGACGGCAAGCCCTTGTGCTTTCAGCAATGACGAGAGCGTGCCAAGCTGGATAGAGGGATACTTCGAGAAGCTGAACGGCATGTTGACGAGCGCGACTTGCGCCTTGCCCGTAGAATCTACTGTATGATTCACGCTGTGATCACCCGCCTGCCATGGCTCGAAACGGTTCAAATTCCCTGTCTGCCTTCGCCGCCAAGTAAAAATCGCTTTCGGTCAATCCATTGATCTTGTGTGTCCAAATTTCGACCTTGCACTTACCCCATGACAAATACAGATCAGGATGGTGACCTTCGGCCTCGGCCACGGCACCCACTCTGTTTACAAAGGACAGGGCCTGCGCAAAGTCCTTGAAGGTATACAAGCGCTCGAGGTGGCCCTGCGCGTTCAAGGTCCAGCCCCTCCCGAGTTCTTTAAGCAACGCTTCTATTCGGTCAGCGGGAAGCGGCGGCACGCCGCCGCGGCAAGGGATGCATTTGTTGTCAGCAAGACCCATCGTGGCCTCCCTGTTAAATGGCAGGGGTTATTGTACGAGGGGCCTTTGGATAGAAACAAGGCGGGGATGCTAGTCGCTCTCGTCCGGCATCCCGCCTGATTTGGCAAGATCGTCCACCTTCACTTTCTCCGGATTGAATTTGGCGGCCGCCTGGATCATGCGTTCCATGGCTTCGTGAAAGGAGACAGGGGGAGCATCCTTCGGCCGAAAACGGAGCGGATTCACGCGGGCGACAACAAAGCTTTTCAGGTAGGGACTGGTCAGCCCTTTCGCCTTCAGCGCATTGACCTGTTTCACGATGGCATCGTCAAGTTCGAGGAGCTTGCGCGCGCGTTCCTCCCGCGACTCGAATGCCGTTCGCATCGGCTTTTTAAGAAACTCGTCCACACGTTTGAGGACAGGATGGTAGGCGCCCCCACTGAATCGCGGCCGTTCTTCATAACAGAGACCGAGCGTAATGAGCGCCGGTTCTTCGAATTCCAACGCGTAAGTCTCTTCTTCCGTTTCCGGGAGTTGCATGAGTTCCTTGTACATGCGAATAACCTCGAGTGCCTTTTCCCGGAGATTATGGGCTTTCTCGGTATTGAGAGCGAGAATGTGGTAGGCGGCTGCGGCTTCGGGCACGACGATCGCCACGATGCTCCTCGCGCCCAGTGTCCGCATGGCTGAGAGCCGATGATTGCCGTTCGGTGTCCAATACTTCGCCGTCTGATTTTCCTTCGCGACGCGTACGCAAATGATCGGATCGAGAAACCGCGCGATCTTGCTGATCACCGCTTCGAGTTTTCTTACATGGGTATCAGACAGGTTGCGCTGATACGGAGTCGGTTCAACCAGCTCGATTGGCAACGCCGCCAATACGACCCAGTGACCTCCGTAAGGCTCGCGATATACCGAAAGGACCTTGCCGCCATCTTGCTCGATGGCTCGATGCAGGTCGGCCACCTCGGCATGCGGGGCAGCGGCTTGCAGTTCCGTTGGCGTCAAGGCGGTCGACTGTCCTGCCGGCTTTCGTCTGCGCCGAGTTCCGGCCGCGCGTGGTCTCTTTGTTTGCTTCTCAGCCATGGGCGGATATGGTAGGAGAGTCAACGGACAAAAGAAAGGCCTCAACTATGTCGCGCGGCGGCATGCGTATTGAAACAATCGGCTGGTTCACCGCCAGTTGTCTGCTCGTCAGCAATATCATCGGGGGCGGCGTCTTCACGACCACGGGGTTGATGGCACGAGAACTCGGGAATCCGATGTTCATCCTCTTGCTGTGGGCGGTCGGCGGACTATTCGCTGTGGGCGGGGCGATGGTGTATGGCGAACTTGGCGCGCAACTCCCCCATGCCGGGGGCGATTACGTGTATCTCCGTGAGGCCTATGGACCATTAGTAGCTTTTCTCAGCGGCTGGACCTCCTTCACAATCGGCTTCGGAGCCGCCGTCGCCGCATCCGCGATCAGTTTTTCAGCCTACGCGTTCAGAATCTTCCCTGTAATGGACGAAAGCGGGTGGTGGGCCAAAGGACTGTCGCTCGCGCTGTTGTGGCTCGTGACGTTCGTTCATTGCCGCGGATTGGCCGGTGGAGGGCGATTGCAGCGCATCATCACGAGCACGAAAATCGTGGCGATTGGCGCCCTTATTGTGGGTGGTTTGTTCGCAAGTGCCGCTCAATGGGACTGGCTGTCGGTCGGGCATCCTGCAGCAATTCCCAAAGCCGGATCCATCGCCGTCGCGTTCGTCATCGTGATCTATTGTTACCTCGGATGGAACGTAGCGGGCTTCATTGCTCCTGAAATTACCGACCCACGACGCACGCTGCCGAGAGTCATGATCGGCGGCACCGCCTTCGTTGCGACGATCTATGTGCTTCTCAACTGTGTGTATCTGTCCGCCCTATCCGTCGACGGGTTGACTCAGGAACCGATCGTGCCGGTCGCGGAGAAATCGGCGACGGCATTGTGGGGACCAAGCAGCGGACAGTTGGTCGCCGCGCTGCTCTGTCTTTCCATTGCCGGAGCCGTGAGCGCCATGACGTGGGCCGGTCCTCGCGTCTATTGGGCGATGGCACAGGATGGGGTGCTCGGTTCATGGCTCGCCCAGCGTCATCCGGAAACCGGCGTGCCTGCGCGTGCAATTATGCTTCAGACACTCTGGGCTTCAGTCCTTATCCTCAGCGGTACCTTCGAACAACTCATCGTGTATAGCGGCCTGGTTCTGGCATTCTTCATGTGCCTGACGCTCTCCGCCATCTTCCCCCTTCGATCGAGACCTGACCAGCCTGCCGGTGTCTACCGCATCCCGGGATATCCGATCCTGCCTGCAGTACTGGTCATCTCCTCGTTACTAGTCGTGTGCTCGGGTCTGGTGCAGCGACCCATGGAGGCTATGTATGGATTGGTAACGGTGATGGCGGGCGTCCCTTTTTACGTATTGCGGAAGAGAAAAAGCCAAGACGACTTGCGTGAGACGGCAGAGAACAAATGATGGGGTTATCGAGAAACGGAGAAGAAGCGCGCATGAGTAGGAGCGTACGGATTTTCATGACGGAATATGGCACGGGCGACCTTGCAACGGTGGGAGGTCGCCCGTGGTTTGGCGCTTAGGACGCCGGACTGAAATTGGGTTGTGCGAGTCGAAAGACCCGCGCGATGTCAGGTTATGCGAGTGTCTCGTCGTGGGAGACGTCGTCAATCCCAGGCGCTTGTGTTCCTCGCGCCGCGACGGATGCTCCGTAAATCAGGCTCATATCCGGTTGGTCTATAGTGCCATCAGGGCACAGCCAGGAGGATCCGGCTAGCACGATCGACGAGAAACCCGCCCTCGCATCGGCGGGCCTGACGGACCAGGTGGAGTCGCGTCGTCCATATCCACCCTCCTCTCTTGTCAAGTCACCGAGAGACCTGGATGACAGCCGCGCGGTCTGCCCGATCTCCCGAATCTTCGGTGACACAGTTAAGCCGCAGATCCGTCCTACGCTCATTAGACAATTGTGTCAATGGGTCCAGACGTGACCGATGACCGGCATAACACGTGCCACCATCGCAGAGCTGAAACAGCACCCTCATAGTTTTTCTAAACGATCTTGAGCCTGGCAAAATCTACACCAGAAGGTGGTGGTGGGGTCTTGAGGTTCATGGCTTCCAAGGCCTGGGCGATTCGATCGGCCACGACAAGGTTTCGATACCATTTACGATTGGAGGGCACAATGTACCAAGGCGCTTCTTCGGTGCTCGTTGCAGACAAGACATCATTAAATGCTTGCATGTAATCAGCCCAGCGTTCACGTTCCTCGAGGTCGCCAGAGTTCCATTTCCATTGCTTTTCGGGGTCATGGATTCGCTCCTCCAACCGTTTCTTCTGCTCGTCTTTCGAAATATGGAGGAAAAATTTCAGGATCGCAGTGCCGTTCTCTGTCAGCATGTCCTCAAATTCTCTGATCTGATCGTATCGACGCTTCACCACCGTCTTGGACACCCACCCATGGACCCGAGTAATGAGCACATCTTCGTAATGGGACCGGTTGAAGATGCCAATGAATCCCCTTGGAGGCACCTCGCGATGGACACGCCAGAGGAAGTCCCGGGCCAATTCTTCCGTTGAGGGACTTTTAAAGGCGACGACCTTACAACCCTGCGGATTGACGCCCGACATCACCTGCTTGATGGTGCTGTCTTTCCCGCTTGTGTCCATACCCTGGAGGACGATCAAGAGCGCTCGACTGTTGTTGCCATATAGTCGCTCCTGGAGTCGACTCACTCGAGCGATATGTTTCTCCGTTTCAGCTTTAGCGGCCGCTTTGCCTTCGTCATTTTTCTTATAGTCGCCGGTGTCATCTGGGTCATGGTCTTTCAACGACAATCGGCTGGCCGGCTTCACACGATACCGTTTCATGATCTGTCGTCAGGAAGTGGAATGCGCCGGGGCCAATAGATCCTCGCGCTGTCTAGGGCTGCTTTGGCACATCCTGTGCGCAGCGAAAGCCGACGTTTGGGTCGTGTTCGGTGGGATCTCCCTTGGTACGGAAGGACGAGCGCAGACGGTATGCGCCGTTAATATATGACCCACCACGTTGCACTTTGGCTGATCCTTCTGCAGGCCCTCGGGGATTGATGGCTGGATTCTTGCTGTAAAATTGCTCGTCGTACCAATCGGTCGTCCATTCATACAGGTTGCCGGCCAGATCGTGCACACCGAAAGGGCTCTTTCCTTTGTCGCGATTGCCGATGGCCGAGACCGTATCGGAGCCTTCCTTCAAACCAAAGACCGCATGGGCGAGGGTAGGAGGGTCATTTCCCCAGGGATAGACTCGCGCGTCCGAGCCGCGAGCTGCTTTCTCCCATTCGGCTTCAGTGGGGAGGCGCTTGCCCGCCCAGAGACAATACCCCATAGCTTCCATCCAATTCACCCAGCGGACAGGCTGATCCTGACGCAGCACAGGAGTCTCCTTGTCGGCAAAGCCCCAGGGAGGCTCACTTTGTATGGCTTCGACAAACTTGGCGAATCGCCCATTGGTCACTTCAAACTTATCCAGATAAAAACTGTCGAGGAACACTTTATGGACCGGCTCCTCATCGTCGTCCCCTTTGTCGCTTCCCATGGTGAACTCACCGACTGGAATGAGCACCATGGGCGCCCCGTCCTTTCCTACGATCTCCGGGAGCGGCTGCACGATGACAGGGGCTTTCTGGGGAGAGACGCCATTGGACGCAGAAGCAGATTTGGCCGGCGGCTTCGCAGGCATTGGCGTCGACGGTGCAGCAGGGTCTTTGCCAGTCCCTTCCATGATCGCTTTGTTAGGAGCTTTTGGTTCACTTTCCTGAGTCTGTGGTTTGGATGGAACTGGAATAGGGCCCGGAGCAGGAGCAATGGGATTTGGCGCCTCGGGCTTAGGCGACACTGGCTCAGTGGCCAACGCAATCGACGCGATGGTTAGCACGTGTAGGGACAGGGTAACTAAGCGAACCGTTCTCGGCCATTCCATAGGCGATGATCCTGCAACTCAGGCTCCCGAGCACCCATTTAGGGTACTCAAAGAACGACTATAAATCCAGAGCACACCTCTGCGATGAGGTTCTATGTCATTCTGAAGGAAGACACGTACCGGTCCCTCGCCAACTCCAAGTGAACGGCCAGGCGAAAAATCGCACTTCGCACCCTCCTTCTGAGGTATTGCTGAAGATTGCAAATGCGGACCAGCATAATACCTTAGACTTTCAAACGTATTCAGCCTCGACAGGAGAGCATGGTGAGGAGCACAGGGCTCGGCAGGATCGCGCTGGCGGTGCTCTGCCTTTACGCTGTACCGCTGGCACCCATGAGCCGGACAGACGCTGAGGTGACCGTCGTTGATCACCCCAACTCCCCCGAGTCCTCCAAGAAAGATTCGATCAAGAAAATACAGCCGGGTCAACGGATGGACGGTGCGAGGTTGGAGAATGAGGACCTGACAAACTCGATGCTTGCGGGTGTGCGTCTCAAAAAGGCCAAGCTCAAGGGGGCGAATTTCGACACAGCAATGCTTGCAGGCGCCGATCTGCGCGATGCTGATCTCGAGTACGCCAATCTCAAAAGAGCCATGTTGTTGGGCGCAAATTTAAGCGGAGCGAATTTGGTCAATGCCAACTTTGAAGAGGCTAATCTATTGGGGGCTTCGCTCGAACGAGCGCGGATTGACGGAGCAAGTTTCAAGAATGCATTCGTCAATCAAGATCAGATCAATGAGGCCTGCGGCAAACCTCGAGCTCTCCCTCAGGGCCTCAAAGCCCCTAAACCCTGTTAACTGTTCACCGGCCGCGCTGTGTTGGCGTGGCCGGTCTAAATTTGGTGGAGGCGAGGGGCAACGGAATATATTTTCGCCCGTCGTTATTAGCATTCCCTGCGGACTCGAAGACATTGCAGACAGGCTTAATCCTCACGGTGGGGGCATCGGAGTTCGATTCTGCCATTATTTGATTTTCCGTGTTGCCCATCGCAATGAGGAGGTGATGCGGGAGTCACTTCAACTGGCGGGTCCCCGATCTGCACTGGCGGGGCTTCTGGTGTTAGCTTGGATGCCTCGTTGGAGCATTGGCTACGACCTTGCTCATTAGAGGCGCTGACGGCGAAGTAATACGCGGTATTGAATTCAAGGCCAGTCACTAAAGCCACCGGCTCGACCACATCGACGTAATTCTCATAATTACACGAACCGCCGTCTCCGCTCGATTGTTTGCCGTAATGCACCGTGTAATGAAGGAGATCGCTATCCATAATTGGATCCCACGATAACGAAGCAGTTGCTCCGGTGGCTCCATCATCTCCTCCACAACCTGTTAGCACGGCGATGAACAGTCCGAAGACAAAGCAGGACACCCGATAGTTTACTCTCGTCATCATCACCTAAGAATGTGCGGTTGTAGCGGGCGGTGTAGCGACACTCGAAGTGCATGCAACGAGCAGCCCCGTTCCGCTGGAATTTCCCGTTCGATAAAGCAACCGATATGCCAAGGTATCCCTTGGTCAAACTGTCAAGGATTTTTCAATCTGACAGGACAAAGGATGTGAAATGTGTGAAGGAGTCTGCATGCAGAACGAGGGTACCCAGGAAGCGGTTTGTGAAGATCGTGTAAGAGAAGTCGAAAGACTAATGATGATGAGGGACAGCCCTAAATGCGAAACGGATGCAATGCCTCAGATCAAACGACTAGTCCCCGCTTGATGCTGAGGAGTTAATGGGGCAGCAGGTCGTCTTGCACTCAACAGCCAATGCGACGGAGCGATACCTGACCGCCGAGGTCTTAGGTGACTATCCCGGTCTCCTTAGGTTGGTGACCGGCAAAATAAATTTGGTGGAGGCGAGGGGAGTTGAACCCCTGTCCGAAGATCGTCAACACACCGCATCTACATGTGTAGCCGACAATTTAATTTCGCAGCCATCCACGCCCGTCGGCAGGCTTAGAACAGCCGCTAGCCCAGAGCAATCTCGTCCTCAGCCGCTGGGCACCAGCCTTGGACCAGCCCGCTGCATCGCGCCCTTCCACCCCCGCGGGCCTCAGATGGAAGAACGTCACAGCTTAATTAAGCTGCGAGTGCCAGTTCTTGATTGGCAGTTGCATTTTCCCGGAGTTGACGAGTCCCCGAGAGCTCGACATGCCACGGTGGTATCAGTATCCCCGTCGAAACCGGTCGCCCCCCTTCTTGAGAATGTACAAAAAGGCTTCTGACTGCCTGTCACTTGCTCCGAGACTCGTAGGCCTCTTCTTAGATGGTCATGATATCGCATGGGTCAAGAGGATGCTAGGTCAGGCGTGAAGTCCTCGGGACTGTGGTAAGCTCTGGGCCATGCCGCCGATACCGATCGACATCACGATCGGCTTTATCCTCCTTCCATTGGTCGTTTTAACCACTTTTAGCTTTCTTCTCGTTACACGGTCGAGGTCGCCGATCTGGATCGTGGCAGTCATGGCGGGTTGGGCGATCTTCACGGGGGCGATGGCGTTCTCCGGAATATTGGCGAAGTTCACTTCGTTTCCGCCCTGGATTCCCCTCCTTGTCCTGGCCCAACTTGCCTTCGTATTTTGGCTCGGTTGGGCGTCACCGTGGAGCAAATCCTTGGCGGAGATTCCACAATACATACTCGTCGGTCTGCAATGCTTTCGCATTCCGGTCGAACTCCTTCTCGCCACGCTGGCCACGAGGAGGCTGCTTGCGATTGAAATGACGTACTACGGAAGAAACTTTGATGTCCTAGAAGGAATCACGGCTGTCGCCTTGGCGATTTGGCTGAAGCGCTGCGGCGAGAACTCTCTGCGGCATGTCGTGCTCGTTTGGAACCTGACTGGCTTGAGTCTCGTGACGGTCGTGCTCGTGCATGGATTGCTGTCGGTTCCCTATCCGTCACAGCTTCTTCACCTCTCCGTTCCCACGTTTATCATTGCGCACTTCCCCGTCGTCTGGCTGCTCACCGTCCTCGTCCCGATGGCCTATCTTCTTCATCTGGTCTCCATCAAGCGTTGTTTAGCCAAGGCTTTGGCCTCTTCCAAAACAGGCCAGGATTCTTGAAGGAGACCCCCTTGCGCTCCGGCTTAGGCGCTCTTGAAGCGGCTGATCCGTGCGAACAGGATCGCGGCAAGAGGCAGGGCAAGGCCCAGGAGCAGCTGAACGATCAGTAACTCGCCGAGCTGACTGTAGTCGGCGGGTGTGTGGATGGCGCCCGCCACCGGATCCCTAACCTCCCGGGTGACGACATAGATCTCGTTGAGATATTTCGTCCCGAGCTGGCTCAAGGACAGGGCCAGGTTCGTAAAGGAGGCCATCACGGCAAAGAACGTCGCCTTTAAGTGAGCCGGAGCAGAATTGGCGATCCACGCCAGCATCGGAATCATGGAGATCTGCCCGAGCGGTGATTCGAGGGCGGTATCGATCACGGCGATAAATTGCGCATCGATGACTCCGCCGGTGACACGCGCTGTCCATTCGTGCAAGCCGTAATACATACCGAGAATGGGAAGCGAGAGCATCGTACCGACGATTGTGAGAAAGCCGACGACATAGGCGATCGACCGTTCAGCCATGAAGCGGCGAAAGACAAACATGCCGAGCAAGGTTAACGTACTTCCGATCAGCGATAACACGGAAAGAAACTGTTGATCGAATTTCAACTCGTCAATCATCCACCAGGTCGTACCCGGTCCGGGGCCCGGAATGGCACGAAAGATGAAGATGACCACCGCTGTTCCAATCAAGGTGAATCGCTTGTCGGGCTCCAGTTCCTGTGTCAGCCTGAGCATGAGAAACAGCACGATGGCCATGGACCCGGCAAAGACGACCTCTTCGCTATAGGGAACGTTGCCCAATCCGACGGTGAGTATGAAGGCGACGAACCCGACACTCCCGCCGAGAATCCACCAGTTTGGATGTGTCGGTTCGCTCGGATCATCGCGCACCTTGACCATCCGATCCGCCTGATCGGTCGTGAATCCCTCGCGCCGCAGTCTATTCCTGTGACGGCGCTGGAGTATCCACGCCAATCCGATGCCGAGGACCGAAATGAATGGAATCGCCAGCGCCATGAGATAGATTCGTTCATAGAGCCGCACCATCTCACTTTGCGGCAGTTGTTCAGCACCCGTGAAGATGTACACGTTGATCAGCGCCACGATGATGCCGCCGCCGATGATCGCCACACGCCCGAGTGTCTGCATGGTGGTATGCATGAGCTTCCTGGTCTGCTCCTCAAACGGCTGACCACGATCATTCACTCGAGGAACCGCTTCAACCGTCATCGCGTCGGCCACGGCATCTTGAATGACATACCCAATGGGGGCCAGCAGGGCGCTCAGAACAAACCATACTTCAGCCGGAAACATTGCCGTCATGGCTTCCCGATGGCCGATCAGGGCCGCCATGATCCCCAGACTGACGGCAAGCAGTCCCGCGCCCAAGAACACGAGCCAACTTTTCCACCGCCACAACAGATCGACGAGATGGCCAATCGGCATTTTAAGTGCCCAGGGAATGCCGGCCCAGAATCCGAGCGCGGCGAGGAACGAAGCGGAAAGACTCAGATAGTCTTTGACAAAGAACGTCCCGACAATTCCGGTCAAACCTGAAATACCGTAGGCCGCGTAGACCATGAGCGGCGGGAGGTACGACAGGCGCATCTCACGTCCCAGCGCCAGGATGTTGCGGTCAATCCAGTGGTATATCGATAGGAGCATCAGGGATGGGATCAGGAGGCAAGGGCGGCAAGACGATGATCGACCAGCAAGCGAAGCTGGTTTCGCATCTCCTCCGGAGTGAGCTTGATACGATCGCCGTGTCCGGGCAACACCCATTCGAACTGGTCGCCGAGCAGCTTTTCGAGGGACTGCACCATGGCACGCGATCGCCAGACGAGCCGCTGAGGCGCTTGAAGCGACCGGGTTTCGGGATCCCACCAGAGATGGTCGCCGGTGAACAGAAACCGCTGGTCATAGAGCAACGCACTACTGCCCGGCGTGTGTCCGGGCACGGGGATGAGATTGAACTGCGGAGCCAACGGGATGCTGTCTGAACCATCGACGATCCATTCCGCATCCGGCATTGCTTCGGCGTCGGCACGATGGATGATGCGGGTTGCGCCGAACCGAGCAGCATATCGGGCGGCATCGGCGACATCGTCTTCATGGGTGAGGAAAATATATCGGAGGCCCCCCATACGCTCGAGGGCATCGACCAGATGTTTCACGTAGCGAGGCGAATCGACCAACCAGTTCCCGTCGGAATGGCGGATGAAATAACTGTTGGCGCCGAAGGACTTCTGAGAATTAAACCCGCAATAAAACACGCCTCCTTCGATGAGCAAGGGAAAGCTGGACATCGCCTGCTGTAACCGCGTTTTATCGCTGCGCTGAGTGCCGATTGAGCCGACGGGACAGGCGAGCAACGCCTGATACGCCCGATGCAGGCCTTCATCGCCCACAGGCTGGATCACTACGGCGGAACATTCGCCCACCTCCTGAAAGCTATCCGGTGCCAGCTGCCGGCAGGTATCGCAGTTGATACAGGTCGCATCGACAAAAAAGTTGCCCTGGACATTTGTGTCGAGACGTTGTTTTGGATCCGCCATTGTATGAAGCCTCGATCCGCGGAGCCGTTCGCTTCCGCTTCGCCCTTCCGCCGCCCGGGCACACATGGTATCGGGACCGACCTTCAACCTTCGAAAGATGCGCGAGGCTGGGGACGAGTGGACGACCGGTTCACCGCACAAGAGGCGAGGGCCGGCCCCAGCTGGCTGTGAACACGAAATCCTCGATCGGTTGACGCTCTCGCGGTTTCAGCTCGCGCTCGCGCAAATACTCCGGCAGAATCTCTGGATCGCCGGGGTATCCTACCGCAATCATGGCCACAGGCTCGAATCCAGACGGGATCTGACAGGCTTTGCGCACCTTCTCCACATCGTATCCGGCCATCTGGTGCGCCTGCAATCCAAGGGCGGTGGCTTGGAGGACGAGGTTCTCGACAGCTAGGCCGGTGTCATGCATAGCATGACGGTTGGGTTTTCCGTCGTCTTCAAAAAACAGGCTCGCGACCGAGAGGATCAATAGGGGTGCACGAAATACCCACTTCGAATTCCCCTCAGAGAGACAACCGAGCAATCTGTCGTAATCGGGACGCTGCTCTTTGTTCGCAGCGAGAAACCGCCACGGCTGTTCGTTATTTGAAGAGGGCGCCCAGCGCGCCGCCTCGAACAGACTTTTCAATTTCCCCGGCTCCACCGGACGTTCGTCGAACGCACGTGGACTCCAGCGATGCGCAATGACGTCTTCAATTCGGTGCTTGGCGTGAGCCGGCTTTTCCATACGATCAGCTATCTTTCTTTTCCTGGCTCTGCTCCATCTCGGGTGACCATCCGCCACCCAGGGCCTTGTATAGCTGGACAACCGAAACCAGATGCAGCCGGCGCGATCCGGTCATGGCCAATTCCGCTTCGAAGAGGTTTCGCCGCGCGACCAGCACATCCAGGTAGTTCGCGAGTCCGCCTTTATAACGGAGTTCGGCCAAACGGAGAGCAGATTGCAAGGCATTCACCTGTTGCTGCTGCGCGTCATTCTGCTGTCGGGCTGTCCTGGCGGCCACCAAGGCATCTTCTACTTCGCGAAACGCCGTGAGCACCGTTTGTTGATAGTCCGCCAGGGATTCCTTGGCTTGAGCCTCCACCGCATCCTGCTGGAATCCAAGCGCTTGCGCATTGAATAACGGTAGCGTGAAGCCGGCGCCGGCCGCTCCGAATGACGACACATCTGAAAAGATGCTGCCGGTTCTCGGATCGGCCGCACCAAGGAGGCCCGTGAGTGAAATTTTCGGAAACCGGTCGGCCTTCGCGGCGCCGATCCGGGCCGTGGCGGCGTTTAACGCACGATCGGCCTGCAGGATATCCGGGCGCCGCTGGAGCAGCTCGGAAGGCAGGCCCGGCGGAATCGTGGGCGGCAGCGTCTGTTCCACGAGCGACTTCCCGCGGGAAATCTCGAAGGGTTTTCTGCCGAGCAGGACGCTCAGATGATTCTCCGCCTGGATCATTTGCCGCTCCAATTCAGCGATCCTTGCCGCGGCATTCGCCCGCTCGGCCTCGAACTGATCGGCATCCAGTTTAGACGTCATCCCCTGACGTAATCGCGCCTGCGCAATCCGAACGGATTCCTCCCAGGACTGCAACGTGCGCTTGGCGATCGCCAACTGCGTATCGAACTGCAAAAGATTAAAGTAGGATTCCGCCACCGCGCTGACCAGTTCCAATACCACCGCCCGCCGGCTTTCTTCTTTCGCGAAGAGGTCGGCGCGCGCCGCTTCATTGGCACGCCGGATCCGTCCCCACACATCCACCTCCCAGGACAGATTGGCCTGAAGGTAATAGTTGAATGGGTTCGGGAATCCGGGGAACAGGAAGACGGTCTTACGGCCGAACGATGGAGCATTGCCGGACGCCGTCATATTGGGAAGAAAATCAGATTTGGCCACCCAGGCCCTGGCCTGAAACTCCTCGACGGTAGCCGCGGCTTTTTGCAGATTTCTATTTTCAGCCAGCGCAGTGCGGACCAAGTGTTGAAGCTGCTCGTCCTTTAAGAGTTCCCACCACGGCAGGTTCGCCATTGAAGGCGCGTCGGCGTCCGCTTCCGCCATCCGGAAGCGATCTTCGCTATCGGCAGCCGGCCGCTCATAGTCGGGTCCTAGCGCACAAGCCGCCGTAAGGACTGCGATCGTCATCAAGAGATAGGGACGCATATCAGGCTTCTCCTTCCGGAAGCAGCGAGGCCTTGTGCACCTGGTGTGAGGGGACCGCCATCCGGCCTGTCAGCTTCCTGATCAACACATAAAACAACGGAACGAAAAAAATCGCGAGAAAGGTGGCCGCCAGCATTCCTCCCAACACGCCTGTGCCAATCGACTGCCGGCTCGCGGCACCCGCGCCTGTCGCAATGACCAACGGGAACATGCCGAAGATGAAGGCCATCGACGTCATGATGATCGGACGGAACCGCAGCCTGGCGGCTTCGATGGCCGCTTCGATCAGTGGCTTACCGGCTTCATAGCGGGTATTCGCAAACTCGACGATCAGAATGGCGTTTTTCGCAGACAGTCCGATCAGCGTGACCATGCCGATCTGGAAATAGATGTCGTTCGTGAAGCCGCGCACCCACACGGCCGCCAATGCACCGAAAATCGCAAACGGTACAGCCAGAATCACCGCGAAGGGAACGGCCCAACTCTCGAACTGTGCCGCGAGGACGAGGAAGACCATGAGAAGCCCGATCAGGAACACCTGACTGGACTGCCCGCCGACGCGACGCTCCTGGAATGAGATGTTGCTCCAGTCGATCGCATAGCCTTTCGGGTCGAGGACCTCCTTCGCCACCCGCTCCAAGGCCTCGAGCGCTTCACCGGAACTGTAGCCCGGTTTGGCGGAGCCCAGGACAAGCGCCGTGTTGTATCCATTGAAGTGATTGACCGGATCAGGCCCGCTTTGATACTCGGACGTCACAACCGTATCCAGCGGAATCATGTTCGCACCTTGAGGGGTCTCCGCGCGGACGTAAATTTTCGAAATGTCCTGTGGCGTTGACCGGAAGTGCGGATCCGCCTCGGTCTGGACGTGATACATGCGCCCGAACTTGAGAAAATCATTGATGTAAAACGTCCCGAAATAGGCTTGCAGCGTGTCGAAGATATCTGAGATCGGAATCCCGAGTGCTTTGGCCCGTTCGCGGTTGACGTTGGCATACAATCGCGGAGCCGACACGCGGAAGTTCGTCCCGACCTGCCCGATCGCCGGTTCCTTCTTGGCGCGCTCCACGAATTCCTGAGCCACGGCAGCGAACTTCTTGAAGTCTCCGCCGCTGGGGTCCTGTAGCTGCGCGGAAAATCCGCCGACCACGCCCACGCCACGTAAGGATGGTGCGTTGAATGCCAGCAAGAGCGCTTCCGGAATTTTGGCGAACTCGCCATAGGCCATGCCGATGAGCGCCTGGACGTGCGACTGCGGTTGCTTGCGTTCATCCCACAGATGGAGGGGGACGAACATCGTTGCGGCATTGGGACCTCGTGTCCCGAAGACGAAGTTTTGCCCCGAGAGGGCGTCAGTAGAGTGCACCGCTGGATTCCCTTGAAAGAATCGTTCGATCCGGTCAAGCACGGCATCAGTCCGTTGTTTCGACGCCCCATCGGGGAGCTGGACGACCACAATAAAATAGCCTTGGTCTTCTTCCGGCAAGAAACTCCGTGGCAGCGTGGCAAACATGCCGTACGCCAAAAGGAGGACGACCCCGAAGACCAGCATGACCCGTACCGGCCGTGCGACCATCTTTGCCACCATGCTCGTATAGCCATGTTGGGTGCGGCCAAATATTCGATCGAACAAAGCCCAAAACCCGCCGCGTCCTTCAGGCCGCGGCACCAGCACCATCGCACAGAGCGCTGGGCTGAGCGTGAGTGCGACAAAGCCGGACACCGTGACCGAAATCGCAATCGTCGCCGCGAACTGTTTGTAGAGGGCACCGGTGATGCCGCCGATGAATCCAACCGGCACAAAGACGGAGACGAGGACCAACACAATTGCGATGACGGGCGCCGTGACCTCGTTCATGGCCCGTTTTGCCGCCTCCTTCGGCGAGACGCGGTCTTCCCGCATATGCCGCTCGACGTTTTCCACGACGACGATGGCGTCGTCGACCACGATACCGATCGCCAATACCATTCCAAATAAGGTGATCGTGTTGATCGAGAAACCGAGCGCATAGAGACCGGCAAAGGTGCCGATCAGCGACACGGGCACGGCCACTGTCGGTATAATGGTGGCTCGCCAGCTCTGCAAGAATACGTAGACGACGAACACCACGAGGATCATGGCTTCCACGAGCGTTTTGACCACTTCATTGATCGACACTTCAATGAACTTGGTGGTGTCATAAGGAATGTCATACGACACGCCGGCGGGGAAGTTCTTGGCCATCTCATCCATTTCGGCACGAGTCCGCCTCACCGTATCCAGCGCATTGGCGCCCGGCGCCAGGAAGGTCAGGAGGAAGGTCGTCGGGCTGCTGTTCCAGCGTCCTTCCAACGCGTAGGATTGGGCGCCAAGCTCGATCTGTGCGACGTCCTTCAACCTGACGTTGGACCCATCCGGCAGCGCCCGGACGATGAGTTCTTCGAAATCCTTGATCTCCGTCAATCGTCCTTTGGTGATGACAGGAATCGTCAACTCCGTGCCTTTGAGGGCTGGCTCGCGTCCGATCGTGCCGGCGGGATAATCGCGGTTTTGCTCCCGGATGATCGCCGCTATGTCCGTCGGAGTCAGACTCAACCGCGCCATCATCAGCGGATTGAGGATGATGCGCATGCTGTAGTTCTGCTGGCCGAACACCATGGCATCGCCGACACCCTTGACCCGACGGAGATTATCCACCAATCGCAGAATGGCATAGTTCGATAAAAACACGGCGTCATGGTTTTTGTCCGTCGACTTAAGCGCGATAACCGCGACCAGATCCGGGGACATTTTTTTGACGGACACGCCTTGACGGATGACCTCCGTCGGCAATTGCGGCTCCGCCAGCTTTTCCCGGTTCTGCGTTTGGACTTGGGCGATGTCGGGATCGGTCCCGATTTCAAAGGTCAGTTTGATCGTGACGTGCCCATCGTTGCTGCTTGTGGAATCGAAATACACGAGGTTGTCGATGCCGGGCAACTGCACTTCAATCGGGCGGGCGACCGAGTCGGCGACGACCTCGGCGCTGGCACCGGGATAGTCGGCGTCGATTTGCACGACGGGAGGAGTGATTTCTGGAAACTGCGCGACAGGCAGAAATTGAACGGACAGCAGCCCCATGACCACGATCACGAGAGACACGACCGAGGCCATGATCGGCCGATCAATGAAGACGTGGGAGGTCACGCGTCACCCTTGCTTCGGCGGCTCGGAAGGAGACGCTGCCGGTGGCGGGGCTTCGCCTAGAGGGACAGCCTTGACCGGTGCACCCGGACCGATTTTCATCAACCCGTTCACCACCACGCGGTCGCCGGCTTTAATGCCTTGATCGATGAGCCATTGATCACCCTGCCAGACCGAGGCCTGGACGGGTCGTAATTCAATGTGGTCGTCGGGCCCCACCACATAGACGAACGGTCCCTGCGGCCCTTGAAGCACCGCGCGTTGGGGGATCAAAACGACATTCGGTTTGACGTCACCCTTAAATTTCACTTTGACGAATTGTCCCGGCAAGAGCTCCCGCTTGGGATTGGGAATCGTGATACGGACGACGCGTGCCCCCGTTTCCGTACGGAGACCCGGTTCCATCAGATCCAGCACGCCTTCATGCGGATAGGTAGAGCCGTCCAAGAGCATGACTTCGCCTCGAAGCTGGTAGACACCCGGGTGCTCGATTCTCTTGGCTTCGATGTCGCGCCGGCGCTTCAAGATGAAGCTTTCGGGAATGCTCACCACGACATACATGGGATCGACCCGGTGCACCATGGTCAGTAAATCAGTTTGTGCCGATACGAGCCGGCCCTCATAATAGCGGGTACGTTCGATCAACCCGTCGATGGGCGCCCGAATCAATGTATTATCCAAGTCGAACTGCGCTTTAATGAGATCCGCCTTCGCTCCCTGCAAGGCGGCCTTGGCGGCAAGGTCTTCCGCCACCGCATCATCCACGTCCTTCTGGCTGACCGCCTGTTCGCTCAACAGCGGTTTGACGCGCGCCAGATCCTGCTTGGCCTGGACGACTTTGGCTTCGGCCTGAGCGATCTTTGCCTTGGCACTGGCCGCCGCAGCTTGAAACGGAACGGGATCGATCTGGTACAGACGATCGCCCTTTTTGACGTCCCGGCCTTCCTGATACAACACCGCTTTGATCAAGCCCGTCACTTGCGATCGAATCTCGACCGGACGAGAAGCTTCCGCCTGGCCGATGAATTCCGGCTCGTCAGGAACCGTCGTGGTCGCCGCCGTGACCACTTCAACTTGAGGCATCTGGGGAGCAGGAGCAGAGCCTGCGTCCTGCTTGCACCCGGCGAGGCTCGCCGTCGCCAGGAAGACGAGTAACGCCGATGTCAGAAGCGGGTGTATTCGATTGGCCGTTTGCGCCGCTGTCAAGTCGATGGGTCGCAACATAGGGTGTTTCCTCGGCTGCCTGTGGCTATGTTGGCATCTTAGAGGGCTGCAGACTTTCTTCGCAAGTGCGGCCTTCGTTGCTCTTTTTTCACTTACCGATCTGGTTTTTCGCATCCTCGACGATTGATCTCATGCAACAGCCTGTGGCGAGCAACTCGGCTCCCGACTGACACATTCGACTCAAGAGCGCCTTCCCTTGTTGTTCAACAAACGTGACGCCGGTCAAATCGACGATCAGTTGACGGCCGGCAGCGGATTGCTCCGACTCACGCCAGCAACGTTCGAGTTCCCCGATCCATGGGCCTGCCAGGCGCCCTTCAAGCGTGATTCTGCTTGCATCGTCAGACACGTGGGTGGTGATCTTCAACATGATACGAAATCTTCTCCTTCATTCCTGCATAGAGACTCAGGCCTTCGCTCCGGCGAGCAATGCCTCATCATCTTCCGTCATCTCCACCTCTGCGTCGCCTAACGCATCCGGTTGGTGCTCGGCGGCGATCAATGAGTAGAACACCGGAACCACGAAGAGCGTGAACAGCGTTCCGACCGTCATGCCGGTCACCAGCACCATGCCGATGCTGTTGCGCGCCGCCGCGCCCGGTCCGGACGCCAGCACAAGGGGAAGATGACCGAAGACGGTGGCCGCCGACGTCATCAACACCGGTCGCAAGCGTGTCAACGCCGCCTCGCGCACCGCCGCGACGCGTGGGAGGCCGCTCCCTTGAAGCTGATTGGCAAATTCGACGATCAAGATCCCGTTCTTCGCAATAAGTCCGACGAGGGTGATCAGCCCGACCTGGGAGTAGATATTGATGGTCGTCAGATCCAGAAAACTAAAGACCAGCGCGCCGGAAATCGCCAGGGGGACAGAGCCGAGCAGGACGATCAGCGGATCACGAAAGCTTTGAAACTGGGCTGCCAGCACGAGATAAATCAACAGCACGGCAAACCCGAGAGTGACCGTGAGGGCACCGCCTTCCTGGCGGATCTGGCGGGACTCGCCCGCATAGTCAAGAACGACGCGCGGTCCCTGGGACGACGCGGCGGCGGCTTCAAGGATGTGGAGACCTTCAGCTTTGGTCACTCCGGGCTTCACGCCGCCGAATATCCGCACCGCGTTGCGCTGCTGGAACCGGTTCAGGGTGCGTGGCCCGGTGCTCGTTTCGATGTGCGTGAAGGTCGACACCGGTACGAGTTGACCGGCGGGCGTTTTGATTTTGAGATCGAGGAGCGGTTCCACCGTCGCGCGATCTTTGTCACCGATCTGCGGAATAACTTTGTAGCTGCGGTCAAAATAGTTGAAGCGGTTGACGTAGGCACCGCCCAAGAGCGTGCCCAGTTCCCGGCCGACACCCGCGAGGTCGAGCCCTAAATCAGCCAGACGCTCCCGGTCCAGGACCACGCGCGCTTCAGGAAGATCGATTTTTAGGTCCGTATCAACGTACAGGAATTTCCCGCTCTGCCACCCCGCGCCCAGCACCGCACCTACCGTCTCCAGCATCTGCTGAGCCGGCACATCGCTCTGCAACACCAGTTCGACATCGTACTGGCCCGGCGTCGGCAGCGGCGGATCCAAACGGGGGAACACGCGTAACCCCGGCACCTGCGACACTGCGCCGAAGACCTGACCGTACATCTGCTCGGTCGAGCGCGCCCGTTCATGCCAGTCCTTGGCCACCAGACCCCCGAATCCACCCCAAGCCGTCGTCAATGACCACGTGAATTGTGTTTCGGGAAAAGCCGTGACGGCATCCACAATCTGCAGATGCTGGCGATTGGTGGCCGCCACCGTGGAATCGGGCGATGCTTCGAAAAACAAGCTGATATGGCTTTGATCCTCCACCGGCGCGAGCTCCTGTCGTGAGAACAGGTAGAGAGGCCAGGCGGCGATCATGACCAGCACTGCCCCGGCAACAATACCCCAGCGCATGTCCAGCGCCCGATCGAGCAAGCGAGCATACTGGCGGCGCACCAACTCGAACGTCCGGTTGACGAGCGCAGACATTCGGCCTTCCTTCCCTTGCGGGTGCACGAATCGTGAGCTCATGACGGGCGAAAGGGTCACAGCTACGACGCCCGACAATACGACCGCCACCGCCAGGGTCATGGCGAATTCGAGAAACAGCGACCCGGTTAAGCCGCCCTGAAAGCCGATCGGCGTATACACCGTAGCCAGCGTGATCGTCATCGCAATGA
Source organism: Nitrospira sp. (assembly GCA_029240595.1). Classification (GTDB taxonomy): domain Bacteria; phylum Nitrospirota; class Nitrospiria; order Nitrospirales; family Nitrospiraceae; genus Nitrospira_C. The sequence continues at coordinate 1,190 of JARDZZ010000014.1, read as the reverse complement.
TGGGACCGATTAGTTCTCGGGCGCCGGCCAGCGCCGCTTCGATACGGCTCTTGCCCTGACGCACATGCCGCTCCACGTTCTCCACCACCACGATCGCGTCGTCGACGACGAGGCCGACCGACAGGACAATGGCGAGCAGTGTCAAAAGATTTAGACTGAAGCCAAAGGCAAACATAAAGAGCGCCGCTCCGATGAGCGACACCGGCATGGCGACGAGCGGCACGAGCGCTGTACGCACGGAACCCATAAAGAGAAATACGACCAGTGCAACGATGAGAATGGTTTCCGACAATGTCTTGGTAATTTCGGTCAACGCATTCCGCATGAACATCGTGCCGTCCCAGACCAGCCGCATGTCGATATCGGCGGGTAGTGTGGGTCTTATCCGCTCCATTTCATCTCGCAGCCGTCCGGCGACTTCGATTTCGTTCGCGCCGGGAACCGGCCAGACACCGAGATATACGCCTTCCGTCCGGTTGTACTTCGCAACCATTTCAGCTTCTTCGGCTTCACGCTCGACCTGCGCGACATCCTTCAGGCGCACGATGGCTCCCCCACGGTCAGCCACAATGAGATCCTCGAACTCCTGGGTCGAACGGAGGTCGGTATTGGCGAGCAGATTCACCTGGACGAGATTGCCCTTGGTTCGACCGACGGCGGCCAAATAGTTGTTCCGGCGAAGCGCTCCCTGCACGTCCCCGGGCGAAAGGTTGAATGCTGCCAACCGGTCCGGATCGATCCAAATGCGCATGGCAATCTGGCGTCCGCCTTCGATCGTCACGCGCTGCACGCCGGACAGTGTGGAGAGTTGCGGCTGCAGCGTGCGCAGCAGCCAATCCGTGACGGCGGGCACTGTCCGCTCGCTGGAGGAAAAGCTGAGATAAAAGGAGGCGTAGGGACGATCCGCCCGCTGCACTTCGACAACCGGCGGCTCGGCCTCCGCCGGCAATTCAGCGCGTACTTGTTGAAGTCGTGCCGTGACCTCGGCCAAGGCCGCCGTGCTGCTGTGGTTCAATTTTAGATGCACCGTCACCGTGCTCACACCGGCACGGCTGGTGGACTCGACATAATCCACGCCGCCGATCGCGGAGACCACTCGCTCGACCGGCGTGCTGAGGAACCCACGGACCGTCTCGGCGCTCGCACCGTAATAGATCGTCGTAATGACCACCGACGAGCTCTCGATCTTC
>JARDZZ010000093.1 GCA_029240595.1 Nitrospira sp. | reverse complement strand
TATGGAGATGTGCTTAAGCAGGTGAACGGCGTAGAAATCAAAGATCCCGGCACAATGCTCTCGTTATTCCAACAACTTCGCAACGAAAAATCCGTCAAGCTCGACGTCCTACGGAACAATCAGCGTACGACGATGCTGTTCGAGATACGCTAAGGTCAGCCCGGCTGACATCCTTCCGACTCTCTCTCGTTCACTGGGTATATCTCCTGGTTTGGCTGCCAGTCAGCCAGCAGCTTGTCAGAGCCGGTCGGAGAGGAGTAATTTAGTTGTTTCGGTGACTTAGCCCGAGTGTAGGCAATCCAGAGGGATAGGAGATCCCCTAGAGACAGACAGCAGGCATACCGGTGGCGAAACACACGACTCCAACGAGACCGTTGCTTGGCGCCATTCTGGAGCAAAAGTTCGGCTTATCCGAAGCCAAGCTCCTCGAGGCGCTGAACATCCAACAGACCAAGGGAGGGCGTCTGGGAGAGGCCCTCATCAAGATCAGAGCGATCGAAGAAGATCTGCTGCTGCAAGCGCTCGCGATGCAGTTCGAAATGACCTGGCTTTCCCACCTCGACGTCAAGCAAGTCGATCAGGAACTTATCAAAAAGGTGCCGATTCATTTTGCGCGCCGCTATCGGGTGCTGCCGCTCAGAGTGGATGACGGAGCGATCGTCGTCGCGACCATCGATCCCTTGGAGACTGCCGCTCTTGATGATTTACGGCTTCTCTTGGGGATGCCCGTGAAGCCTGTACTCACTGGCGCCATGTCCCTGATGGCCTGTCTCAATCGCGCGTACGACGAGGCTGCGAGTCCCACCGGTGCGGAACAGGTGATGGAGGACATTGCAGCCAGCGAAAATCTCGACAAAATCGCCCATGAGCTGGACGAACCCCAGGACCTGCTTGATGCGACGGACGAAGCGCCGATCATTCGGTTGGTGAACTCGGTGCTGTTCCAGGCGGTCCGGCAGCGAGCGAGTGACATCCATTTCGAATCGTTTGAACGTGGACTGGTCGTTCGCTATCGCATCGACGGCGTGCTCTATCCCATTCTCACGCCGCCAAAGCATCTGCAGTCGAGCATCATCGCGCGTCTCAAAATCATGGCAGGCTTGAATATTGCGGAAAAGCGGTTGCCTCAGGACGGCCGCTTTGCCATCCGGACGGCCGGAAAAGATGTGGACCTCCGCGTGTCGGTGCTGCCGACATCGCACGGCGAGCGCGTCGTGTTGCGCCTGCTTGAAAAGGAAAATCGATTGCTCAACTTATCAGAAATGGGCTTCTCGCCAGACCGGCTTCGCACGATTCAACAACTCATTCGCCTCACACATGGAATCCTCCTCGTTACAGGACCGACGGGCAGCGGCAAAACCACGACCCTGTATGCGGCCTTGAGCGAAATCAACGCGCCAGACAAGAACATCATCACGGTCGAAGACCCGGTCGAATACCAACTGGTCGGCATCGGCCAGATGCAGGTCAATCCCAAGATCAATCTGACGTTTGCGGCCGGGCTGCGATCAATTCTCCGGCAGGATCCTGACGTCATCATGATCGGCGAAATCCGCGACCGAGAAACGGCCGAGATCGCCATTCATGCGTCTCTGACGGGCCACTTGGTCTTCTCCACGCTGCATACCAATGATGCCGCAAGCGCGGCCACCCGCCTGATCGACATGGGTATCGAGCCGTTCCTTGTCGCCTCCTCGGTGGTGGCGGTCCTGGCTCAGCGGTTGATCCGAAAAGTCTGTCCGGACTGCAAGCAGGCCTATCACCCGGACGATGAAGAACTCATCAGGCTGGGCGTGGTTCCCGGAAAGATGAAGCCGACGTTTTATCGTGGCACCGGCTGTCCTGCCTGCACGCAAACCGGGTATCGGGGGCGGACCGGGATCCATGAACTGCTCGTCCTGGACGACGAAGTGCGCCGGTTGATCGGCAACAAGGCGGATGCTGCCGCCATCAGACAGGCGGCGGTCTCGAAGGGCATGATCCTCCTCAAGGAAGAAGCCGCGGAGAAGATTTTTGCCGGCATTACGACGACCGAAGAGGTCATGCGCATGACGCAACAAGAGGTCGAGGTCTAGCGGATGCCGGTCTATCAATACCGGGGGTACAAAGCGGACGGCGCTTCTGCTACCGGCATTGTTGATGCCGAAAGCCCGAAAGTCGCCCGACTCAAGCTGCGGAAAGACGGCGTCTTCCCTACCGAAATGGCGGAGCAGGAAGGCGCGACCAAGACGGTCATACCCCGCTCCTCTTCAGGGTTGAGCGCCGGTGTCGCCCGGTCCCCCGTGCTGACCGTGACCGACGTAGCCTTGATGACCAGGCAACTTGCCACTCTGCTGGTTGCGGGTCTGCCGCTCGTCGATGCCTTGGGCGTGCTCATGGACCAGACCGAGAGGAAAGGAGTGAAGGGTCTCCTCGCGGACGTCCGGGAAGCGATACGCGGCGGGGCATCGTACAGCGTCGTGCTCGAGCGGTACCCCAGAGATTTTTCTTCCATCTATGTCCATATGGTGCGGGCCGGGGAAGCCAGCGGAGCTCTGGATCAAATTTTGTTCCGGTTGGCAGAGTTCCTTGAGAAGCAACTGGCTCTCAAGAACAAAGTGACCAATGCGATCCTCTATCCGGCGATCATGCTGGTGGTCGGGACCCTGGTCTTGTTCTTTCTCGTGACGTTCGTCGTCCCGAAGATCACCGCTGTCTTCGCCCATTCCAAACAAGCCCTGCCCTGGCCGACTATTGTGCTGATGGAAATTAGTCAATTTTGCTCCGACTACTGGATGGTCCTGCTCGCAGGGATCCTGATAGGTGTCTGGGGACTACGCCGGTTCAAAAAGACGGAGACGGGCCGTGTCCTCGCCGACCGGCTGCTACTTCAGCTTCCATTGATCGGTCAGGTGGCGCGAATGGTCTCAATTTCGCGGTTGGCCAGTACGTTGGCCACGATGCTATCGAGCGGCGTGCAATTATTAGAGGCGCTCGATGTATCGAGACGGGTCATGAACAACCGCGTGCTCGAACAAGCCGTCGAAGAGGCCCGGCAGAACATCCGTGAGGGGGAAACGATCGCAGAACCCCTGAAACGCAGCGGCCAGTTTCCTCCACTGGTCACCCACATGATTGCCGTCGGTGAAAAGAGCGGAGAAATGGAAGAGATGCTGCGGCGCATCGGGCAGATCTATGACGGCGAAGTGGATCGCGTCATTACGCGCTTTACGTCGCTGCTCGAGCCCATCATGATCGTCGTCATGGGCGTCGTTGTGCTGTTCATCGTCGTCGCGATCTTGCTCCCCATCTTTGAAATGGGACAAATGGTCCGGTAACCGTTGCTACCCAAGGAGGTATCGGTGCGCGCACAGACACACACGGTACAGGTCGGCACAGCAGTGTTCCGATCGGAGCGCGGCTTCACGTTCATCGAAATCATGGTCGTCGTGGCGATTCTCGCCATCCTCGCCGCACTGGTGGTGCCACGGATTATGGGACGAACGGACGATGCGAAGCGGACGGCTGCGAAGGTCCAGATCCGTAATATTGAAGGTGCACTCCAGCTGTACAAACTCGACAATGGTGTCTATCCGTCGACCGAGCAAGGTCTCAAGGCCTTGGTCGAGAAACCTTCGGTTGGTGTCGTGCCGAAAAAATGGAAGCTCGGTGGGTACCTGCCCAGTATTCCCGAAGATCCCTGGGGGAATCCATACAAGTATCTGAGCCCGGCGCCTGTTCAGCAGGGGCAGTATGGGCAGATCAAGGCCGATTATGAAATCACGTCGTACGCGACGGACGGCGAAGCCGGCGGAGAAGGCGTCAACGCCGATATCACGAATTGGAATATGGAGAAGGATTAGGATCGTGGAGCCGAAAGCCAGGTTCGAGCTGGTCAGGGGTGAGAAAAGCGAGCCTGCGCTCGGTTCGGCTTCCATCGGGAAGTCCCGCAGACTGATCGATGCAAGCGGTTTCACGCTGCTTGAAATTGTCATGGTGCTGTTCTTGTTGACTGGGATGCTCAGTCTGGTGATTCCCAAAGTATCGATCGGACAAAATCTCGGCAGTGTCGGAAGAAAATGGGTCGGATCTTTGAAAACGCTTCAAGACTTGTCGATGACGACGCAAAAGACGGTGCGATTGTACGTCGACATCGATCGCGGGATGTACTGGCCAATGGTGCTTGATGGCAATGAAGAAAAGACTCCACAAGATCCGATTTGGGCCTACCCGCTCAGTCTTCCGGAGACCGTGCGATTCTCAGACATCCAAGTGGGTGCAACGAGAAAGGAGACCGGCCGTGTGGATATCTTTTTCTACCCGAACGGCCGCATCGACCAGGCCACGGTGCATCTGACCGATAGCAACAACAATGTGATGGGGATTTTTGTGGAACCGGTGACGGCCCTGATCCGCGTCACGGATCACCGTATCGATCCGCCGAAACCGCTGGCCATGCTCGAACGGATCCGCCCCTTGCTCCAGCCGATCACCCCCGGCCTCAGGCCGGCATCTGTCATGGGCGCTCCAAAGTAACGCATGACAGGAACTGAGTTTGGAATGGTCATGCCACGTCAGCATGTAAGGCGACATTCTTCCGCCAAGGCAGACGGCTTCACGCTGCTCGAAGTGCTGATCGCGATGGCGATTCTGGCGTTTGCGCTGCCCGTTCTGCTGGGACTGCGCAATCGGGATTTAGATTTCCACGCGCGGGCGGCTGACATCACCGCCGCGACGATGTTGGCTCAGGAAAAACTGATCGAAACGGAATTGAGTCCGGTCTACCCCATCGGGGAAACCACCGGTGATTTTCGAAACCCGCCGCCGGGGTACCAGGTACCTGGCGACATCGCCAATCGTGCCCAACGGTTCCGCTGGAAACGCCTCATCACGTCGACACCGTTGCCATCGGTTCGGGAAGTGAAAATTCAAATTCTTTGGGAGCAAGGGGCTGCCGATGAAGTACTCGAGGCCAGTACCTATGTCTTTGCGCCAACGACCGGGTTTTGACGAGGGCTTCACCCTTGTCGAAGTGTTATTGGCGACGGCGCTCGTGGCGGTGATCGCTGCCATGGTCTTCGGCTCATTGCATGTGAGCGCCGCGGCGATTGATGGCGCCCGCAACGCGGCTGCCCGGGAACAACTGTTACGAAGCACCTTGCGAATCATGATGGAAGAACTCACTGCGGCAGTGGCCAATCCTCTCGCACCCATGGTGGGAGTCAACGCGACTCAGGACGGACAGCCTGCCGATACGGTGGTCTTCCTCACGTTGAGTCAATTCCACGCCGGAAATGCTGGGCAGGAAAGCGAGATGGTCCGAATCGTCTATACGAGGGAGAACGATCGCCTGCTCCGCTTCATCAGACGCAATCTGTACGGCATGACGGACGAGACGATCGATCAATCCGAGCTGGCGAAACTCGTGAAAGGTTTCAACCTCCGGTATTACGACTCAATGGCCAATGCCTGGCTGGACGAGTGGGACGGTCGTTCGAAAACCGCTCCCCCAGCGGCCATGCTGATTGAATTGATGTTGCTGGAGGACAATGATGAGGTGCGCACCTTCCGTCAATGGGTGCCGATTGGAATGAAATCGTGATGGCTCGCCTGTCCTGGACGCCGACGATTGCGTTGAAAAAAGAACCCGTTGCCTGGGTGTTGGGCGGACTCGCTACCTTTGCCGTATTCATGTTCGTCACCTTCCCCTTCGGTACCCTGCAAGCGAGAGTGTTGTCGGAGCTCGTCAAAGCGACCGGTGGAGACATCCGTGCGGCCGAGTGGTCTCCCGGGATTCCCATCGCCGTGGAGTGGCGCGACCTGACCTGGACCAAGCCGGGGACAAGCAGCATTCCGATCCAGGTGATGCGGCTTAATGTCGGTGTGATGGGTCTGCTGATGGGGCAGAAAACGGTCGAGGCGCTCATCCAATTTCCAGGGAGCGGACAGGCCGCGAAGGCGACGGGAACGGTCACTGCCTCCTCCTGGTCGTTTGAGGGCCCGGTTTCTCTCAAGGCCCGCGCTCAGCACATCGATCTCGCGACGGTCATCAAACCGTATGTCACCAGGGGGCTGTTAGAAGCGGACATCGCACAGCGATGGGAGAATCGCGGCAAAGAAGGTATTGCCTTCAAAGGCAACGGCTCTTGGAAGGCGGAGATCAAAGAACTGACGCTTGAGCGGCTGCCTGTTGGGACGATCACGGTTCCGTCTCTGACGTTCACCCGGGTGACGGCGACCTTGAGCTGCCATGACGCCATCTGTGACGTGACCGATTTCAAGGGAGACGGTCCAGATGGGACCATTACTGCCCTGGGTCGTCTCCTGCTTCGGCAACCGTTGCAATCCAGCGGATTGGAGCTCACGGTGACGGTTGTACCGGGTGCAGGCTGGGCGCAGAAGGCGGGAACATTGCCGATTCCTCCCCTTCCCCCGGGAACCCCTCTGACTCTCAAACTTGCAGGATCAGTCGCAAATCCCAAGCTAACCCTGTAGTATACAGGCTTAATCTCTTCACCGGAGCGCGCGTAGGTCATGGTTGCAGAGTGTGTCGGACTCGATCTTGGGCAGACCGCCATTAAGGCTGTCCGATTCCGGCGGCGCTTGTCCGGACGCGAATCGGTCGAGTATTTCCATCTGCCGCTGCCCTATGGGAAGCCGGTTCAAGCCGAGCCGGCCCGTCTTGCCGGACACCTGCGGAATTTTTTGTGGCAACACGGCTTGTACGGCAGCGGCGATATCGTGACGGCGCTCCCCTGCCAGGATCTCTTCATTCGTACCCTCTCGTTTCCGTTCCGTGACTCCGCAAAACTGGAACAGGTCGTTCCGTTTGAAGTCGAGAATCTCATACCGATGGCGCTCGATGAAGTCGCCATGGGCAGCGTCGTGCTGCCTGCCAAAGTCACAGGGGGAGACACCCAAAAACCCAAGGGCGCCGACGTGCTCATCACGGCAGCACCCAAGGACAAGGTGGCCGAGCATCTCAAGTTCCTCGCGACGGCGGATCTCAAACCGGCAGCCGTCGGGGTCGACGGCATGGCGCTGTACTCGGTCACGAAGTTTCTGCAGGAAGAAGGCGCGCACGTCCCTGGCGACCTGGCCGTTATCGATGTAGGTGCGACGAAAACCACATTATGCCTCATTCATGACGGCCGTCCCGTGGTGCTTCGGACGGTGCTCTGGGGAGGTAATCATCTGACCCATGCGTTAGCCGTCCGCTATGCCTGTACCTTTGCCGAGGCCGAACGGCGCAAGCGCGCGATGGGGGTTCAAGAGCTGGAGATGTGGCTCGAACCTTTACTGAGGGAGCTGCGAGTTTCGCTCCACGCGTACGAAGGAACGGCGCATCAGCGGCTCTCGCACTGTTGGGTCTCCGGCGGTGGCTCCAAACTGCGCGAGTTGAGCGGTCACGTTGCACACGAATTGGGACTAACGCCTGTCGGTCCCCGGCAAGGGTTTGGAGCCAACTGCCCACGCGCGTTCTCGATCGCCTTTGGACTGGCCATTCATCCAAAAATCGTGCGTCCGCGCTGGAAGACCAAGGCCATCGGCTCCGACGTGGCGCTCGATCTTGCTGCCACCGCGGACGGGAGTGCGGCACGCAGCAAAGAATCACAACAGGATCGGCGTCTCGCGCTGTGGGGCGGATTGATTCTCGGAGTCCTGGTCCTCATCGATCTTTCCGTTCGTGTCTACGTCAAGGAGTCGACACTGACGCAATTGAAACAGGCGCTGCAGGCGCAATTTGCGCAATCGTTCGGCGAAGGCGGGTCGCCTGGCCAGGAACTCGACGTGGCACGCTCCCGCGTCGCCCAGCTCGACAAGAGCTTGGCCGTCATCGACCGGAGTCGTGCTAGCGTGCTGGTCAATCTGTCGGATTTGTCGAAGCAGCTTCCTGCCGGTATTCCTCTCACGATTCGCGAGTTGACGGTTGAAGGAGCTTCCGTTCACATGGAAGGCGAAACAAACTCATTCGATTCCGTTGAAAAGATCAAACAAGCCTTCACCTCTAACCAGATGTTTCAGGCGGTCTCGGTCACAGATACGCGGGTTGGCGCCGTCCCGAGCCAAGTTGTCTTTCGACTTACCTACACGGTGCAACGGCCATGATCGCTACCCTTCAGGAACGCTGGCGGCATCTCGCCTCGCGAGAGCGGATTATGGTGGCGAGCGGAGGGGCCGTCGTGCTGGCGAGTCTGCTGTTTTTGCTCGTCGTCGATCCGCTCTTTGCGAGGATCGATAAGCTTGAGCGTCAGGCGGTCAGAAAATCGAAGGAACGTGTCGAATTGTCGGCGCTGGCATCCGAGTATGCCGCAAAACAAGCCCGGATCACCAAGTTGGAGCAACGGCTTCCGGCCAGCGAGGGGCAATTCTCTCTTCTGGCCTTTATGGAGGACGCTGCGGCTTCTGTACAGATTCGGGATCGCATTGTCGGGATGCAGCCGCAGCAGGCGACAACCCAGCAAGGGTACGAGGAAACGGCAGTGGACCTCAGGTTGGATGGAGTCCAATTGCCGCAGCTGTTGGGCCTGTTGGTCGCACTGGAGCAGGCACCGTACGATGTCCAGGTTCACCACCTCCAGATCAAGCCCAAATACGACAACCCGATTAACCTGGACGCGACGCTCCGCATCGTGTCCTATGCCAAATCTTGACCGTTCGGCTGGTCGCCGGCGATCCCCTGTGCAGAGCAGACACGACGCCGGTGTCCTTCGTTCGATCGCTAGAGATGACGAACGTGGTGTTGCTCTGCTCCTCGCACTCCTCGTCCTGGCTCTCCTCGTCGCCCTGATCCTCGAATTCGACACCGATGCCCGGCGCGAGTATCGCGACGCCGCTGCCTTCCGAGACAATTTTAAAGCCACCGTGCTCACCCGGGCTGCGGTTCAGGCCGCACGTGCCGTGTTGCAACAGGATCATCTGCGAGATAGGCAGACGGGCCAGTCTTACGATTCGACGACCGACTTGTGGGCTTTTCCCATCGAAAAATATGCGATTGGCGACGGCCTGATGACGGCTCAGATTGAAGATGAGCGGAGCAAATTAAATCTGAACGATTTGGCGGCCGGCGTCGATCCCAATGTCAAGAAGACGAAAATGCTGAGGCTGAAGCGGCTGTTCAATCTGCTGCAAATCAATCCCGATCTCGTTGATGCCATTGCCGATTGGGTCGATGCCGACGACATTCCTGAAGCGGCCGGCGCTGAGACCGTCTATTATCAGTCGCTTCGACCTTCTTATCGGGCGGCCAACGCTCCGCTGCAAACGCTCCGTGAAATCCGGTTGATCAAGGGCATGACGCCGGAGATTGTCGATAAGTTGCTTCGCTATGTGACGGTCTATCCCCAGGAAGGCGAGAGTCGCGT
>JARDZZ010000092.1 GCA_029240595.1 Nitrospira sp. | reverse complement strand
CTTCCTGCCTGGATGGCCAGCGTAGTCCAGATCGGGACGCTTTGGCCGTCTATGGCCGGCGACAGATCTGCGCCCGTGATCGCCAGGACCGCGGCTTCTTCAAAGACCAACTCGGGGCCCACGATGGTGATTTCGAGCGCAGCGGCCACATCCGGATTGTTGACCAGACGATTGGCGATGACGAGGCCGAGTCGGTCCATCGCTCCGCTGACCGACACGCCATAGTGTTGGTAACCATGACGCCCGAGATCCTGGACCGTTGTGCACCATCCGGGCTTGACGACTCGGATCGAGGTCGATTTAGCGGTCGTCATGACTGGCAGCCATCACTTCAATTCCACTCCGTTGAAGTTCTTCCCGAATGAGCCGCGCCAGCACGAGGGCCTGAGGGGTATCGCTATGCAGGCACAGACTGTGAATCGACATCGGAATCAGTCGACGCTCGACGGTCATGACGGTCTCATTGAGCAACAGCCGAACCTGCTCTCGCACGCGGTCTTGATCTTCGATAATCGCTCCTATGTCGCGTCGCGATACCAATCCACCATCGGCTCGGTATGCGCGATCGGCAAATCCTTCCTGGATCACCTCCAGCCCGGCCGCCTTTCCTACACGCGCCAACGTCGATCCGGCCAAGGCATACAACAAAAGCGAGGCGTCAACGTCGCGCACGCCCCTGACAATGGCTTCGGCGATCTCCTCATCTCGAGCGGCCATCGTATAGAGGGCGCCATGAGGCTTTACATGCCGCAGCGTCAAGCCTTCCGTTTGCAGGACACGGCCACAGGCCATGACCTGCTCACTCACGAGCGCGCGGATTTCGTTGGCCCTGACAGGGCGCTCGGCGCGTCCAAACGTTTCCCGGTCCGGCAAACCCGGATGGGCTCCGATGGTTACACCGTGTTGCTGTGCGGCAGAGGCCGTCCTGCGCATAAGATCCGGGCTGCCGGCATGCCCACCGCAGGCGATATTGACCGACGTAATGAGCGGCATCAATGCCGCGTCGAGCGCCAGCCCTTCGGCGGTGTCGCGCTCGCCCATGTCGCTGTTCACATCAAGTCGGCGGAGCATTGGAAATCCGGGTGAACTCGTCCGCGTCGATGGGATAAAACTGCACGTGGTCGCCTGGACTGAAAAGAAAGGGTGATGAGGACTGTGGCCGATAGAGACTGACAGGCGTGCGTCCGATGATCCGCCACCCGCCGGGAGTCGCGGTCGGATAGATGCCCGTTTGCGATTCCGCAATACCCACAGAACCGGGGGGCACAATGGCACGAGGCGTGGGCAGGCGGGGCATGGCAATAGATGCCGGGACCACTCCCATGTACGGAAATCCCGGGCTGAATCCCAGCATATACACCCTGTAATGGGTCGCGTGATGCAACCGGATTGTCTCGGCTGGTGATTGTCTGGCGAAGGCGGCGACATCGTGAAGATCAGGGCCCCATTTATCTCCATACAATACAGGGATGCGATGAGTCAGACCGGCTAGGGGCCGCTTTCCATCGTAAGAAAGATCATGGAGCCGTGCAGAGAGGGTGGAAACAGGCAGTCGAAATGGATCGACGTGAATCGTGACAGAGGCATACGCCGGCACAATGTCAATCACGCCTTCCCATCGCTGGATACGCACCGTCTCTGCGAAAGCGAGGGCGTGCTCGTTAAGGCTTGGCTCGATCGTGCGGCCAAACTCCACGGTCACGGCCGCATCTCCGAGGGGCAGCACCGCGAAGCCATTCCTCGTCGCGGGGAGAGGCTGATCCATGGGAACCCTATCGTCCAATTACACCTGGAGTCGCTTCTTGACCGCTTGGCGATACGTCCTATACGCTTTCGATGTTTTTTCAACTTGGTCGTGCAATTTATCCCATTCCCGATCGTAGGCGGTGGGATCTATCGGATCAGGGTGAAAGCGATAGCTCTCTCCGTCGTCTGAGCGGAACGTCGCACCGACAGTGCGCAACAACTCAGACATTTCCCGAGCAAGTGCTGTTGCCCGAACCTGAATGACCGGGTGCAGATACCGGTTCTCCACACGCTGGAGGGCATCTTCGAACTTATACAGCAGTTCTCTTTCTTCAACACGGAGGCATTCAGTAAAGAAGCTATAGTCCAAAATGTTCTTGACGCGTGATTCATCGAGTATGCTATCCAACTTGTGAAAAATGGCAATGTCCCGCTCGCGGTGCATGCCAATGAGGGAACTGCTCAATTCCCACATCGTTTTGATCAGGGGAACGATTCTGAAAGGATCCATCATTGTCTCTGGCGATGCCATGTTTAGGGCTACATACGCAGGAAAGGGTCATAGTACATGAAGTAAGGCGGGTTGGCTAAAGGCAACCTGCAGGAGGAAGTGGCGATGTCCAGGGTCAGCGTTCGTTACATCATTGATGATGTTCCAGCTGCGATGCGTTTCTATACGACGCTCCTTGGTTTCACGGTGGAGCGGGACGCCTCCCCCGCCTTCGCAGCAGTCGTACGGGACGGAGTGCGCCTCTTGCTGAGCGGTGACGGCAGCTCGGGAAAGCGGCCATTGACAGACGGCCGCCAGCAGGTCCCAGGCGGCTGGAACCGTGTGCATCTAGAGGTGACCAATATCGCTGAGGAAGTTGCGCGGCTGCGCGGCGCGGGGGTCTCCTTCCGCATGGAGGAGATTGTGACCGGGCCAGGTGGCGCGCAGATCATTCTCGACGACCCATCGGGGAACCCAGTGGAGTTATTCCAGCCTGGACATTGAGATGCGTAGCGGGGCGCCATCTCCTCGCTCAACTTTCGCCTGCCCATGTACCATGTCACGGGGCGGAGCGAACGCGCCGCCTGGAGCGATGCCAGCTTCGGCGTGACCGAAAACCATTATCGACGACCGCCGAAGGCATCCGCGTGAAGCGACACAAATTCCCGTATGCTCATTGCCGGTCGGCCAGTCATTCGCTCGACGCCGTCCGACATCCGGTCATACCGACCCGCTCGGTTTAAGTCAGCCATCGTCAGCAGATGCCGGATGAGGTGCTCCGGCAATCCGGTCTGTTTCAACTCCCGTTCCCAATCCGCGGGGGGAATGTCCGAGTACACGACTTCACGGTTAAGCGCGTCCGAATATTCCCTCGCGACCCCATGCATATCCTGCGAGCACGGACCGGTGAGTTCGTAGATTCGGCCCAGATGTGGAATCGGGTCGGCGAGGACGGCGGCGATGACCCGCGCGACATCAGCCGTCGCAACCGGAGAGGTTTTGCCTTGCCCGAACGGCAGTTCAATGCGGCCTCGATCGCGGACCGAGGGACTGGTGAGCGGGAGGAAGAAGCCTTCGAGGAAGACCGTCGGCCTGATCGTGACGACCTGGAGGCCGGACCACGCCAGCGCCTGCTCACTGAGAAAGTGTTGCCGTTGCTGAGGGCTCGTGGTGGTCTGTTGAATACTCATCTGGGAGACGGTCATCTGGGACATATTGACCAGGGCTTCCACCTCGACTTCACGTGCGACCGCCGCCATGGTCATGGTGGCCTCAAGGTAGCCGGGCGACAGCGACATGCCGAAGTAGATTCGACGACAGCCGTTGACGACCCGATAGACGTCGGCCGGTTCTAAGAGGTCTCCGAGCACCACCTCGGCGCCGGCCGCTCGCAAGGCCGCTGCCCGGTCGTCCTCACGACGGACCATGGCGCGAACCGGAAGGCCGCGGTCAAGGAGGAGCTCGGCGACGGTTCGGCCGACTGCCCCCAGGCGACCGGCTGCTCCTGTCACGAGGATTGATCGGTTATCTGTCATCGCCTCACTATTGCGCCGAACGATAAAGGCACGGGTGACCGAAATCAAGTTTGAGCCGCTTTCTCCTGGCTCTCCGCGCGGGTGATGCATTGAAGACCGCTAATCCTTGCGGTATCTTGCTCCATAGACGGCAGACCGCCACGTGCCGTCAGGCGCCTAAACAATCCTGCGTGCAGGGCGCATCCAGCAGATTGGGAGGTTCAGAGTTGGAGAGTCGAGCGTTGAAAGCGGCGATCGCAGGATTGGCAGCCATCGTGGGTATCTGCGAGCCGTTACAGGCTGAGCCGCTGTCAGTTGGGGCACCACCCAGCTTAAGACCAGCGTTCAGCGAGATCCTGCCGATGTTCGAGCGCGAATACGGCGCTCCGGTGAACATCGTGTATACCCCATCGAAAACGCTGCTTCGACAAATCGAAAAAGGTGCCCCCATCGATGTCTTTTTATCGGCGGGCATTGAAGAAGCCGAGTATTTGCATAAGAAGGGACTGACGCTTAACGGGCGTCCTCGGATTTACGCGCAGACTTCTCTTGTGCTTGTCATGTCGTCGGATTCTCAAGCCACGCATATGTCTCTTCGCGATGCGCTGAACAGCCGGAGCACCCGCATCGCGCTCGGTGATCCTCACACCTCTTCATTAGGAGAGGCATCGGCCCGGGCCTTATCAAAAATCTATCCGACGTATAAAAACCGGCCCAACGTGGTCTATGCCCCGCACAGCGAGGACATTATGGATCTGATTCGCAGGGGGAAGTCTGATGTCGGCCTGGTCTATCGTGTCGATTCGATCAACAGCGGCAATGTCCGCATCAGCGACGAAGACCCCTTCGGCGTGTTGGTGCCGGTTCAGTTCGGGCAAGCGGTCGCCTCAACCTGTCGACCTGCGTTGCGCTCGACTGCGGAGCAGTTTTCTTCTTTTTTGATGACGCCTCGCATACAAAAACTGCTGGTGAAATACGGATTTGACTCGGTTCCTTCACCGGTGAGTCACATCTTTATCGAGAGGAAAGAGAGGGCATCATGACGCGGAAAACTGTGATGTGGATTGCCGTGATGACAACGATGGCGGCGCTGGGTGCGCCGGGGATCTTCGCCGTTGAGAAACAATCAGGGTCGGTAGGTGTGCCTCCCGAAACCGTGGCCGACTATTTGCGCGCCGTCATCATGGCCCACCGCCATTTTTACACCATTCACATCGCCAATCGGCTTCGCCAAGAGCGTATTGTCGATGTCTCGGAAAACTGGCGGACGACGCATTCGCTGCCGTTACCCGTACAGCTGGTGCGAGAGACGAGCGAGATCGCCGAATTGACCGGGCCGAATGTCCGCTACCGCTTGATCAGTCAATGGCCGATCAATAAGGCTAATGCGGCAGGCACCGAATTCGAGCGGCGGGGTCTGAAGGAAGTGCAGGCCCGTCCCAATCGACCGTATTCCAGCGCAAGTACTGTACCTGCCAGCGCGGAACAGGTCTTTGAAGCGGTCTATGCCGACATTGCCGTCACGTCGGCGTGCGTTGAATGTCACAACACGCATCCCAGCAGTCCGAAGAAAGATTTTAAGGTCGGTGACGTCATGGGAGGACTGGTCATCAGCTTTCCGTTAAGTAAACAGTAAGCAGCCGGTGCACGCGCGGACACACTCTTACCGACTGATTGCATGGACCCCGTTCGGCATCGCCTTGGGACTCATTGTCTCGATGATGCCTGAAAGAGAGGCGTGGCTGTATGCCGCGACTGTCCTTGGCGCACTCGCTTCGCTAGCGGTAGGTCGGACGTCGGGAACAGCGGAGGAGCTTCCCGTGCAAGCGCGTCTGTGGAGATTTGTCAAAAGCTGGCTCCTGGTCGTTGCCTTTGCCGCCCTCAGTATCCTTCACGGGAAATGGCAGCCGATGGTCTTCTTCGCCCTTGTCGGCGGGATGTCATCAGCCTTGTTTCGGTGGGGTTGCAAGACGAGCAAATAAGTCTGGTCCATGTCACGCGCCGGAAATGGTTCCTCGATACCTTTTCGTCTTGCTCCGCATCATGACTTCAAGAAACTCGCAATCTCGTCCGTCATCTCTTGCTGATGACCCACCCACAAATGGCCACCCGTCTCGTAGCCGATGAAGCGTGCTCCCGGAATATGCTCTGCGGTATAGCGCGCGCCGTCATAGGTTCCGAATGCATCGTCAGCACAACTGATGGTCAACGTTGGAACGTGGATTTTCTCAAGCTCATAGCGCTGGAGTGCAGGTATCACGGCCGCCTCGTTGAGCAACCCCTGTCGACGTTGTGAAATCGGTAATATGTGTTTCAGTGCCTGCTGTATGCGCGCTTGCTCTTCCGGGGCCGCGTCCCTGACCAGATTTGGCGGTGTGGCCAGGATTGAACGGATGACGGCATCGGGGGCGAGCCGGCTCACAGCCCAAAACACCACATCCCACTTCAACGCCGTCTCGAATAGTAACTGGGTTTCAGGCGGTGTGTGCAGGGCTGGTCCGTTGCCTGGTCGGGGAACAAAAGTCGCTGGAACCACGAGGACTAACGCGGTCAATCTGGCAGGATGCCGCAAAGCGAACTGCATCGAAGATGGGGCGCCGGCAGAGCCGCCGACTATCGCGACTTTCTCGATACCGAGCGCATCCAACAGGCAAGCATGCGCATCGGCCTGCGCTGCAGGCGAAGCATCTGGCGGTAGCGGTGTGCGCAGGTACCCGAAGCGCGACATCGCGATGATGCGAAGCCCCAACTTGGCCAGCGGCGCACCGAAGTCCAATCCTTGGTCGAATCCCCCACCGGCGCCATGCACGACCAACACAGGTGGACCGTCTCCTGTCACGGCGTATTCAATCGGCCCACAAGAGGTATGAGCAAGGCTGCTGCCAGTCGCGACGCGGGCGCGCGCTTCTTGAATATCTGTCTGGTAGATGTACGTCGCCGTTCCCAGTGCCGCAATGACCGCACTGAAAAAAAGCAATAACGCTGTGCGCACAGATCGGCTCGTCATGTCTACTCGTTCTGCTCAGAGCTCGCGGACCCATTGGACACGAGCACAATTTTGCCGGTCACGCCTCCCTTCTCGAGCAACTCGTGCGCGTGTCTGGCCTCAACAAGCGGAAACCGCTTGGCGATAAGTGGTCTGATCTTCTGTTGGTGAAGGAGGTCAAACAAGGCGATCAGATTCTCCCGAAACAGCCCGGGCCGGAGCCGTTTGAGCCACTGTATGCTGTAGGGGACCACGCGTTTCCGGCCCGGCAGAAGCCAGCCAGCGGCAATGTACAAGCCGAAGATAGCGACCGCACGAAAGCGATGGCGACCTCGTGAACGGCCTGATGTTAATCGCCCTCCATGAAGCGACGAGGTAATGCCATAGGCCACGACTGTCCCGCCGGAACGTAGGGCCTTGCGGGAACGCCAGATGTGCGTGCCACCGATGCCGTCGAAGACGACGTCCACGCCCTCGTTCGTGAACCGGCGAATCTCCGTCACGAAGTCCTGATGTTGGTAATCTATTGGTATACCGCCGAGGCTGGAAACGGTCGATGCCCCATGCGAAGAACACGTCCCGTACATCTGCAGCCGCGCGAGACGACCAAGCTGCAAGAGCGCCGAGCCGACTCCGCCTGCCGCGCCGTGAATCAATACCCGCTGGCCTGGTCTGATGTTCGCGGAGCCATGCAGCATTTGATACGCAGTCACATAATTCAGCACGAGGCTGACAGCCTCGGCAGCGTCTAATCCCGAAGGCACAGGAACCAATTCGCGTTGCGGCAAGCAGACGAACTCGGCGTATGCGCCGTTGATCGGCAGCGCGGCCACGATCTGGCCTCTTTCCAACGTAGAGATGCCGTTGCCGAGCTGGTCAACGACGCCGACCAAATCCCATCCTGGCGTAAAAGGCAGCGTGGGCGTCTCGGGGTGAATGCCCTCCCGCATCATGACGTCGGGCAAGGACACGCCTGCGGCCAGCACTCTCACCCGCACTTCACCGTCCTTCGGCTCGGGGCGATCTTCTTCGAGTAGCTGAAGGGCATCAGGCCCGCCGTAGTGAGTCACGATGATGCGGGTGTGTCGGCGTTGATCGTTCACAGCAGCATCGATTCAACCGGGTGCAACAGGGCGATGAGTGTCATAGGCAGAAAGTGTAGTTGAAAAGACGAGAGGTATCCATCACGAAGGTCGGCGTTAACCACAGCGTGGACTGTCGCCATGCATCCAGGCAGAAAGGTGAGGCTGGTCATGAAGCAGAACAGGTTGGGAATCCTCCAATCTTGGCGTCCCGACAGTTCAGTTCTGCTGCTTCCTAAACTGTGACATGGTGAAGGGCGGTCATCGGACCCGACCTCCGCAGCGTCTCGAGTTGCGATGTGTCCTTGGCGAGGAACGCCCCCGCAAACCCTAAGGCATTCACGGAAATGCCCTCGAAGCATTCCTGCGACCGTGGCACGACTAACATCCACCGCCGAGTCATGAGCAGATTATACGGAGCGGTCAGCTCATGACTGCCCGAGCTTGCGTCGACGGAGAGGCCGGCTGCGTGCAGCAATTTGCGGTAACAGGCATGTAAGGAAGCGCCGCTATCCTTTCCGGGATTGGTCCAGTCAGGATCCATTGGCGCAAAGGCATGGCGGAAAGGCAAGCGTGGGACGGTACCGATCATGTGGTCGGTTTGAGCGAAGCGTAAAAGTGGCTCCAGGGGTAGCGGAGCGATTGCGGCGTCGAGCGGCACCAATTGGAGATGTTTGTGCGACTTGCTCGCTCCCGCTACCTGTCCCGCGTTGTAGCAGGCGAGGGCATCCATCTCAGTGAGGCCGATGAGGAGGGCTTCACAGTCTTTTTGCGTGAGCTGACATCGTTGACCTTCGAACGCATTGGTGGCGATCAACAGATGGTGTTCGAACACGCTGAATTTGTTCAGGAGGGCGATGTGGGTCGCCGAAATTGATGCAACAAAGAGGTCCTGATCATATGGAAACGGAGTGATCGGCAATCGAGAGGCTTCG
Source organism: Nitrospira sp. (assembly GCA_029240595.1). GTDB lineage: Bacteria > Nitrospirota > Nitrospiria > Nitrospirales > Nitrospiraceae > Nitrospira_C. The sequence goes on along the minus strand of JARDZZ010000092.1, from coordinate 611 downwards.
GCGATCGCTTTCGTAGCGGGCGACTCCAGCACACGCACTTGGAATGGGATACTGTCCTGCTCAATCACTTCAAGAGTCGTGGGCAGGAATTGTATAGCGCCGCCCCGGCGGGCTGTGGCCGTACGTTCCAACAGGGAGGCGTGCAATGTGCCTGGCGTCAGCTGTGACTCCTGATCAGCCATAAAAGAAGATGGTACGCCTAGAGAAGGGGGCGGGAAAAGCCTGATGTCGGAAGGCAAGTCGAGGGAATCGGTGAGGGAGGACGTAGGGTCAAACCATGACATCTCGCCCATGCCGGCGGAGTCTGACGGCTGGAAGCACAAGCCTGACCCGTCAGCTATTAATCACGACCACTATCGCTCCCACAAGGGCCATGAGGGCGAGAAGCACCTCTCTGTCCCCGCAACGGTTGAAGAAGATACGCACGTCGGATCTCCCTTGAATGGTTTGCTTATAAGGAGGAGCAAGTCAGATGCCGGTAGGTGAGACTGAAAGATTTCCGCTTGTTAGATAACTGACGGAATGCAAAATCGAGCGATTCTGCACAGGTCGCACTGTGCGAAGAGTGAGTCTATCTGCCCGTTGTTACACAGACACCGTTGCGCTTCCAC
>JARDZZ010000091.1 GCA_029240595.1 Nitrospira sp. | reverse complement strand
GGGAGGTACGCAATGCCAGGCTGTTGGCCTCTGCGCCATTACGTGTGCGCTTGCCTGTTCAAGTGGCCAACTCGGACTATCCTCCCGATCAGGAAGGCGCGAGGCTCTTGATCGGCCACCGGACCCTGCTCTGGGAACAAGGCGGAGACCATGCCGCTTCCCTGTTGAATGGCGAACTCTCCCGCTTTCTCCTCGAAACCAAGATCCGCGACGGCGACAAAGTGATCGGACTCATGATTCTGGACCGACATGGAGCGCTGGTTGCGGCCAGTTCCGAGCCGGACAAATATTTTTTCGGGAACGAGTCCTGGTGGACCCTTTTGGGCGCAGGGGGGGACCAGCTGTATCTCAGCGGGCGAATTCCCGCGGAAGAGGGGGCATTCAGAGCCTCCGATGAAACGCTCGATATTGCGGTTCCCATTCTTGACGACCGGCAGCAGCAGATGATCGGGGCAGTCATCGCGTCGTACCGTTTTGACAGTCTATTTGCCATGATTGCCCAGATCCAGATCGGCCAAACGGGCCACGCGATGCTCTTTGATGCGGCGGGCCAACCGTTGGTTTGTCCGATTCTCGCGCGCGATGCCCATCGTATTCCCAGTCAGCTGATGGCCATGATCGTGTCCTCCGATCCGGGCTGGGCCGTGGCAGAGGACGATGGTCATGGCGCCTCCAACACCGTAGTCGGATACGCTCCGGTGAACGGGCTTCAACTGCCTGACAATTCCTGGCACATCTTTGTCAGGCAACATCCGAGTGAAAGCTATGCGCCGATTCACGACCAGGTGAGAAATCTGGCTGCCATCGGTCTGGTGATGCTCGGCCTCTTGGGGGCCATGGGCCGCTATGTCGCGACCCGCATCGCGCGCCCCATCCAATTGTTGCACAGCGGGGTGGAAGCGATCAGCCAGGGTACATACGACCAGCCGATCAATATCAAGACCGGGGATGAGTTTGAAGATCTCTCCGCCGCCGTCCACCGGATGGCCGATAGGCTGAAGGCCTCCCGCGCAGAACTCGAAGGCCTCAATCAGGATCTCGCTCGGCGGGTTGAGGAAAAAACACAGGAAATTACGAAGCACATGCAAAGTTTGGAACTCGCTGAACGCCTGGCGTCATTGGGCAAGGTCGCGAGCGGCATTGCGCATGAAATCAATAACCCGTTGGGCATCATTCTCAATCGCATTGAATGCATGGAAGCCGATGCGGTGCGATTACCGCTGTCAGAGGAACTGGGGCGTGATTTGATGACCATCCGTTCCCATGCCGAACGCATCTCCCGTGTCACCAAAAGCATCCTGACTTTCTCGCGCGGAACGGTGTCCGCGCTGAAGCCGATCGATATGAATGCGATCGTCCGGAGCTGTCTCGTCCTGGCGGGGGAACGGATCTCAGCCCTGTCCGTTCACCTGGAATCGTCACTGGCTCATTCACTGCCGTCTGTGGCGGGCGATCGAGACCGGCTGGAAACGGTCTTGCTCAATCTGATCAATAACGCCATTGACGCCGTCAGCATGCGCGGCTCGGCAGGAACGGTCCGGGTGCAGACATCCATGGTCGAGATGGAAGGGCAGCAGTGGGTAAAAATCTCGGTGGCTGACAATGGTCCGGGTATACCGAGCGCGAACATTGATCGCATCTTCGATCCGTTTTTCAGCACGAAAACGGCCGGACAAGGAACAGGGCTCGGGTTGTTTCTGACCTATGGAATCGTGTCGGATCATCGAGGCCGCATCGAAGCGAAAAATGGGAAGACGGGGGCGATCTTTACGGTGGTACTGCCGACAGTGGGCGCGTCGGACCGCACGTCGCGAGGAGCATCATGGGAATCGCAGGCAAAATCCTGATCGTGGATGACGAGGAAGACGCCCTGGAAAATTGCCGGCGCATTCTGAGCCGTGTGCCCTATGCCTGTGTCTCGACGTCCAATCCTAGCCACGCGTTGGCGCTGCTTGAGCGTGAACATCCTGGCCTTGTGTTGACTGACTTGCGCATGCCGAAAATGGACGGCATCGAAGTGTTGACCGCGGCCAAGCGAGCGGATCCGAACGTGCAGGTGGTGCTGGTCACGGCGCATGCCACGATCGAGACTGCCGTCACTTCCATGCGCTACGGCGCATTCGACTACATCACGAAACCGTTCACCAGTGAAGAATTGATACAGGTTGTGCGCCGCGCATTCGATGCTGAGAGGGGCGACGGAGGGGGAGCACATCGGCCGGCGGCGTCGCCGCCGCGGACGGGAGTGTCCACCCACGATGGTCCTGTGCAGATCGTCGGCAGCAGTGGGCTCATGAGGGCCGTCTTATCCCTCGCGGACCGGGTGGCACCCACGGATTCCAACGTCCTCATCTACGGCGAGAGTGGAACCGGAAAGGAAATGCTGGCTCGGTATATCCACCAGATGAGCCGCCGGGTGGACCGGCCTTTCGTGCCTGTGGACTGCGTCTCCCTGAACGATGCCTTGCTGGAGTCTGAGCTGTTTGGTCATGAAAAGGGAGCCTTCACCGGAGCACATGCCGCAAAATCCGGCCTCTTCGAGGTGGCACATGGGGGAACACTATTCCTGGACGAAGTAAGCGGCATGAGTCCCAACCTTCAAGCTCGGCTGTTGCGAGTCTTGCAAGAACGGCAAGTCCGTCGGGTGGGCGGAACGCGATTCACGCACGTCGATGTCCGGGTGATCGGAGCCTCGAATGAAAATCTCGAAGACTTGTGCCGGAAGGGGACATTTCGCGAGGATCTGTATTATCGGCTGAACGTCATTCCGGTGGCACTTCCTCCTCTCCGTTCCAGAGAAGGAGATATTTTACTGTTGGCCAACGAATTCGTGACGCGTTTTGTGCAGCGGGTTCAGACAGCTCCTGTCTCGGTTCCTGTCATCGATCCTTCGGCGGCGGATCTGCTCATGCGCTATGCCTGGCCTGGCAACGTCCGGGAGCTCCAAAATGTCATGGAACGGGCGTCCGTGCTGGTGGATGGTCCCACAGTCATGAGCACCCATTTGCCCGATCGGTTGCAGGCGCTGGCTGACAGAGATTCGGTGCCTGCAGAATCCGCGTCGTTCAAGCAGGCCAAGCAGCAGGCGGTCGAGTCCTTTGAGCGCAATTTCCTTATCGACCTGCTGAAACGCAACGAAGGCCATATGAGCAACGCAGCCCGTGAAGCCGGTGTTGATCGAAAGACGATCGAGCGCATGGTCAAGAAGCATGGGCTTCGAGGGACGTTCTAGCCCGCAGTGGTTTGTGTCTTCCCTATCTGTGCGGTTTCGGAACTACTCTTTGACCGTCATCGTCATCATGATCGGCTCGAGGGGGTTATTGTATTCGTCCCGCGGAACGGCGGCGATCTTGTCCACCACGTCCATTCCGCGGACCACTTCACCGAAGATACTGTACCGTCGATCTAATCCACTGCTATCCGCCAGACAAATGAAAAACTGTGAGCCGTTATCGTTGAAGTCCCGTGTGCTCGAGCCATCCCTCGGTGTTTTTGCCATGGAGATGGCCCCCCGCTTATGCGGGCGGTCGCTCAACTCCGGATTCAACCAGTAGCCGGGCCCTCCCGATCCATGCCTGAGACGATCCGGTTCTTTGCTGAGGGGATCGCCGCCTTGGATGACGAATCCCGGCACGATCCGGTGAAAGGTCGTGCCGTTGTAAAACTCCATTTTTATGAGATTGATGAAGTTTTCGATGTGACGCGGAGCATCCTCGGGATAAAAGCGAATCTTGATCTCGCCGAACTTCGTCGTGATCGTCACACGGGGATCGATTTTTTTGAACTCCATCACAGGGAATCTAACAGGGGAGCGCTCCGGGCGGCAAGAGGGAGGGAATGGATGCTGGCTAGCGCGATGGCGATTCCGCACGATCTGCGAGGGCCGTGGCCGACCAAGGTCACCACTTGTCCGGTGGGACGTGGACGCCTTTCCCTGGATCGATCTTCAGCCAAAGAACCGCGCCGATCAACGCTATACCGCCGGCTGTCGCTAGTGAAACCGGCCAGCCCCACTGTGCCGCGATCCAAGGCGTGAGACTTGGGGAAACGGCCCCCCCAAGATTGGCGCCCGTGTTCATGAGGCCTGATAAGAGTCCGGCGTGGGTCTTCGAATAGTCCGTCGTCGATGCCCAATAGGCGCCAACAGAGAAGTACAGGCAGCCAGCCCCGAGTGAGAGACTCACCACGGCAGCGGTTGCCGAATCTGCCATGGCGCCCACCAGGATGGCGCACCCAGCGAGAATCATCCCCGACATACCGGCGGCCACGCGCCCTCTCGTCACGCCATACGTCGCGGCGACTCGATCCGTCACCCATCCTCCCAATGGACAAGCGATCAAGATGGCCAAGAAAGGTGCGGACGCATAGAGCCCTCCCTTCAGCACATCGAATCCTCTGACGTTGACGAGATACAGATAGAACCACGAGAGGTAGACGTAGGCGACATAACCCAGGCAGCTGTAGCTCAAGACCAACCACCAAATCGCCGGACTTCGCAGGAGCCATCTCCAGCTCACGGGGTGCTTCCCATCCTGCCCAGCCGAGGTCATCGAGACGCCATGTCGATCCAGAGCCCATGGATGATCACTCGGGCGGTCGCGAGCCAGCAACCACCAAAGGATACCCATACAGATGCCCACCCCCGCCGATAGATAAAACACGGTTTGCCAACCCCAGTTCACCATGACCCAGGCAGCCACCGGTGGCGTCACGGCCGAGCCCAGGCCGATGCCTCCGATCGCAATGCCAATTCCGAAGCCTCGTGAATCAGCTGGTACCCAATTGGCGACGGCCCGATTGAATGAGGGCAGTGCGACGGCTTCTCCCATGCCCAAGGCAAATCGTACGGTCACCAGCGCACCGACGATCCCCACCGCGTCGGCAAGCGACGAGCTTGCGGCGACCGCTGTCCACGCCGTGCAGACGGACCACCATATCAAGGCTGCCGTGAGTACAGCTCTCGCGCCCCAGCGGTCTGCCAGCCATCCACCTGGTATTTGAAACAAGGCATATCCCACGACAAACGCAGAGAACACCCAGCCCATTTCCTGCTGCGTGAGCCCGAGAGCCGGCATCATTTGACGCGCCGTGACAGAAATGTTGACCCGATCCATATAGGTGACGACACTGGTGCAGAACAGCAGGAAAAGAATCAGCCAATGGATGGGAAGCGTCCGAGCGGGATTGATCACGCGATGTTGACCGCCGATGGAGAGACGAACGGTGGCGGATTATAGCGGGTCTTTCGGATTGTCGCTAGAAGAAACGTATGAGCAGGAGACGAAAATCTCCTGTTGGTTCGCGGACTTGCTGGCTTTCAGGGGGGTGATTCGGTAAGATGACCGCAGGCCTGTGCAGTCCTGTCTCTCGTCATGCCGGATGTCCCGCACACGTCGGTCGCGACGCGCCGGTTCTGATCGTGACAGGCACGGGTCGCGAACGATTATATTGTGCTGAGTGTTCGTCCACGGCGGAGAAACTGAGTGTCCCCGATTCGTCTCGTTGTCGCCCTTATTACACTGATTGTGGTCGGAGGCGTCGCCTTTCTCTTGCTGTCACCCTCCCTGACGGGCGATGACTACCTCAAAGACTTTTTCCTCCGTCAGCTTGAGCAGAATCTCGGCCGAAAGATCGAGGTGCATCGTATCAAGCTCGTCATCTTCCCCTCGATCCGCTTGGAGATGAAAGACATCATCATTTATGACCGCAACGCAAAGAGTGTCATGCTCTCGGCGAAAAAGTTGGATCTCGTCTTGCGACTCGTTCCCTTGCTGCGTAAACAGGTCGTTGGAAAACGATTGCTCGTGGAAGAGCCGACCTTCACGATACGACGTGACGGTTCAGGTCGCTGGAACTTCCTGGATCGCGACAATCCCTTGCCGACCGACGACGACGAAGCGCTCCAAATGATGGCGCGGATCTTCCGCATCCGGGAGGCCACGATTGTGAACGGTACGGTCGTCCTGATCGATGAGGGCAGACCGGATGGACCCCGCACCGTGACATTGCAGTCCGTGGAAGCCGCACTCGAGATTTACCTCGAGCGTGGGCAAGCAGACCTGCACGTGGCTGCCGCGCACAACGGCGCCCAGGGCCACTCCGCTCTGTCGGTCTCCGGCACCTTCAAAAAGGCTGAACAGCAAACGCTGGCCGTTGACGACGGCAAACGGCTCGTGTTTCCTTTGCAATTCGACGGCCTGATTGAAGCGGCCAACCTCAGCATCCGCGACGCCGCGGATTTCCTCGGCCCACGTCCCGTTCCCGAATCGTTGCATGGGCGTGTGAACGCGCGCAGCGCGATCAAGATCTTCCCCGGTGTGGCGGGATACGATGCTGTGCTCTCGGACCTCACGGGCAACATGGAGCAATTCGCCGTGACGGGCAAGGCCAGTTTGTCCGGCCTTCTCGCTCCTCAGCCGACCTTCGCTGTGACGTTTTCGTCGTCGCCGGTCCAAATCAGCGAGCTCCTCGACAAAATCCCTGCCGTGTGGATTCATCCCCAACTGCCGTCGGTCATGCAGGATCGTCAGATCAAAGGGCTGGTTGAGGTCGTGTCCGCCACCGTGACGGGCTCGTATGTCGAAGGGCCGCAACTAGCCGTCACCGGAGAGTTTCATGTCCAGAAGGGACAGGCCCTACTTGGCGAAAGCCGCGTGCCTGCCAAAGATTTGGATGCGCACGTCGTGATTGAAGCCGGAAGAATCCGCGTCACGAAATTGAGCGGCCTCTACGGGACAATCCATATGACGGACAGTAAAGGGCAACTCTCATTTCTCGAGCAGGGTCCCTGGCTGGAACTGGAAATCAGCGGGACAATGGCGGCTGGAGACCTGCTGCAATTCCTTTCGACCACCGTCAAGTCCGAACTCCTGTCACGTGTCCTGACGTCCGCACGCGATGTGGAAGGGATGGCATCGCCGGTGTTTCGTCTGGTGGGGCCGCCCAATGCCATCACGTTCGCAGGAGGCGAAGTGAAGGCGCAGCATGTGAATCTGACGAGCAGTTACTTGCCGGAACGGTTGACCGGCCTCCAGGGGCGATTCATCCTGGCCGAGGGAGAAACGCAATTTGACCAGGTGACCGGCCATCTGGGCGACTTATTGGTACAGGTCCAGGGCGGTATTACAGGGGGCACAGGGAGCATCTTCCGCGACTTCGCCGTACGGATCAGCGGCGACGCTGCGCACATGGCGAACCTGATGCCGGCGAAAGCCGTCCCGCCGGGGACGATGGAAGGGATGGCGAGCACGATAGTGGTGATAACAGGAGCCAGCGGCGCGCCGCATTTGCGAGGAGAAATCGCACTCACGGACTCCAAGGTCAGCCTACCCGGCATCATGGAGAAACCGGCCGGTGCACCCGTCAGCGTCACATTCGAAGGCGATGTCGAGCAATCGAAGCACATGACGTTGACTCGAGTGGAGATCGCTGCGCCACCGATCCGTTTGCCGATCAAGGGTAAGATTCAACTGGGAGACAAATTCTTCATCGATGCTTCCCTTGCGACGGGCACGGTGTCCTTGTCGTCGGTGCCCGAATGGATCGTCAAAGGAGGGTTCGAAGCCGGAAATCTGGAGTTGTCTCTGGAGATCAAAGGCCGCGAGCGAGATTGGCATTCCTGGAAAACGACGGGGTGGCTGGCTCTGAGTAACGGATTGATGGTCACCAAGGGTACCGACGGGCCGATTCATGATTTGTATGTGCGGCTGCTCCTGACTCGCGACACGGCTGAGCTCAAGCGGCTCTCCTTCCGTCTCGCTGATAGTGACCTGACCATGGAGGGAACCGTGCGCAATTGGGCGACAAAGCCCGTGATGACGGCCAAGTTGGAATCCAATCAGATGGACATTGACCTGCTGATTCCGAAAGGTCAGCGTGCCCCCATCCGTGACGTGCTCGAGTGGCTTGCGGCCACCAGCAAAGTGAGTGCGACGGCTTCCATTGCCCGCGGGCGGTACAAACATCTGAAATTCGGCGCGATGTCAGCACGAATGACCATTCAAGACGGCGTCCTTGATCTCGACCGGATGTCCGGACAGTCGACCAACGGGGATATTGCCGGTCGCATCGTGGTCCAACTCCCGCGCGGGGAGCCGGCGGAGGCTGAGATCGCGTTACGCGCAACCGGATTGCTGGTCGAAGATATGTATCGATTGGCGGGCTCCAAAGGCGGTGGCATCACCGGCGAGGCGCGGATAACCGGGACGGTACGAGGCCATGGGCGCAATCCTCACGGGATCTATCCGACGCTCAACGGCAGGGTCGATCTCTTGCTCGAGAACGGTCGCATCTTTAAATCAGAGGAACGTGCGATTTGGAAGATTATCAGCATTTTGAACCTGCCGGCCGTCCTGCAAGGGAAGGTCGACCTTGAGAAGGAAGGGTTGCCCTACAACAAGATCACGACGACCGTCATCATGCGCAACGGCCTGTTCGAAACCGAGAATTTGATCATCGACAGTCCTATCGTGAAAATTACCGCCGCCGGAAACTACGATCTCCCGACCGACCAAGTCGATATGGTGTGGGCCGTCAGCCCCTTCGGATCCTATTCGCAATTTCTCAAGACGATTCCACTGTTCGGCAGGCTGTTCGCCGGCGAACGGAAAGGCTTTGCCACGGCGATGTTTTCCGTGAAAGGCGCCATCGAAGATCCGGAGGTGACGTATTTGCCCATGAAATCTTTCGCCACCGGCCTCACAGGCTTGGCGCAATTGGCCGTCGATGTCTTGAAGAACACCGTCATGCTCCCGATCGACTTGGTCACGCCGGATGAAAATAAGGCCGTCTCGAAGGACGTCATTCCGCAGGAACCGGCTCCGGCTGTTCCTTGACCCTCTACCGACCCCGTGTTAAATTCCGCCAGGATAGGCCAATACCCCCGCCGGCTTCGTTTCCCATCACGCCCCACAGCGTCGAGGGTCATACAACCGGGCGGGGAGGACCGCCGCGTTGAAGAGCCACGGGCGCGGTGAGTACAGTCAGGGGTCCAGTCGTATGTCACGATCATCGTCGCAGTCCCATAAAGCCACGGTTTTCATCGCAGCCAGCGAGCTCGATTCAAACCTCTATCACGCCACCAAATTCATTGCACCGGATCCGTTCATCTACCTGGAAATCAAGGGTGAGCGCCTGCTTATTATGAATGATCTTGAGATGGATCGGGCGAAGAGCCAAGCCGCCGTTGATCGTGTATTGTCCTACTCGGAGATCGAGCGCCGTGCGAGAGATCATGGCGTCGCGGCACCCGGGAGCGTGGACATTGTGCATGTGGTCTTGCGCGAGGCGAAGATCAAGCAGGTGCTCGTGCCGGCCAATTTTCCCTACAGCCATGCCGCGCGATTGCAAGAGCTCGGCTATCAGGTTCATGCCAAACCGGACCCGTTCTACGAGCAGCGCGTCGTGAAGA
>JARDZZ010000090.1 GCA_029240595.1 Nitrospira sp. | reverse complement strand
AGGAAGCGATCTTCCCCGCCATCGACGTGGACGACAGAAGGACTTACGCCCTCACAAGCAGGCGCCGGGGATAACCACATCGCCCAAGCGAAGTCTCATGAGCCAACTGCCCCACCACAAGCTGGAAGCGAATCATGATCACGAAGATCGATGAAGGCAGGAGCGGACCGGTCACTTCTTGTGCTTGTTGTGCTTCTTTGTTGGTCCCTCGGAAAACAGCAACCATCCCAACACGATGAAGCCAACGGCGACGCCCGCGATGGCCAACCACGTCCCGATCTTATCCATGATTGAACTGTAGCGCGACGACCGTCTCCTTGTCGAGGCGCCTGACTTTTCCGTTGCCGTCGGTGACGGCGAGCCGCGCGGACCCCTCGACGATCACACGTCCGCTCTGCCGCTCGCGCACGACGTGGGAGAAGGTAATCGAGGCCGGACTCATGTCGGGAATCATGGTGGCAATGTCCAGAATATCGCCGTAACGGGCTGGTGCCCGATAGTCCACCTCTGCATGCACGACCACGAACAGGCACCCCTGCTTCATCAATGCGGGGACCGAGAGCCCGCGCGCTTCCAGGTACTCGGTCCTCGCCCGCTCGAAATATTTGAGATAGTTCGCGTAGTAGACGACCCCGCCGCAATCGGTGTCTTCGTAATAGATCTTGATTTCCATCGAATCGTCGTTCGTATCTCTGAAGCGTCACTCGAGAAAGACGCCTGATGAGAGTTTCATCAGCTGACACTCATGAACTGGGAGTAGGTTCCCGTGACGTTCGGACATGAAAACGTCGCTTCACTACACAGTGAGCGTGGGGAATTTTGGCAAGGAATTTTCGTCGGCATGCGTGACCTTCATGACGACCTCGAACAGTTGCTGGACCCGTTCCGCTTTGACCGGTTCGCCCCCATGGCCCAGCACGGCACGGTTCGCGGCATTGAACAACGGTTTCATTGTCGGCCACTGCCGCAGAAACGATTCGCCCATCTGGTCCCCCAGTCCGGCCAAGACACGGAATTGCGCCTGGAGGGGCAGCACATATTTGCCGTCGATATCGTCCGAATAACAGGAGCGGCAGACGTCCTGCATCGGATGAGGGAGCTGCTCCGGTTGCACGTCCCAGCTCTTGATCCGGTACTGTTTGAACAGCTGGCGCTGAGAAAAGGCTTCGAGTGCCCGAACCAACGACTGCATGGCTGCCTCTGCATCGTTGGCCACGCGCAGTTTCCGCCCGGCATGCGCCAGCAAGTCGAACGCGAGTAACTCTTTCACTTCCGCCGGGTCGAGCACGAGCTTTTCCAGGAAACCGGCGTTGGCCTTGACCGCCGGGAGGCTCGCGTTCAAGCCGGGCGGCCCGCCGAACAAGGACGCCATTTCAATCGCCTTGGTCGCCACTTTTAACTTTTCCCAGGCCTGACGATGCTGAAAGCGGTCCCAGAGATCGTAGCCATCGGCCAGGTCGGCCAGTGCACGGTACAGCGGCTTCTGGCCTCCGCTGACACGGCTTTCGATCCGCCGGAAGATGGCACCGGCCGCCACGAACGCGCCGCGGTTGAAGAAATCGAATGCCTCTCGTCTCGCGACTTCTGCGCCCTCATCCCAAGGGTTGACCGAAATCCAGAGGCGCTCACCGCCTTCGAGTGCCGCAGGGTCGCCTTCACGGCCTTCCCGTTGTTCAACCAACGAGGCAATGCGCGACGTCCATGGCATCGTGACCAGGGTCAGCGCGCCGGCCATGGCTGCGGTCGCGCCGCTCATGTCGACGACGAGCGCACCCAGTCCGATTTCCCACGCCCGAAGCATGGGGGGCAGAGAGCGGGCGAGGGTCCGATAACACGAAGGAAAGTGATCCACATCCGACAACGGCACCCAATCCCACCGTCGTGGCATGTGACTGATGTGCGGTTGGACATCTGTTTCCACCAACGCTTTCGCGGACTCCGGCAAGACGAAGCAGACGCATTCCGGACGCAGGCGATTGAGCGAATACACGACCGCCGGAAGATCGTCCTTCAGCGCGACGACAAGGGCAGCGACTGGTTGGTCTTGAGCCATTTCGAGCGGACTATAACACGAGCATCGGTCGAATTCCCGGCTCGTAGTCACGTGCTTGACGGTCTTCTGGAAGGCGCTTAGACTCCCCGCCAGCGTTTTCATCAGCACCCAATGAGGTTTCTCGATGGTCTGGTGGTATTGGATGGTTCTCGGCTTAGCGTTGCTGGGGGCGGAAATGACGACGCCCGGCGGATTTTACATTTTGTTTTTCGGCCTCTCTGCTCTGGTTGTCGGAACCCTGGCCGGCCTCGACATGGTTGAGGCGGCTTGGCTCCAGTGGTTGTTGTTCTCTATGATTGCCGTCGGCTCCTTACTGATCTTTCGCGGTCCGTTGCTTTCTCGACTCCGCGACAATCGCCGCGGGTGCGCGGACATCGACTCCATGGTCGGCGAGGTGGCGATCCCGCTTGAAACGCTGGCGGTCGGCGCCACAGGCAAGGCCGAACTGCGCGGGACGACATGGAGCGCAAAAAATGTCGGCACGACAAGCTTCAGCAAAGGTCAGCGGGGAAAAGTGACGAAAGTTGAAGGTCTGACGCTGTGGATCGTGGCCGAATGAGCGAATGGAGCGCGGCACGTCGGCGCGTGCAACAGGAATTCTGATGGAGGAGGTCAGCATGTCAGCAGGCACGTGGGTGGTCCTCGTTCTCGCGCTGCTCGTTCTCTACGTGATCGCGAAGACCGCCGTCGTCGTGCCGCAACAAAGCGCCTATGTGGTCGAGCGGCTGGGTAAATATTCGGATACGCTGAATGCCGGCTTTCACATCCTCTTACCGTTTTTGGACTCCATTCGATACCGGCATTCGCTGAAGGAAACCGCCGTCGACATTCCCGAACAAGTCTGCATCACTCGCGACAACGTCCAAGTGTCCGTGGATGGCGTCCTCTATCTCAAAGTGCTGAATCCCGAGCGGGCCTCGTACGGCATCAGCGACTACCATTTCGCCTTGTCCCAGCTTGCGCAGACGACGCTCCGCAGCGAGATCGGAAAGATCGAATTAGACCGCACCTTTGAGGAACGCACCAACATCAACATCCAGGTCGTCAATGAATTGGACAAGGCATCGGAGCCCTGGGGCGTGAAGGTCTTGCGCTACGAAATCAAGAACATTACGCCCCCAAAGGACGTGCTCAATGCGATGGAAAAGCAGATGCGAGCCGAGCGCGAAAAGCGTGCGCTCATCCTCACGTCGGAAGGCGAACGGGACGCCGCCATCAACCAAGCGGAAGGCGAAAAACAACAAGTGATCAAGGCGTCGGAGGCCAAGAAGCAGCAGCAAATCAACGAGGCGGAAGGCGCCGCGGCGGCCATCCTGGCGATTGCGCAGGCCACCGCCGAAGGATTGCGCAAGGTCGCCGATACCATTCAACTTCCCGGGGGTCAGGAAGCGGTCCAGCTTCGTGTCGCGGAACAATACATCACCAAGTTCGGCGAACTGGCCAAGACGAACAACACGCTGATCCTTCCGGCCAGCGTCTCGGACGTGGGTTCGATGATTGCCGTGGCCATGAATGCCATTCGGCAGACGACGCCGTCAGCTTCGGGAAAATCGTAAGTCCCGTGCCGCATCTTCCTGAGTCCATTCCCCATCTCAATCCGGAACCTGCGTGTTTGACAGGATGGGACCCCTCGCCTAGAATTGCACACGATGAAAGACTTTGTCGTACAAGCCTTCACCGAGAGCGCCGCCGTCAAGCAGCAATTCGTGCGCGAGCACGCGGACCGCATCGTCGAAGTGGCAAAGCTGATCGTGAGGACGTTCCGTGAGGGGCATAAAGTCTTGCTGTTTGGGAACGGAGGCAGCGCGACAGATGCCGCGCACATCGCGGCGGAATTCGTCGGACGGTATAAACGCGAGCGGGCGCCGTTGCCTGCCATCGCGCTCGCCACGGACGTGGCCGCGATCACCTGCATCGCCAATGATTATGGATACGACGAGCTCTTCGCGCGGCAAGTGCGGGCTCACGGTCAAAAAGGCGATCTCGCCATCGCGATCAGTACCAGTGGAAATTCCGTCAATGTGTTGAAGGGCGTCGAGGCGGCAAAGGCGTGCGGGATGACGACCGTGGCGTGGACCGGCGGAACGGGGGGGAAGTTAGCCGGCTTGGTGGACTATCCCTTTGTCGTACCGTCCAAGGTGACAGCGCGGATCCAAGAAAGCCACATCACCCTCGGGCACGTGCTGTGCGAATTGACTGAGGAAGAACTCCTTGGCAAAGCCTCCTGACCGGATAGGGCACTCCCTCAGCCCCCGCCGCTTGATCTCTCCGATCAATGTCTCTGATTTAAAAACCTATCCGCTCAAGAAGCGTCACAGCAAAGTGCGCGTCTCCGATTTTGCCAAGCCCTGGCGCAAAGGAGGCAGCTTCAGTCGGTTCTATCGAGCGCTCCCCGATATTCTTGCCGTCAAAACGCTCCGCGCTGTGGCCCGTGCTATTGCTCAGGCACACCGCAGAGGCCGGCCGGTGATTGTCGGGATCGGCGCGCACGTCATCAAGGTCGGTCTCACTCCGATTCTCGTCACCTGGATGGAGCAGGGGCTCGTCACCGCCGTCGCCATGAACGGCGCCGGCATCATTCACGATTTTGAGCTGGCGCTCATGGGCCATACCTCGGAAGAGGTCGATGACGAGATTGACGACGGACGGTTCGGTATGACCGAAGAGACCGGACGCATCCTCAATGAAGCCATCACGCAAGGGTACCGGAACGGCCAGGGAATGGGTGAAGCCGTCGGCCATTACATCACCCGTTCGAAAAACCAGTTTCCCAACCGGCGAACCAGCATCCTTGCCACGGGCGCAACGCTCGGCATTCCAGTGACGGTCCATGTCGCGGTCGGCACCGACGTGATTCATATGCACCCGGCGGCCGACGGGGCAGCGATCGGCGCTACCTCCCTTCTGGACTTCCGGCGGCTCGCGGCGGTGGTGGCCGGTATGGAAGGCGGGGTCTATCTCAATATCGGTTCGGCGGTCGTCCTGCCCGAGGTGTTTCTGAAAACCGTGTCGCTCGGACGGAATCTCGGCCATACCTTATCGAACATCACCACCGTGAACATGGACTTTCTGTCTCATTATCGCCCGCTCACCAATGTCGTCCGCCGGCCGACTCAAAAAGGCGGCAAGGGATATTCGTTGATCGGCCATCATGAAATCATGTTACCGTTACTCGTTGCGGCGGTCGCAGAAGAGCTGGGGTAACTCCTGATGCCGGGTCATGCCGTTCCGCTCAGCGTCTCACGCATCACGGCAATCTGGCGCGACCTGAACACTCGATACTTTGATGGTGCGCTTCCGCCGATTGCGGTCGTGTGGAGCAGGCGGCTGACCGCTTCCGTCGGCATGTTCGTCAGTCGGGCCGGTCCACGCTCGGCATGGCGTGCGAACAGATCCGTCAACAGCCGCGAGATTCGCCTCTCCCTTCCCCTGTTGACACCCTTGCTCACAGAAACGCCGTACGGCACACAGGAACTCATCAGCACTCTCGCGCATGAAATGATCCACCAGTGGCAATTCGACGTGCTCAAGCGGCGGCCGAATCACGGGCCCGACTTTCTGAGAAAGATGACGGAGATGAACCGCGACGGTGCTCTTGCCGTGACCATCTACCACTCGCTCAAGCAGGAAGTGCTGGCGCTGTCCCGGTTTGCCTGGCGTTGCGGACGCTGTGGGCGCATCTACCGCCGTCAGCGGCGGACGATCCAGCCGCGCCGTCACCATTGTGGCAGCTGCCGCGGCGCGCTGCATGAGTTGTCCTCATGGGAGGTCGCCGGGCGTTCATCCATGGAAACTGCTCGATTGACCGCTCCCTGCACGTCGCTACAACCTGCCCGGCAGCTTGAGCTGGATTTTTCCTCCGCGAGCCTCTAGGCTCTCTTTGCACTGACCGCTCACTGGACGGTGTTCCATGCTGCGATGGCCGCGCCAGATTCTGTTTGGTGACGTTGACGCGATGTTCGCCTCCGCCGCCGCCGTCAAAGACCCGACCCTGACTGGGAAGCCGATCGCCGTCGGAGGCCCGCCGCCCCGAGGCATCATCGCCGCCGCAAGCTATGCCGTGCGGGCCTTCGGTGTCCGGTCGGCCATGCCGACGGCGGAGGCCTTGCGACGATGCCCTCACCTCCAGCTGATCCCGCCAGACCGGCCGCTGTACCGTCGTCTGCATGACGACATGCGCAGGGTCACGGACCGGTTGTTCCCCATGACCGAATGGGGCAGTATCGATGAATTCTACGCCGACACTACGGACCTCCAAACCCGGCATCCGGATCCCCGACTCCTCGCGCAACTGGTGAAGGACTCGATTTTCGAGGCCACCGGCCTGCGATGCACCATCGCCGTGGCGACGGGAAAAACCGTTGCCAAGATTGCCGCCGATGCGTCGAAGCCCGACGGGCTTGCCATCGTCGAACCGGGCCGGGAAGCGGCGTTTCTGCTGCCACAGCCGCTGCGGGCTCTTCCTGGGATCGGGCCAAAGACCGCGGCGCGCCTCGAGCCCTTCAGCATCAAAACGATCGGCGATCTCTTGGACCCGCGGTGGGATCAGGTCCTCGCGAGAATGTTTGGCCACCGTCTGTTGTGGATTCGAGAGCTGGCGCAGGGCCGCGATCGCGAACCGGTCATCGGCGACCGGGAATCCAAGAGCTCGAGCCACGAGACCACGTTCGAGCGGGATACCGCCGATCCGGCATTTCTCGAAGACGTGTTGAGAGGATTTTTGCGCATGCTGGCGCGAGACCTGCGCCAGGAGGGACTGGCGGCGGAAGGATGCACCGTCAAATTGAAGGATGCCCGCTTTGCCGTCACGACCAGGCAACGACGGTTTTCCCATCCGCTCAATTATGATCCCGAAATGTGGCCGACGGTCCGACAGGCCTTGCATGAACTCATGAAGCCGCACGCACAGTATCGCCTGGCCGGCCTCACACTCTTTTCACTCGTTCCGATTCCCGCTGGCCTGTACGACCAGCGCCGGCGCAAGGCGGTCCAAGCCATGGACACCATCATCGCCAGGCATGGTGCAGTGATTGGGTTGGGCGGCGTATGTGACGATGACAACGAGTAGTCCCCCGGGCGTCTTTCTATCTTTCAATACTGTCGGTATGATGAAGCGATGCCGGACAAAGTCGTGACCAGTGCGGAATTGGTTCCTTTTCTGAAAGTGGCGCGTGCCCAAAAGCAGCGCGTCGTCTTCACCAACGGCTGCTTCGACCTCATGCACATCGGCCATACGCGGTATCTGCAGGCGGCCAAGGCGCTTGGCGACATCCTCGTTGTTGGGGTCAACAGCGATGCGTCGGTCCGGAGCCTGAAGAAAGGCGCCGGTCGCCCGATCGTCGGTGAAGCCCAGCGGGCCGAAGTGGTCGCCGCGTTAGGGGCGGTGGACTATGTCGTCATCTTTCCCGAGCCCGATCCTCTGACCTTGATCACGGCGCTCGAGCCGGATGTGTTGGTCAAGGGCGGCGATTGGACGCTCGATCGCATCGTCGGGCGCGAAGTCGTCGAACAACGAGGCGGAACGGTCAAGACCATTCCACTGGTGCCCGGCATGTCGACGACGGCACTCATCCAGCGAATCCGGTCTCAACCACACTGAGTCCTGTGTCACACGCCCTGTCGAGCTCAACCACGCTCCCCTGTTGCGCGCCGATTGCCGCTGCCCTCGCCAGGAAGGGCGCACGGCCCTGCCTGACCGGCCTGCATGGTTCCACCGCAGGGTTCGCCCTCACGCAACTCATGCACCCTCGAGCCGGTGTGCTCGGCTCCCAACCCTGGCTGATCGTGACCAAAACGGACGAAGCCGCCGAGCGACTGTTCGAGGACCTCCGTTTCTATCACGGTCTCCAGGGAGTGCCCGTCACGGCTCTCGCACTCTTTCCTCGGTGGGAAACCCTGCCTTACGAATCGACGGCTCCTCACGTTGGGCTGATCGCCCGCCGGATGAACGCCCTGCACCAGATTCGATCGATGCCTGCCGCCAAGGTGGTGACCTCCATCGAGGCCGTCATGCAGCGGCTCATGCCGGTGGACACGTTCCAGCACACAGTGCTGCAGTTCAAGGTGGGAGCCGGCATTGAACGCGAAGTGTTGACGGCTGGCCTTCTCAGGCTCGGCTATCGCCGGGTGTCCGTCGTTGAAATCCCGGGTGAATTCAGCATTCGCGGCGGGATCGTGGACATCTTTTCGACGGCATATGCGGAACCATTGCGCGTCGAGTTCCTGGGCGAAACAGTGGAATCCCTCAGACTGTTCGATCCTGCCACACAGAAATCCACGGCCAAAATGGACCGGGCCATGGTCTTGCCCGCCCGTGAATATCTGAAACCGGACACCGCCGCCGATGCGCTCGCGCCAATCTCCGCTGACGCCGAATGGCGCGCCCCCGATCTCTATGGCCAGATGCACAGTCTGCTCGACTACTTCCCGACGCAACCGATCCTCGCGTTGGACCAGCCTGCAGCCTTGAAGCAGTCCTGTGCGGACCTCTGGGAGCGGATCGACGACGGGTATCTGCGGCACAGCGACAAAGAGGACGTGTCCTATCCCTCACCCGAACGGCTGTTCCTGACGTGGCAGGATATCATGGACCGCACGGCTGAATGCACCCAACTGGCGCTTGAACCGCTGGCAGTAGCCGAGGGCTCGTGGGAACCGGTCCAGGCATTCCCCGGCCAGGTACCGGCCAGCGCCGGCTTGGGTGCGCGTGGCACGCCGTTCAGCCAGACCCTGTCGATCCTTGAGCACCTGCGGGAGGCCTGCCGGGTCTTGCTCGTGGCGAGAAGCCGCGGCCAGGTGGATCGCCTGCTGGCACTTCTGCGCGAGCATGATGTGCCGGCGATTGAATGGTCGACGTCAAGCTGGTCTACCTCGACAGACACGCGCGCGCCGTTTTTTGTCCTCAACGGCGATCTTTCCGCGGGCTTTCTGTCGTCGGAACTCCGGCTGGCGATCCTCACGGAGGAGGAGCTTTTTGCAAAGGGCGCCCGTCACAAGCCGCAAGCCAAGAGCAAGGCTGCAACGTTCCTGTCGTCCCTGGAAGATCTCAATGTCGGCGATTACGTCGTGCACGTCCAGCACGGCATCGCCAAATATCGCGGGCTCAAGCGTCTGTCAGTCCAGGACTTCGACAGCGATTACCTGATTCTGGAGTTTTACGGCGGCGACACGCTCTATGTCCCGCTGGACCGGCTTAATCAGATCCAGCGTTATAGCGGCGCCGAGGGACACGCCCCCCGCCTTGACCGGCTCGGTGGCACGAGCTGGGCCAAAACGACGGCGCGCGTGAAGAAAGACATAGAAGAGATGGCACAGGAACTGGTCGATCTCTACGCCAACCGCGAGCTGGCCAAACGGCACTCCTATGGCCACGATAGCACCTTGT
>JARDZZ010000089.1 GCA_029240595.1 Nitrospira sp. | reverse complement strand
CGAATGCTAAAAAAGAAATGATGGGGTGTAGAGACACGGTATGACGCAGAGGACAACCAAACAGCCACGCATTCAATTGCAGTTGTGGTTGAAAGGTGTGATCGTGTCAGGCAGTCTCTTCCTCGCCTGTCTGTCGCCGGCAATCGCCTTTGCAGGGGCCTTCCGGATCTTCGATCAGAGTGCCTCAGCGACGGCACAAGGCGGCGCCTTTGCAGCACAGGCAGATGATCCCTCCGCCATTTTTTTCAACCCTGCCGGGTTAACGCAATTGCGAGGGATCCAAACGTCCTTCGGCGTCATGTTGATCGGTGGACATACCACATACACCAGCCCCACGGGTGCAACGACCCGTGGTAATTTCGACGGAAGCATCGCAGTTCCACCGCCGATCAATGTCTATTTCAGTGCGAACCTCAAAGATCTCGGTTTCTCGGCCCTTGGTGACCTGAGTGCTGGGCTTGGCATCGTATCGCCGTTCGGCATTCTCTACCGTTATCCCGACGACGGTCCTTTTTCAACGGCTGTGACCAAACAAGCACTCCCCCTGATCGATATCAAGCCCACGCTCGCGTATAAGCTGAGCGACCAACTTTCCGTGGGCGTCGGCGCGGATATCTACACCTTTGCAAGCTTTTGGGGAAGCGGGCAGTCTGTGACCAAATTCAATTCTTCGGGCGGCCCCGGTCTCCCGCCTCCAGGTACGCGGATGGAGGTCAACGGAGGGGATACGGCTGCCGGCTTCAATGTCAGTCTTCTGTATACGCCGTTCCGGAATGAAGATGGGAAACCGCTGGCGAACGTCGCATTGATTTATCGCAGTCAGGCAACGCTCCATTTAGATGGAAACTTCCTCGCGAATGGGGGTCTTGTCACTGACGCCTCGACGACCCTGGTTCTGCCGCAGGTGTTTGCCGGAGGAATCTCCATCTGGCCGATCCGAGATCGCACGCACGAATGGAAATTGGAGTTAGATGTCGACATGACTGGATGGAAATCTGTCCGCAACACCGACGTACATTTGTCCAACGGCACCACGATCCCTTTTGCGCAGAACTGGCGGAACTCTTATACGACGATGATCGGCACGGAGTATAAATGGCTCAGACCTGAGAGATTGCCGGCCTGGGAGGTCGCGCTTCGTGCGGGGTACTGGCACTCACAAACGCCTATTCCGGATAGCTCCTTTCTTCCGACCGTTCCGGACGCGGATCAACATGCCATTTCGGTCGGACTTGGCTTCCTTTGCAAAGACGACGGTCGGTTTCTCGGTCTTGTCGAGTGCGCGAATACTGAAGGAAAGGCGATGAGACCTAAAGCCATCGGGCTGGATCTTGCCTACCAGGCGATCTTCTATGAAACACGAACCATCAGCGGCAATCTCAATCCCGTTGCGATTCCCGGAGTCGTCAATGGAACCTATCAGACCAGCTTCCACGTTGGCATGATCAACTTCCGGGTGAATTTCTAAAATTCAGAGAGTTGTTTGAAAACCGCATGTTGCGCAGGAGAGACTTCATCGCTGACAGTGGTTGAGTGTTGATGACATCTCCGGCGTCCAGCCCGCCTTTTTGTGCGACAGTCACTCCCAATGTGATGTTGTCCAATTCGTCCACTGCATGAGCATCGGGATTAATGCTGAACTTGATACCTTGCGCTTTCGCGATCCGCACCTCGCGCCAGTCTAAATCCAAGCGGTGCCGGCTGCCGTTAATCTCCAAGACCTTGCCATATTCCCTGGCCGCGTCCATGACTTGTCTCATATCCAACCGGTAGCCAGAACGAGAGAGCAGCAGACGGCCTGTGGGATGGCCGAACATGGTCACATAGGGATTGGACAAGGCGCGACACACTCGTCGGGTCTGATCGGTTTCAGAGAGATTGAATCGACTGTGCACAGACGCGATGACGAAATCGAATTGGCTCAGCAGTTCGTCGCCATAATCCATGGTACCGTCAGGCAGGATATCGGCTTCAATGCCTCTAAAAATATGTATGTCCGGATACTTCTCTTGTACGGTCTCGATTTCAGCCCATTGCTGGCGGATGCGAGCCTCTTTCAATCCATTTGCGTAAAACGCCGATTGGCTATGATCAGATATTCCAACGTAGCGATACCCTCGATGCCGGGCCGCTGCCACCATCTCCTCTACGGTTGCCGCGCCGTCCGAGTAATCCGTATGGAAATGAAAGAAACCCGCAATCTGTCGTGGTTCGATCAACTGCGGTGGCTCGTGGGTCGTGTGGACTTCAAGCTCACCTCGACCTTCGCGTAGCTCAGGAGGGATGAAGGGGAGACCGGCTGCAGCATAGATGCCCGTTTCACTGTGTTTCTGCACCCGTGCCCGAACCTTGTCCCACGTATCGAGGCCCTGCGTTGCGAATCGTAGGAGGACCTGTTCGAGATGCTCCTCAGATCCGGTGGCTTGTAACAGATGAAAGTCCTGTTCCGTTGAAGCAGCCAGTGTGATGCGTATCGGTAATCCTGTTGGAGATGTCGCCGTCACGAGCGTGGATTCCGCCGATGCGACGTCACTGACATTGGGAATGGCTTGAAGTCCGGTGATGAACTGGCCTGATTTCCGACCCCTTGGCCAGGTCACCACGAAATGGAAGGCATTGATGACCTCCATCTTGCGCCGAAGCGCGCCGGCGATGCGGACTCGCTCTACTCCATCGAGCCTCTTCATATCCTTCTCCAGCTTGGACGCTTCTGCGACTACATTGGCGTACAGCCGATAGCCCTGACCGCGCTGGAATTCACCAAGCGCTGCTTGGATCTTCGCCTGAACTTTCGGTCCGATTCCTTTGAGATCAAGCAATTGGTTGTTTCGGCAGGCGGTCTTGAGGTCCGCGACCGACCGGATCCCAGCTTCCTCGTAGAGCTTCCGGATTTGTTTGGGCCGTAATCCAGGCACATCGCCAAGCTCGACCAACGAAGAGGGATAGGAACCTTTCATTGTTTGATGGAGCTTGGAGGCGCCAGTGACTAACAATTCACGGATGACCGCGGCAGTACCGCGACCAATGCCTGGAATGTCAGTGAGTGTGTCCCCGGTCAAAAGTTGATGAGGCTCATGAAGGGACGTGAGCAAGGCCCGCGCAGCTCGTTCATAGGCAAGACATTTATACGGGTTGGCCTCTTTCAGGCGGAGATAGAAGGCGATCTCAGACAAGATGTGGGCGATTTCACGTTTGGTCATCATCATGTCGACCCTGTCATAGATCGGCTCGTTCGAAGAAATCTCGCTGCTCTAATCGCTAGTCTTTCTGACCGGTGCAATGGCCGCTTAATGCCAGGCCGTACTGGTTCATCTCAGAGACCCTTGGGGGCATCAGAGGCAAACGCCGGAGGATGAGACAGTGTACCAATGCCTCATGTTTCGAGGCGATGGTCAGCGTTGGAGCTCCGGCTTTGTGGATAAGTATTTTACAAAGCAGTCTTGACGGTGTCGATTACAGAGGGATGCCTAGGGAAGCGACCGAGACGATATGAATCAGAGCTAAATCTACAGGTAACGAGCGCTGACACAAGATATGGTGTCGTGACTCTCTGGAACACTATGCCTAAAAAAAAGGCAGTTTGGCATTTGTCGTACCCTTGGCGCTTGCCGTCAGTCCAGGATGAAGTTATGCACAAGCTTATCCACAAAACCTGTGAGTCCATAATCACGCCGCCGAAGGGGGATGACAGGCTCGATAAGAGCAGGCTACGGCTGGACTACTCGACTTCTTGAAGTTTGATGAGGTTTGTTCCGCCGGGCTGACCGATTCTCGTTCCCGACAGGATGACGATGCGCTCGCCTGGTTTGACCAATCCTTCGGCTTTGAGGCGGCGCTCCGCCTCATGAATCCGTTCGTCGGTCTGCGCGATCTGTTGCATGGTGTGAGGCTGCACGCCCCAATAAAGCGCCATCTGGCGGCGAATCGGCTCAAAGGGCGTGAAGGCAATGATGGGAGCGGCCGGGCGCTGCTTGGAGATGAGACGGGCCGTGCTTCCCAACTCGCTGAACGCCACGATCGCACTGGCCGAGGTGGCTGCCGCTGCCGAAGATGCTGCGGTGCACATGGCTTCGGGAAGTGTCATATTACCGAAATCGCTTTGGCGTTTGGGAACCATGCCGGGTTCGCAACCTTCTTCCGCAGCTCGAATAATGCGGTCCATGACTTGGACGGTCTCAACGGGATGGGCACCGATTGCCGTTTCCGCGGACAGCATCAAGGCATCTGTCCCATCAAAGACGGCATTGGCGACGTCTGAGGCTTCTGCTCTTGTCGGGCGTAAGTGCTGTGTCATGGATTCCAGCATTTGCGTGGCCGTGATCACGAGCCGCCGGCGGCGGTTGGCTTCCGCAATGATGCGTTTTTGGAGCAGCGGCACGGCTTCCGGACCCATTTCCACGCCCAGATCGCCGCGCGCGATCATCACGCCGTCGGCCTCCTCCAAGATGGCATCGAGACACATCATCGCTTCCTGCCGTTCGATTTTTGCAATGACGGGCGTGCTGCCCCCGCAGGCTGCAATGAGTTTCTTGGCTGCCCGGATGTCGTCCGGCCCTCTGACGAAAGACAGCGCCACGTAGTCGACCCCCTCTGTAACCCCAAACCGGATGTCGTCGCGATCTTTGTCCGTGAGAGTCGGCGCGCTCACGCGAGTGCCGGGTAAGTTGATGCCCTTGTGGGAGGTGACGGTCCCGCCGATCAGCACCTTGCAATCGATGGCGCCGCCGTTGATCCGTTCGACAGCCAGCTCGATCAGGCCGTCATTGATGAGAATCCTAGAACCCGGCCGCACGTCCTGCGCGAGATGTTGGTAGGTGACGGGCAGTTCGATCATGCCGGAGGCAGCGAGCGATTGATGACCGAGCTGACCGCCGGATCGGGCCAGCATGGTCTGCAGCCGGACCGGTTGTCGTTCTTCCAGGCGGATGCCTTCCCCAGGAACCTCCCCCACACGAATTCTGGGCCCTTGAAGGTCCTGGATGATGCAGACAGGGGCCCGGCGCTGATCCGCAGCATGCCGAATGGTTTTGATGGCGGCGGCGTGAGACTCATGGGTCCCATGCGAGAAATTCAGCCGCGCGGCGTTCATGCCCTGCTCGATCAAGCGGTCTAACGACTCCAAGTGATCGCTTGCAGGGCCGATGGTGCAGACGATTTTGGCCTTGCGCATGTAAATGCCTCAGCCCTTGACAAGAAGAGAATAGAGGTCCAAAAAAGACGCTAAATAATTGGTCATTTGCCGGCGAATCACAGCCTCGGCATATCCTAACGAGGGAGCATGGAGATTACCACAAATCGGCTCGATTTCGTGACAATTGAAGGACTTTTGGCATACGCAGAGGAATTTGCCGGACATTCGGCCGCCGCAGATGTGCAGCTGCCGCCGCCGCCCGTTCAGGCCGGCGACCGGGCGCAGCGAGCCCAGGCGGCCATGGACTCCCTGCGCCGCTTTGTCCAGGACGCGCAGCGGGGTTTTCCCGGAGCTGCGGCGTATCGTTCAGCCAGGCGTGCGGTGATCCAGGATGTCTGTGCAGGCGATGAGCTGGTGTTCTATGCGGCCTGGAACCGTCTGCTCGCGGAAGGCGGACTCCAGTCGCTGTTGCGTGCGCCGATCGGATCGGTCCTGAAGCCGGCCCATCGGCGTCCTGTCGCAATCGTTCCGCGCGCACAGCTCACACCGCAGCTGGCGGAGGGACGGATCGTGCTGGATTTGGGCGATGACCGATTCTGGCTGTTGCCGCGGGATTTGGCGGATCGGACGCTGCTCTTTACGATGCGTCATGGCATCTCGCGGGTGGAGAGCAAGACCCATCGCGTCGGTCGGCGGCTGGCCAATCAGCTCGACGAGGAACGAGGCGTTCCACGAGCCGATGCCGTCGGGTCCGCCCTGGCGCGGATGGTAGGCGTCGTGGGACAACAATTGGATTTTCTGCATCTGTCGAACTACCTCGATCCGAAGCGATTCCTGCACTTCATCAGCCACAGTCCCAACACGCGGCAGTTGTATGAACGCGTCGTCCGCGCCCTGAGCCCGAACAATGAGGGACACCGGGAGCCGAGTTTCGAGCATGCGTTGGAGTCCTCGGACTTCGGGTGGATTACGGGTGTCGCCAAAGCTGCGGAGGCAGAGGCGCTGGCCAAGGCGTTCGGCGTCGATGTGTCGACCGCCAAGCGGCTGACGAAAGACCCGCTGTATTGCTATCCGGGCGGAAATTCGTTCTTTGATCTGTACGTGGACGTCATTGACGGACTGCACCACCTGGGAGAAGCCTATCGCGGCCAGGTCGCCTGTCTCTATACGCACAGCTCGACATTGCGGGCGTTGATGATTTATCTGGATCCCAGGCCCTTTCATGAGGCGTTCACGGAATTCAGCGACTACAAAGAAAGCCAGGACAACGTCGTGCTTCTGACCTACGAACAGGGCCGGTTGTCCGGCTACTCGACCGCAGTCGGGTTGTCCGAGCGGGAACGCGCCGCCCGCGAAAACTGGGTAACGGTCGAGCGCGTCCGCAAGGATCGGGTGACGCTGAAACCGCGTCAGATCAAACGGATTATCGCCCTCGTCTCGGGCGGCGATTTTGCCGGCGCCGGCGCGGCGCTCAAAGAGTTGCGGGTGACGGGGCAACGCCATGGACTTAAAGTACACTTCGTTCGGCACGGCTTCCTGGGACTCGCGAACAACTGGATCGAAGCGGTAACTGAGGAAGACACCCGGGGGATGAGCAGTCATGCGAGCAGCCCGATCGGGAGCAGCCGGTTCGAAGATTTCAAAGAAGAGGCCGTGCAGCAGGCGGCGATGCGGAATCTCAAACCGTATTTGGACGACGCGGCGGTGGTCGTCCTGGGCGGCGACGGAAGTCTCCGGGGTGCACGAGCCGTGTATGAAGGATTTGGTGTCCAGGTCGTCGGGATCCCCGGCACGATCGACAACAATATCGAAGGAACGGTCTCGCTCGGCTATCACTCGGCTATCGCCCTTGCGGACCAATCCATCGAGTCACTGAAAGCGACGAGCGCGGCGATGGGGAGCATCTTCTTCGTCGAAGTCATGGGGGCCGGTTCGGGACACTTGGCCTTGGCCTGCGCGTACCAGGCGCGCGCGGAAGGATTATTGGTCAACGAGCATCCGGACCCAAACGCGTACATCGACGATATTATTCTCGGGACATTGAAACGGACGTTAGGAGTGCCGAACAAAAGCCATTTGTTCGTCGTCGCCGAACGTACGCCTCACCGCCATCATTCGGAGGGCGGCGTGCACGGCCTCGTCGATTATGTAGCCAGTGTGATTGCACAGTGGCCCCAGCGGCAGGCCCAGTCGAACCACTATCCCATGACACTCGCGACCAAGGCGACTATTCTAGGACACACACTGAGAGGCGCTCCTCCGACGCCGGAAGACAAAGCCATCGGCCAGCATTTGGCGTTTGAGACCGTCCAACGCCTGGTCGAGCGCCCTGAGGATGTGGTGGGCAGTATGGTGGCGTATCGGGAACGAGGGGTCATTGAAAACATCCCGCTGCATGCCGTCACGGCAAAGCAGTTCGATTGGGACTTGTTTGCCAGGATGCACGGCAGCGAGTCGTGAGGAAAGGGGTCAGCGAAGAGCGTTCCGGTTGCTGCCCGAGCCGACCGCGAGACGCCCGTCGTCTCGCATTGCTGCTATCGTCGACTGAGTAGTCGGTCAAACGACGAGAAGTTGACCCGAAGCGAGCGGCACACGAGCGCTTGGCGATCGAAGCGGTTAGTCGTTTGCATCATTCTGGCGAGGGAGCGGAGGCCGACGCGCCCCCATGCGGCGACATGCATCACTGACAAGGGATAGTCTGTGCCGAAAAGCAACCGGTGGTGAACTTCCGGATGCCGGCGCAGGTGGAGCAGCATCCGGAAGCGGTTCGGAAGCGTGAGCGCGGAAATATCAGCGTAGAAATTCGGATACTGTTTCGCAAACGTCAGCAGCACCGGAAGAAACCGCTCGTACAACATCAATCCATAACTGCAGGCATGCGCCGCGATCACTGTCACGCCTTCGTCCAGTGCCAACCGGAGCCGGCCCGGGTCCCCGACAGACTGGTCCTTGCCGATCAGGCTGAATTCGTATCCCACGTGGCTCAGAAACGGCAGGTGCCGTTCGGCGAGCGCCCGGTAGAAAGCGGTGTATTTGGGATCGGCAGGATTGAATTGTTGCGCGTTCGGCAGGACTTTGACTAACGCCGCGCCGGCATCCGCACAGCGGTGGACTTCTTCGACCGCATCCCGCCGCTGAGGATTGATGGACACGCCAGGAAGGAACTCGTCTGGATGGGCGCGAGCGGTTTGTAAGACGTAATCATTGCTGATGAGGAAATCGGTCTCCTTGCGGGCGAGCTCTCCCGCATGGTCATACACGCCGTCCATCCCAAGCAAGACCGCTCGTTGCACCTGTCGGGAGGCGCGCAATTCGACAAGCAAATCATCCACGTATTTGCGGTTGGCTTCCCGTGGCTTGTCCGGCGAGAGCCCATGTTTCCACAGTAAAAACCGGAACAGCGGGCTCTTGAGCATCTTCGGCGAGATATAGCAGCCGTTATCGCCCTCCGGCAGCGCAGCCAGATGGACGTGGCAGTCGATCAGCGTCTTTTCATCACCTTCCATCGTTGCGTTTGAGTGCTCACTTTCTGTTGAATGTCTGGTGTCGTGTGTAAGGTTTGGATTTCCAAAACCTTATCGCCCTGTCAGCCGTTCCACGGCGATGCGCTTGAGCGCGCGCAGATCCATCTTGCCAGTGCCGAGCACCGGGAGACTCTCCACTTTAACGAAGTTTGCCCGTGCCGGGATAAAGAGATTTGGCAAGCCGTTAGAAGACAGGCGCGCAAGAATGTCCGGGATGCGTGATTCGTCGAGCGTGTGTAGGACAGCGAGCTGCTCCCCCTTGCGTTCGTCGGGGATACCGGTCACGGCAAATACCGGCACCTCGCTCTCTGCAGCCTGGTGGAGGGCCTCTTCGACCCTGCCATGCGGAATCATTTCTCCGCCGACCTTCGAAAAGCGTGACAGCCGGTCGGTGATCGTCAAAAACCCGTCGTCGTCGAGCGTGGCGATGTCGCCGGTGATGTACCATCCGTCCCGCATCACACTCGCCGTGAGATCGTCCCGCCCGAGATAGCCGGTCATCACGTTGGGCCCCTTGACCAACAGCATGCCGGGAGTTCCAAGAGGCAGCGGGGCAAAACTGTCCGGATCGACGATGCTGACGGAGATGCCAGGCAGCGGCTGACCGACTGTTCCTCGGCGCGAGGCCGGTTGATAGTAGCCTGCGGCGCGAAAGTCCGGACAGTTGACCGCGATGACCGGTGCACATTCCGTCACGCCGTAGCCCTCGATCGGTTCGATGCCGAAGCGGTCCTTGAATGCCTGGGAGACGCGAAGGGACAGTTTCTCCGCACCCGTCAGAGCGACGCGCAAGGAACTGAATTGCTCGGGACTACACCGCCGGGCGTAGAGCTGCAAAAAAGTGGGCGTGGTCACCAGAAACGTCACCCGCTGCCGGCGGACCAGTTCCCCGATCCCGGCCGCATCGATCGGAGAGGGATGAAAGACCAGTCCGGCGTCGTTGAACATCACGAACCAGAACACCAGATACCCGAACGAATGAAAGAACGGCAGGATTCCCAGGACTCGTTCAT
>JARDZZ010000261.1 GCA_029240595.1 Nitrospira sp. | reverse complement strand
AACGCAATGTGCCAGTGCTGTGAGGCCAAATCCAAAGCAATCCCGCGTCCAATGCCTTTAGCACCGCCAGTAATCAATGCGACCTTCATCGTCATAGGTCATCCCTTTTCACGTTCTTGAGCGCAGTCGTTTGGCAATGAGTTGTAAGGCTCCGGCTGTCCGGTTGGAAAACGATTGTTCCTGTTTTGGCTTTCCAGCGTCAAGGATGCTTGCGTCGATCAGCAAGCGCAGATCATCGATGGTATCGACATCGCGCCATTCAGGAAGCCACGCGACCCGAAGTCCCATGGCGATCGCCTTTTCACGTGTCATTGAGAGCACGCGATCAGTCGACCAGGGGATGCCGTGAAACAGCGCCGGCGCGATTTTCTTGAGTCCAATCATGTAGTAGCCGCCGTCGAGGGCCGGGCCTACGACCACGTCGTGGCGCTCCAATTGATCGAGAGCCTGCCGGTAATAGTCGAGAGGAAGCGATGGCACATCTGTGCCGACGATCAAGACCTGCTGATAATTCCGCTGAAACAGCGTCTCGCAGGCGCGATGCATCCGGGCGCCCAAGTCTTCTCCTTCTTGCTCGAGTAAGCCCACCGCTTGCCGCTCCTCCAGGATCCGGAAGAATGCCAATGCCGACGATGGTGCACAGGCCAGGTACCGATCGGCTTGAAGCTTGAACTTCGTGACGGCGGCTTTCGTTCTTTCGAGCGTATCGAGCACGAAGGTCCCATGAATGGTCGCCGCTTCATCAGCCGTGAGCGGAGGACACAGGCGAGTCTTGACCTGGCCGGGCACCGGCGCCTTAGCGAAGATGACCAATGCCGTGCGGGCCGGTTGGGGATGAGTGGGCATGGGCTTCATGATACCGTTGCTCATCTCACATCGGCATAGAGTCTCGCCAGTCGGTGGGGACTGATGCCGATCCAATACAGGAAGCGCAAAGCCCACATCAAGAGGATCGTTCGCAAAGGGCCGCGCCGCTCCCACCGACGGAACGAGGTCGTGACGAAACCTCTGAGGGCGACCGTGCGGCCGGTTCGTTTCAGACGGGCGCTCAACTCTATATCTTCCATGATGGGAATGCCGGGAAAGCCGCCGAGTTGCTGGAAAACCTGACGGCGAACGAACATGGCTTGGTCCCCCGTCGAGATGCGACTGAGCCGGGAACGCAGGTTCATGAATAGGCTGATGATACGACCCCACATCGACGGACGGTCGAATCGGAGGTCGAACCGTCCCCCCACGACTTCCGGATCGGCCAGCGCGAATTGGATGAGCCGTTTGGCATCAACCGGCAGATGGCTGTCTGCGTGAAGAAACAGCAAGACGTCCTGCCGGCAGTCCCGCGCGCCGGCATTCAACTGCATCGACCTCCCTGCGGGAGCGGTGAGACGGCGAACGGGCGTTGAGCCTGCGTTTGGGCTGCCGGCGACCGTGTCGACAACGACGTTGGTCCGATCGGTGCTCCCGCCGTCTACAACGAGAATCTCTTCGAAGCCAAGCTGTCTTGTCAGTTGGAGGGTCGTTTCAATGATCGAAGCTTCGTTGAGGGTCGGGATGATAACGCCGACCGTCACCGCGGCACGACGATGAGCAAGGTGGGCGGGTTCCCATGGGGATGAGGAGGACGTTCGGAGTGTGGACATCGCCTCCAGGCCGGTCGATCGTCTTAGCCCGGCTTCTTTGGTTCGTTGAACATGAAGTACATGACGATGATCACGGTTGCCCAGAAGACCACTTGCTTATGCCAGAACAGCACCTCGCCATAGTGAAAAAATCCCAGGGCCAGGCCGATGGCAGCCGCCATGACGCCGTACCGCACGGCGGGCATTTCGATCGCGGCATTGGCCCACACCGCGAGACCGCCGAAATAAATGAGAAACGGGACGACGTTGATCTCGAATCCACCGCTGATCGACAGAAACACATTGAGAAACCCGATGAACATCAGTGCCGTTCCGACCATCAGGCCGATGACGCGCATTTGATGATCCCCGCTGCTTTCTTGGCTGTCCGACGGGGACTGCGGTGGCTTGGGGGAAGAGCGTTGCGGGTCTTGGGGAGTGGGGAGATCGGTCGGTGCCATGGGGGTCCCGTGAGTCGCCGGTTGACCGGCCATTCGCCAGTGGCGCAGTCAGGTAGTGCGCCGCACTCCCGATCGCTGAGCCTCGAAGACAGACTGCTTCATGCCTTGAAATGCTTGCTGAGAGTCAAGGCTTGTTGTTGATAGGAAGAGCCGAGACCGACGCCGTAGAGCCGTTCAGGCACGTCGAGCATCCTATCATAGACGACTTTAAAAAACGTCTGGCCGTCATGGATGAGGAAGGGGACATCGTGCGGGCGTACTTCGAGCACCACCTGGGTGCCCTTCAATTCTCCGTCGGCTCCGTAGCCGAATCCCGGATCGAAGAATCCGGCGTAATGCGTCCGGAGTTCGCCGCAGGCCGCTTCATAGGCCACCATCTCAGCGGCGTAATCCGGCGGCACACGGATCCGTTCTTTCGACGCCAGGATGTAAAACTCTTCTGGTTCGAGGAGCAGACTGTCCTGCCGATGCCGGTAGAGCGGTTCCCAAAAATCTGTGGCGGCATAGTATCCGATTTTGGAGAGGTCGATCACATGACTGTTTTTCTTGGCTCGGTACCCGATGACTTTCGAATCGGTGCGCTCGTCGCCCTTGAGGTCGATGCGCAGGAAAAGACCGCGATCCGTACGGAATTCCCTTTGGCGAAGAGGCTTGCGGTCCGACAGGTTGTGGTAGAGGAGGGGTTCTTGACGATGCAGATGTTGCAGGGCGGCATCTGAGGCGGCTGCTTCGCCGCGCACAAATCGGATTTGGTTGAGGGATTGACCCGTCTTGACCTTGATGGCGAAGGAACGCGGGACCACCTCGAGAAACAACGGCCCTTGATACCCGGCGCGAATCTCGTCAAACCCAGCATTCAAGTCGGTGACAATTCGTGTGA
>JARDZZ010000088.1 GCA_029240595.1 Nitrospira sp. | reverse complement strand
ACAGCAAGGACAATGCCCATCGCTACCCATTCGCTCCACGCTCAAAACTGAGCGATTGCGACCGGTTAGAGTGCAAAGCCTTACCGCAAGGGGAGCCATGCTACAGCTCAGCTTCTCGGTCTGTAGCAGAACGGGGCATTTTCCTTCGTAAAGATCTTCGATGCCCGGATTATCAATCAAGTGCAGGTCGGACCGGGACGGCACTGCTATTGCTCAGGTTCAAGAAGTAAGGATCAGGCATGAAGAGGGTGTGATGACGAAAGAGAGGTGGCTATTGCTCGGAGCCCTGATTATCAGCCTTCTGGTCGTGCTCTATGTCGTCTTCTTGTGCCCATCCGATTGTCATTGAGCTCTGTCTTGAGCACAGGTGGGCAAGAACTTCGGCCGAGAAGAATCACTCGATGAAGATATTGCTGGCAGTCGACGGCTCGGAACACGCCAATGAAGCCCTAAGGGCGGTGAAATTTCTCTCAACCGATCACGTGGTTGTGGTTCACGCGCTCGATGTGCCAGAGCCGGCGTATCCGACGATGGTACCGGAAGTCGCGAAAGAGCTCTATCGCGAAATCGAACGAAGCATGCGCGCCGATGGAGAGCGACTGCTCGATCGCACTGTATCCCTGCTACCGTTTCACACAGGACCTGTCAAGAAGGTGCTCGAGGTCGGGTCGCCGGCTGAGGTCATCCTGACGACTGCTGAACGGGAAAACATCGATCTCATTGTCATGGGAGCCAGAGGCCTGGGGCCGGTCAAGGAGCGGCTGTTTGGCAGCGTCTCTCATCGCATCTTGACAGCGGCATCGTGCTCAAAACTCATCGTGCCCGGACCGGTTAAGACGATACAGCAGGTCTTGCTGCCACTGAGAAGTTCGTTCGATACCGAGAATGCCATTCGGTTTCTGCAACTGAATCCGCTTCGCCAGTCAGTGGAGCTGACTTTGCTGTCGGTGCTGCCCAGCGTCAGTCCATCCTGGGGTACGGCGGCCCTGGCGGCAGAATCCCTTCAAGCAAGGGAGAGAGAGAACGCACACGTATTTCTTCAACACGCTGCTAATCAGCTTGAACGCTTAGGGTACTCCACTCGGTGCCAGGTGCTGATTGGAACACCGGTCGAATTGATCCTTGACCAAGCCCAAAAACTAAGAGCCGATCTCATTCTCATGGGATCACGTGGCCGTCAAGGCGTGTTGCGCCTTGTCCTCGGCAGCGTTTCCCACGCGGTCTTGCACCGCACTCCGTGTCCGGTCTTGGTGGTCACGTGATCACGTGATCACTCGAACCAATTTTGTAAGACTCCCCAATCTCTGACTGTCCACTGTCCTATTTCGCAACAACCTCACCCTCTGTCGCTTTTCCTTAGCCGGCTCAAATCGGTGGAATCGCAATCCACCGTTGGTGTTTCTTCCCATCTCTGCCCTGGCACCATCGATGCATTGCATGACAGTATCGTTTCCGTGAGAAAAGCAAGTCGGGGCCCAGTGACACATCCGAACGGCTCGGGAATTGATGGTGGTAGCGTTGTCCTTCAACGCATCCGTTCAGGTCGCTATCGGGGTACCTCTACTTAAGGAACCACAACCGGCCAACTGACTAACTACCAACGAGGAGGTTGAATCATGTCGGCACTCACCAGATGGGAACCATCGACGCGTTGGAATCCGTGGAAGGAACTGGAGGAAGTGGAAAAGCGCTTATCGACGATCTTTGGTCGTCCAGCAGTGGGGACCAACGGCGAAAGCAAAGAAGCCATCTCTGTCACCGAGTGGTCGCCGCTGGTCGATATCACTGAGGACGACAAGGAGTATCTCGTCAAGGCGGAGATTCCCGAGATGAAAAAAGAGGACATCAAAATCAACGTTCACGACGACGTGTTAACGGTCTCGGGTGACCGGAAATATGAGAAGGAAGAAAAGGGCAAGAAGTTTCACCGCGTTGAACGCGCGTACGGAAGCTTTATGCGCAGCTTCGCGCTGCCTGAGAATGCCGACGGTTCAAAAATCAACGCAGAATATAAAGATGGGATCTTGAAGGTTCATCTGCCGAAATCCGAGCAAGCGAAAAAGAAGACTGTCGAGGTCAAGATCGCATGATCCGCCATGGCCAAATAGCCTTGCAGCCCGGTCCGGGCATTCCGGAGGTCAAACGAAAAAGGAGCTGGTCATGGTAGGCCATCCACGGTATCTCGAGCTGCCGTGGGACATGCACTGGTGTCCCGCGGGAAGCCGACACCGGCACGCGTGGTGGCTGATCCTCCTTCTGGTGTTGCTGGCGATCGTCATGATCGGATCGGGCGCCGCAAGCGGCAAGCTGTAGGCGGAGACGAAGGCATGGTCTTTGAGAACCGAGAAGAAGCCGGGCACCGGCTGGCGACGAAACTGCAACAGTATCGCAATCATCCGGACGGCCTCATTCTCGCGCTCCCACGCGGGGGGGTGGCCGTCGGGTATGCGATGAGCCTCGACCTCCATCTTCCTTTGGATGTGTTCATTACTCGGAAAATTGGAGCGCCCGGCAATCCCGAATACGCACTGGGGGCACTCAGCGAAACCGGGAATATCTATCTGAATCCCGATGCAGTCGTCGAGTGTCGGGTCTCCGACGCGGACATTGAGCATCTCGTGAAGCTGCAACGCGAGGAAATCCACCGCCGTCAGCGGCTGTACCGGCGGGGGCGGCAGTCTCTCCCCCTCAAGAATCGACTCGTGATCTTGGTCGATGATGGCATCGCCACCGGCGCGACCTTCTTCGCTTCAGTGGAGGCTATTCGGCGACAGTATCCGCGATTTCTCGTCGGCGCGGTCCCCGTGGGACCCCTCGAGACCATGGACCGGGTGAGAGCTGCCGTCGATGAGCTGGCGGTGCTCACGATTCCAGATCAGTTCTGGTCCGTTGGAGGTCAGTATGCAGAATTTGCGCAGGTCAGCGACGAAGAGGTCGTGGACTATCTGAAATCGGCGGAAAGGGCCTTAGACGAGAAGCAGAGAGGCGTGTCTCATCATTATGGGTCTAGAGGTACGGGCTG
Organism: Nitrospira sp.; assembly: GCA_029240595.1. Classification (GTDB taxonomy): domain Bacteria; phylum Nitrospirota; class Nitrospiria; order Nitrospirales; family Nitrospiraceae; genus Nitrospira_C. The sequence continues at coordinate 6,778 of JARDZZ010000088.1, read as the reverse complement.
AGACGTAGCATGTCCTCGGGTGCGTGGTGTTGAGCGATGGATGTCCCATGAGAATGGTGATTGGAGTCGATTGGTCTGACGAAGCCTTTGCCGCTGTGCAACAGGCGCTGTTTCTGTATCGACCGACGGAGGTGACGGTTGTCCATGGGATTGAAATGGGCATTTTTGAGTATCCGACCATCACCCACATTGCCGGTCTCCAAGGGTATGAGGAGTTCCGGCGTGCGGTGACTGCAGCGGGGGCCCAACTATTAGATCGAACAGCAGCAACGGTGAGTATTCCTTCGGCGTCTGTGAAACGAATCAATGAAATTGGCAATCCCGCTCAAATGATTCTACAGGCGGCTCACACCGCAAAGGCTGATCTCATCGTGGTCGGTGCGCGAGGGCGGAGCCGGGTCGCTGAGGCGGTCTTGGGCAGCGTGTCGCATCGTGTACTGATGCACAGCCCCTGCACCACCTTGATCGCCCGGAGAGAGGCTCGTCCGATCCAGAGGGTACTGGTCGCGGTGGAGGGAAAAGAAGATGCCGATCGGATCGTGGGATGGCTGCACGATCATCCGTTCATGAACCCCGTGGAACTCTGCATCCTCAGCGTGGTGGTGCCGCTCGGAGTGGCCGAGCCCTACATGTTGGCCGGATTGGAACCATGGTCGGAGGTGGCCAGAACCTATGCCGAAGATCTCGTCAAGAGGGTCGCGGCATCTTTCTCGGCGCCAGCCTATAAAGTCCGCACGTGCGTCGCGACAGGACAGGCGGCTGCCACGGTTGCGGCACAGGCGGAAGGGATGGATCTGATCGTCGTGTCGACCCAGGGACGCCATGGACTGGATCGTTTCCTGATGGGGAGCGTCTCGCATTCGATCGTCCACCGCGTGTCCGGACCGGTCTTGATCGTCCATTGACGGGCATCTCCTTCGACTGCAGGCGCCGCAAATGAGGCCACATGATGGCGACAGCCACTGATCTGATGGTCCACAGAAGTGCCTACAAGTGGGCGACGATTCTCGGCTGGAAATTAGGGCAATAAGGGTGGAGGAGGTGTTCCATGCCCATGTATGACTACAAATGCTTAGACTGCGGAAAAGAGTCTTTGGTCGTGCTGACATTGAAGGAACATGAAGCCGGCATCGCGAAGTGTCCGGCATGTAACAGCACGAATACGAAGCAGCTGTACACCTCTTTCATCGCCCATACCACCAAGAAGAGCTGACATGGGCCTGCCCCTGTTTGCACGAATAAGTGGTCTGATGATCGCCTCTCTTGCAGTGCCTGCGATGCTTCTGGCTCAGGACTATCCTCCCGACCTCTCGCGTGGCAAGGCAGTGTATGAACGCCATTGTCTGAGCTGTCATGGCACGAGCGGGCGTGGCGACGGACCGGCCGCGGCATCATTGAGAGTCGCACCGGCCAACTTCCAACGGTTTGGGTCCTTCCTGAAATCTGACGAGGAACTGTTGAGGACCATTGAGCACGGGATTGTCTTCAGTCCGATGCATTCCTGGCGCGGCCAACTCACGGATGAGGAAATGTCTGACGTCTTGGCTTACGTCCGCTTTCTGTCTCAGCAGGCCCGGTGATTGCCTTCGCAGGCGTCCATACGATCACACATGTCGGTTCCTGATGGTGTCATGAGTCCATTCATAAAAGGAAAGTCATATGACAAGCGCACATAGGGTTCTCGGCCTGGCGGTGGTGAGGCTGGGCTTCGCCGTTATCCTCGTCGGCGCGGCTTTGACGGAGACCTGGCCGGCGGACATGTCCAATGCGTCCGGATGCACCAGCCCCTATAAAAAAAAGGCGGTTGCTGCGAGCAGGCTGCACGCCATCGTGCAATCGCACGTGCGATGGCTGGAACAATGGTATGAGGGTGGTCAGCGTGCGGATCTTTGCCAATCGGACCTTCGTCAAGCCTCGCTCAACGGCGCCAACTTGGAGCGCGCCAACCTGGAAGGGGCCATGTTACGGCAGGCCAATCTCTCTCAAAGCCTACTGACTCAGGCCAGCCTCGCGGGAGCAGACCTCACCAGCGCCGTTCTCGAGGACAGCAACCTTTCAGGAGCCGATGCTCGCAAGGCGCGTTTGTCGCACGCCAATCTCTTTCGAGCCATAGGAGATGAGGCGGCGCTATTCGACGCGACATTGATCGGAGCACAACTGCACGAGTCCACCTTCGAACGGGCTCATTTCGAGGGCGCGGATCTGACATCGGCCGATTTCAGCAATGCGAACCTCGTCGAGGCGTTCTTCTACGGCGCCAATCTCCACCGTGCAATCTTGTCGGGAGCTGATCTCCTGCAAGCCGATCTCCGCCGGGCGAATATGACGAAAGCCATCCTCAACAAGACCCATATGCAGGGTGCCCTTCTCGACCATGTACTCCTGTCGGGCGCCCGCCTGATCGAGGCTGATTTAGAAGGCGCCTTTCTGGATGAAGCCGACTTGACGGAAGCTAGCCTTCCTGATGCCTTGCTCCGAGGCGCTGACCTCCGGTTCGCGAATCTTCACGCGACGGCTCTGCAACGTGCCGATCTTGAGGGAGTCAATTTTGAAGGGGCCCGTCTGGTCAAGGCCAAGTTACAGTCGGCAAATCTGAAAAGGGCGATTTTGTATCATGCGGTGTTCGACGAGGCTGACTTGCGCGATGCCAGACTTCATCAGGCGGTCTTGATCGGCTCGAGAGGCAGCGGCGCCGTCTTTACCAAAGCGGACCTGAGCGACGTGTACGCCCCCAGAGCGGTATTGCAGAAGGCCATCTTCAGCAACGCGAAGCTTGAATCGGCGAATTTGGTTGCCGCAAACTTAAGGCGAGCCAATTTGAGCAATACGAACCTTGCTCATGCCAATCTGCAGGAAAGCAACCTCCAAGAGGCCTCATGCCCAGGGGCCGATTTCACTGCTGCGCAAATGGATGGCGCCGATCTCCGTTTGGCCGATTTGCGCGATGCGAAGCTGGCAGAGGCCATCGGTTTGACACAGGGGCAACTTGATACAGCCTGTTTGAACGAGGGAACGACAGTACCGCCTGGCCTGAGCCGGCCACCCCCTTGTTCAGCGCACAATGAGAGGCGTCGTGACTAAACCGGAGACGCAGTTCCCTCCCTGCATGCATTCCACAGCCGATGTTTTTGCAGGACCGGTTGATCCTCACCGGACCGATGCCCCCAAGTTGAGTGCATTTCACACACTCTTCTTACGGTGTTGAAAGGCTTTGGCCGAAGGTTCGGACATAGGCCACCACGTCCCGAATTTCTTGATCCGACAATGCATATGTCCACGCACCCATGGCCGTGTTGGCTCGCCCTTCGTGAATCGATTTGTAGAGCCCGGAATCGAGCTTCCCCTGCACCTGTTGGCTGGTCAGGTCGGCGGCCGGAGGGTTGAATTTCATGACCCCGGGTCCCTTTCCGTCCAGTCCATGGCACGTCTTGCACAATTCAACATAGATACGCTTGCCTGCCGCCAGGTCGGCATTGCCTGCGTGGATGAACGACGGCTGTCCTGCGAGAAGCACAGGCAGCGTGATTAGGGCAACCACAGCATTCCTCTGAAACATACTGCCCTCCTTGGCTTGAATTATCCTATTCCGCGTTTCTTTTCTGCAATAAACTCACTATGCGGAACTGACGGCGAGCGATCAAACTAAAACCGATACTGCCCGCCGATCGAGACGATGGTGTCGTTGAAATTCCTCAGCGCATTTGTCGACGCGCGCTGGGTATGTTGGAAACCGAGCGTGATCATGCCGACAGGCGTCACGTGATAGCGAACCTCAGCGAGTCCCTGATGTGTGGAATCGAGACGGTCGACATGTGAGTCCCCGGCCAAGCCGCTCGTGAACGTTTTTCTCAGATAGACATAGACGAGATTCAGCTCCACCCGGGCAGTCAGCCGAAGTTCCGTCCCCACCGAAAACATATTGAGGTAGTACGACACGTCATCAGCGAACTGTATTTCGTCACGACCATCTGCTAGACCACGCTCATAGAGGTAGCCGAGCGTGAGACTTGTCCAGTGCGTCGGGCGGTATTCGATCCGCGGTCCGGCGCCATAGAACGTGGTGTCTCGTTCGGCAAAGGCCTCATTGTAGAGCCGGAGCCCGACCCGTCCAACGAGCACGGCGGTCCATTTCTCGGCGAGACGGCGCTCAAGCTCAGCCCGCCACTGATGCGAGGTCACCCGTTCCTCCTGAAGCGATCGGGTTCCGGTGCGCCGTTCAAAGTTTGGGCCAAGGAAGAGGTTGGGTACATAGCGATAGCGCAGGAGGATTGACGTGTCTGGACCGAGTGACTGCCGATCCTGTATTCGATAATCGCCGTGATTGAAAATCGGGTTATTCGTGTAAATGTACCCGTGCGCTTTGATCGAGAGATCATTGCGTCCCAGGGAATTGGAGGAGGATTGGATGACCTCCGCTGATGGCTCCCATATGACGTCCTCCTGCTTGTCGAGAGGCACAACGGTCGGCTGGGAAGGATCCTCGGTAAGTGCCAATCGTCTGGCAGCTGAAAATTGAAACGCGTCCGTCGTATAGCTCGTCTTTTCTTCAGCAATGGCCGCCCATTCGGCCCGGGATTGGACCGGAGCCCCGGTCACGGCGAAGACGATTGTGACAAGCACGACCCACCGGCGTCGAAGCCGGCAATGTCCCGCGCCCGACGAGAGCATAGATCAGGGCTGGCCGAAAGATCTTACATACAGCAGCACATACCAGGCCTCTTCTTCGGTCAGAATGAGCGGAATGAACGAAGCCATGTCGGTTCCCGGACTGCCATTCTTGAGGATCCACATCAGTTCTCCGTCGGTGCGAGCGGCCTGCCAGGCTTTGTCTGTGAAATTACGCGGAAGCCTGCCGACGAGACCGGGGATGTCACCGAGTCCCCTTCCATCTCTTCCATGACACGTAACGCAAAATGCTTTCCCCTGAAAAATTGCCTTACCTTTTTCCACGTTCTCGGGTGTGGCTTCAAGGAGATTCTTCCACGTCCGTGCCTCATCGAGTTGATCGGAAGGAACTCGTGGTTGTAATACTGCCGCATCCGAAGCGATAGTCGGATCGACCGGTAATCCGACTACGCATATCACCAGAAGAATAGCCGCTACCAGCGTCCTCATCATTCAGGCCTTCGCTGATCGAACTGCCCCCAGTGACGGGAGCAGTTCTTCTCTTCCCACCCCACACTTACTTTTGGGCATGCCCCGGGAACGTATGTCCGAGCGATTGCGGAAAACTGACGGATCCATCTGGAAACTCCAGCCCCTTCTGCCACAGGTGATAAATCACGCCATCGGTGGCGGAAGCGGCCTCTGCCACCTTCGCAGCCTGCTCAGCCGGCATGTCAAGCACTTGGACTCGACCGGTGGCAATCTCAACTTTATGATCGTGAAAATGCCGGTGCCATTGAATCGCCGGCAGTTTTCTTGTGAGATCTTTGGAGACAAAATACTCGATGGCCACGAGTTTGGCCTTGGGATCGGTCGACTCGAACAAGAGGCACTGGAGTATCTTATCGGAGATGCCTTTGCAATAGTGGTGGAAAGGCCCACCCGGCTCTCCGTTGGGCATCAGATGAGGAGCTTGGACATGGATATCGAATCCTTCAACCGGTGACGCAGGTTCGGCAGCGCTTGCAGGCACAGTCGTACAGACAAGCAGAAAGAAAGCAGCTGCGCTCGTGACACTCAGTGAACGAAAACATGTGGGCATAAGAACCTCCTTGCGGCGTAAGGGTTGTGATTTAAAAGCGCACACCTGTATGAGTCAGGTGGCCGGTATTGGATTCATACATTTCACAGGAGCGTGGCGTTCGTAAGAACCCGGTTGCAGTCATAGTGCGCCGTCCATCGCGACGAATGGCCGTTTGATGATCACCAAGCTGCTCATTCTAACGCGTGCATCCGCCAGTGCATCCGTGCCGTCCTGACAATCCAAGGCCAACAGCACGTCAGACGGCTTCGGTACTCAGCAGTAACAGCTCCCCCTTCATGTTTGGATGGATCGAACAGCGAAACGTGTGCCGACCGGGTCGTTCCATGTTGAACCGAATCGTCGCATCTCGCTTTGGATCCAGCATGACCCCCCCAAGGCCGCGTCCATAGACTATGACCCCGTCTTTCTCAATCCTGGCTTGAAGACCCTCAAACATGGTGGAACCAAAATCATGGCGCTCGTTATCTTTATTCACGATTTTGATCACCGTGGGAAGCCCTAACCGGAGCACTTCCTGCTTGGTGACGAACGTGAAGTCCTTGATGACAACTTCGACGACCTGCTCGGACTGCGACTCCACGGGTAGGGCTGATAGCCCGAAGAGACACAGAAGCAGGAATAGAGATGCGCCCGAATGTGAACGTATTGACATGAAAACCTCCTCGTTATTGACGCCTACGTTGCCGGCTGCTGCCGGCAGTGAGGGTTCCGGCACATGACCTTGAAATCGAGCACCTGCGACCGCTCAGGGCTACGGGAAAGGTCACTTAGACATTTCACCGAGTTTTCGTACCTTATCTAGCCATAGTGCTCGCTGTTGCGGCCGCAGACCTTCGACATTTCCGATGAGTGTCGCCTTCACAGGAGTAATCCCACAGAACTCGAGGATATTACGTTTGAGACTTTTGAGACTATGGGCGAAGAAGAACCAGCGATACAGGAAGGTTGGCATGCCCATAGTGACAATGACCCGTGCGGTTTTGCCAGCTAAAAGTTTTTTTGGCATCTTGCCGTTCGGTTGATATTCAAACGCCACTCCAGGCCGGAACACCTGCTCGAAGAACCCTT
>JARDZZ010000260.1 GCA_029240595.1 Nitrospira sp. | reverse complement strand
CGCGTCACGATTCCATGGATAGGTGATCTCCCCTTCATCGGCAATCTCATCAGCTCGTTCAAGACCCAGAGGGTCACGACCGAAGTAATCTTGACGTTGACCCCACATATCGTTCAGGCCATGACCCCTCCAAGTTTGAGCCGGCAGGCTTTCTGGTCTGGGACTGATTCGATCTACTCGAATTCGACCATGTTTACGACGCAACAACCCAAGGCTATGCCGACAAGAATCACGAGAGCCCAGGTGTCGCCGCCTGCGCCCTTACCCATGTCACAACGAGGACTTGCCGCCAAGGTGCCCTCCGCTGCCCTGACGAAAATGCTGACGGTGGGTCCGGTCGCTTCCATTAAGCCCAATGAGACCATCGTAGAAGTTGGAAAGGAATTCAAAATCGCCATTCAAGACGACCGATTGCAGCCAGAGAAGGGCGGCCTCTTTCACCTTCAGTATGATCCCAACGTGCTGGACCTAAAAAAGTTGATCGATGCAGAACAGATTCAACTGGACCCGGCAGAACTGCCTCCCTCGGCCGTGGCCGAAGCCGTTGTCGCGTTTCGGGTGGGCGCGTCTGCTCCACGCGCCTCGACCGGCGGCAGAACGGTCACGGCCAGGTTTAGGGCGAAGGCGCCCGGCGTCTCTCCTATTCGTGTGGCTCTGGTGCATGCGAACGGAGAGCCGGCTGGTGATGCGTCACCCGAGGGGAGAGGCATTGTGAGGGTGCGGTGAGAGAGGAAGGAGTGACGCTCCTTGAGCTTCTCGTTACGTTGACGATTGTCATGATCCTGGCCTCGGTTGCAATGCCATTGAGCCGGGTCTCGACTAAACGATCGCACGAGATCGAGTTGCGGCAGCATCTCCGGATCATGCGGGCGGCCATCGATTCGTTCAAGACGGAATGGAATCGGGACGGCGATGTCCTCATCGGTCCGTTATGCGTGAAAAACAAGCTGTCGTGCAAAGATGTCACGAGCATCTATGGCTATCCAAAATCGTTGGAGATGCTTTTGGGCGTCAAACTGACGAGCGAGGAAGCCACTCTACGGGGCACGACGATCAGGCGGTACCTTCGAAGCCTTCCCCTTGATCCACTGACCGGTGAGGCAAATTGGCAATTCCGCTGTTATAAGGATCCGCCCAATGCGTCGAGCTGGTGCGGGAGCGACGTCTACGACGTCATGACTGTCAGTCAGGAAACGGCGTTGGATGGAACGAAATACCGAGATTGGTGAATTCCGTCTCGCCGGGGCGCCAGGGTTCACGTTGATCGAGCTGCTGATTGTCGTGTCGATCATCGGTATCTTGGCGACGTTGGCCGCACCGAGTTATCAGACGTCTGTGGTCAAGGCCAAGGAGGCGGCGTTGCGTCAAGACCTGTTCACTCTGCGTGATGTGCTGGATCAACATCGGGCGGACCAAGGGAAGTATCCTGCGTCGCTGGGAGCGCTTGTGAGCGCTGGTTATCTGCGGGCGATTCCCAAGGACCCCTTCACGGGCTCCACCACCTCGTGGCAGGAAATGACCGATGCGACGGAAGGCGGAACCTTTGATGTGTTTTCAGGCTCAGAGTTAGTCGGTACGAACGGAACACCGTACAACCGCTGGTGAGTATGCACGTGTCTCCTGACAATACAGCGCTCCATGGCCTGAGAGTGAATGACGGCCGAACCGACTGCTCCTTAGTTCGCGGGATCGCCCTCTGTCTCCTCGCTGTGGTGGCTTTTGCCGCCAGCGCCTGCGGGGAGCTGGAGCCGATGGTTGAACCGGAGATGGTCGATCTTCAGCTCACGCTGGATACACTGAGAACCCAAGTGCGAGACGCCCAACGGAATCTGGCCGAAGTGCGGACTGAGCTGGAGTCGCGCCGTCAAGAGTTGGCTGATGCCCAGGTGGCCCGTGCCCAACTTGAAGGTCGGGTACGAGAGGCGGAACGTCGGGTTACGGAAGCCCGTCAGGTCATCGAACTGCAGCGAGAAGAACTGATTGCCGCGAAAACCGAGCGGGAGCGGGTCTTCCGCAGCAGCTCGCAGCAGCTGAAGCCACTGCAACGAAGAGGCGTAAAAACCGGAGGCCTGGACAGTGCAGACTGGAGTGGCTCGGCAGTTCCGACTGACGCATCGTTGCCGTGGTTCTTCACCAATCCGTCACGGTCCGCGACGCAGGCGATGAACGGGCAATCGTCGAAAGGGACGCCCAGTGCAGTCGCCATGAGGCGGCAACCTTCCCTCACAGAGATCGTGGTGAAGCCGGGTGACACGCTCTATAGCCTTGCGCGCACATATCGGATGACACTCAGCCGCCTGCGGTCGCTCAATCACGTGAGCGACGACCAGATCATCGTCGGTCAGATCCTGTTGGTGACGGAGAAGTGACCGTGCCTCAGGGCGGCGATCGGCAAGCCCCTCGTTCATGAGAAATTCTTATGGCTGTATTCGCGTACCGGGTTGCGCGTCCTGATGGATCGACGCTCGAAGGCCAGATGGAGGGTGACGAGGAGCCGCTCGTCCGGGCGAAGCTCGAGGGGCAGGGATTTCTCATCTTTCAACTCAAGCGTCGGGGCGTCGCCTCCAGCCGGCCGGCGATTGACCTCAGCGGATTTCGAGGCCTTCCAATCAGCGAGTTTCTGGTCTTCAACCAGGAACTGTTGGCGCTGGTGAAGGCGGGCCTTCCGGTCCTCCGCGTGTGGGATCTGTTGATTGAGCGCGCACGCCATCGGGGTTTTCAGCAGGCATTGCGAATGGTGCGCCAGGACATCCGCGGCGGAGCCTCGGCTTCCGAAGCCCTCACCAGGCACCCGGGGTATTTTTCGGAGCTGTATGTCGCCACGATACGGGCGGGGGAGCAGTCGGGAAATCTGGTGGAAGTGGTGAAACGATTCATCGGCTATCTGAAGTTGATGATCGGCCTTCGACAGAAAGTCGGCAAGGCGCTCGCCTATCCGGCCTTCTTGGTGTTGACCGGCGTTGCCGTCGTTGGATTTCTGTTGAGTTATGTCATGCCGACGTTCATTTCCGTCTACACAGAGACCGCCAAATCCCTGCC
>JARDZZ010000259.1 GCA_029240595.1 Nitrospira sp. | reverse complement strand
AGCTTGCTACGAGTGTCCAGTCTTCACCTGTCTAAGCGGCAAAATCAGACGGAAAGTGGTCCCTGCACCTACAGTACTCTCGACGTTGATGTGGCCTTTATGCGCATCGACCACATCTTTAACGATCTTGGTCCCGAGTCCTGTTCCGCCGCTTTTTCTACTGATGGCATGAGCGGTGAAGAGGCTATCACGGATTTCCGGAGGCATACCGCGGCCTGTATCAGTCACACAAATATCGAGCACGTTAGCCGTCTTGGCTACCGCTCCGAGTACCGTCACGGAGCCGCCGGATGGGACCTCCGATATGGCATTGTTGACCAGGTTGTAGAAGGCGTTATACAACCGTTGCTCGTCTGCATCCAAGGCGGGTAGGTCATCCAGGCCAGTGCTTCTGAGTGCAACGCCTTTTTTCTTCGCCATTAAATCCAGCGTTTTGAAAACCGCCTCGACCACGCCGACAACCCGACACGACGCAAATCTAGGCTGGGAAGTCATGCCTTTCACGCAGTCCGCTAACTCTCGAACCCGATCCGAGATTCTTCGGACATCCTCTTCCACCATCGCGAGCACTTCGTGGCACATTGCACGGCTTTTTTCCGACTCAGGGGTTTTCCGAATGGACCACTTGTCGAACAACTCCTCGAGTTCATCTTTGAGCAACTCAGCTCCGCATAGGACCGGCATGAGCAAGTTTTTAATGTCATGGCTCATCTCCCCGGCCATCTGAGCGACCTCAGCAAGTTTTTTGGCTTCGAATAGTCTCGCTTCCTCGATGGCAGGAGTCGCAAGCGAAGAAATCATGGTAAGGACGGCGACATCATCTTCATCGATGGGGCGATCGCGCTTATTGAGGATTTCAATCACCCCGATCGGCTCGCCTTGCCACCGCTTCAGCGGCACGATAACCAAATTTTTGATCACCAAGCCTGTGGACTTGTCAATTCTTTCCGGCAGGGAGGGATCTTTGTCGGCATCCACGATGATGGCGTGTTGGGCGGATTGAAATACAGCACCCGCAATCCCGTGATTCCACGGGACTGCTGATCCAGGGAGGACTGGTTTCTCACCAACGGCGCGATAAAGAACGAGCTGTTGAGCTGAGGCATCGGCGATCAGAATAGACCCACCTTCTGCCTTAATCGCCTCCAAAGCGGTGTCCAACGTCTGCACGATCAAATCATCGAGCGTGCAGTGACGTGAAAGTGCTTGAGAGATAAGGAGGGCGGTTTCTAATTCTCTACTGCCGTTGTTAACACGAAGATCGACTGTTCGTCGCGGGGCGCGGCGCTGATTGTGAAGAGCGCCGTGCTCCGAAGGCAGTTTCTCCTTAGGGTGCACCTTGCCATTCCTTCCGCCTTGGTCGAGTGCGGGAGAACTAGACGTGGAATCCGTCTTTGCGCCCGTTGTGCTTGACCGCATCCTGGACGACAGCGAGCAGCTTTTCCTTCTCAATCGGTTTCACAAGATAATCCTTAACGCCCTGCTTCATAAGCTTCGTGGCGGTATTGATATCCGGATGGCCTGTCATGACGACGACAGGGACAGAGGGAAACTGCTGCAGAAAAAATGAGATTGCCCCGATTCCGTCTATGTTCGGCATTTGCATGTCACAGAGAATCATGTCGACCAGGAGCGGATTGTCACCCGACTTGATCGACTGAATTCCTTTTGCACCGTCCTCCGCCTCGACGACGTCATATCCGGCTTTTGTTAATGCCATTCTGACAGTCGTTCTGATATGCGCCTCATCGTCGACCACAAGGATTCTGCCCAGTCCCATAGCGCCCTCCTTTACTGTTGCGGTAAATGACCCAAAAGTAATCTCCGACATCCTGCAATAAGGCTTTGTGTTTGGCAAGGAATAGTCGAAATATGATTGGAAACTGGGCGAGACCTGCTCGGATGGATGATGGTGACCTAAGGGAGCAATGGCGGCATGAATCGCATTGGGCTTGCCTGCGTAAGGTGCATACCTCGCTACGCGCCGGAAAGGGTTTCTGACGTCAGTGAGGACGGGCGCCATCAGGAATGGTGAACGTCACTGTCTTGGACTGCTCGGGCACATTCTGATGGATGGCATTCACCAATTCGATCCGGATCTTGTGTGGGCCGGGCGGCAACAGGGCCACGTCGATCGGGGCAGTGCTCATGTGCGCCCACAACCAAGGCAGGTCGTCTACGTGTATGTGGAGATGGCCAACCCGTGGAGATGCGTTGAGGGCATCCTTGCCGGACTCCGGACCGATGTTCACGTTCTCCACGCGCCACGTAATCCAGACGATGCCTTTGGCCAGCAGGTCAGGAAGTGGGGCATCCACGATCAGTTTGGCCGGTGGCTCCTGAGTCGGTGTAGATGTTTGGGCCTGGGCGATGACAACGCCGGATCCCATCGCCACTGCAAGCAGCAATACAGCAATGTGTTTCATGAAGGGTCTCCTTTTCTGCGGGTCCATGTAGAGGGAAAGCCTGGGCTTCCAATCTGAGAGAGTCAATAGGAAGGGAAGTCTTAGTGGTGGCTGATTCCCAGTCCAGGTATCCGAGAAGCGACGAAGCTATACTGCATCATGCACCGCCGGCCCTAGAAAAGATATTGGGCAATGCCGAACATTTCAGCGCCTGGCGTCACTCAGCAGGAAGGGCATGCGCCCATGCCGAGAGCACTGGTTTACGGTTCGTCTTTAGGAGAATCCTCACTCTGTTTTAGCCAGAGTTCAAGAAGTCTTGTTTCTCGTTCAGACTGGGAAATGCGCTCCAACGCGAACGCACCCGTCAAGCGATCTTCATAAAAAGAACGTTGCTTCGCGTAGGTTTTCTTGAAGGCTTCGGTCTTGAGGGCTTTCCAATGGGCATCGGAGATTCCAGCATGTGACCTCAGTAGGTTGATCTCGATGGCTTGGAAAGCAAAGACTTTCGCTAAAACCTTAATGACAGTTGCACTAGAAATCCCTTTGGGACTTTTCTCAGCCATGACTGATCGTTTCGGTTATGCCAAGGCAAAACATAGGTATACGGTCTTCTCTTCGTACTTCAAGCGAGCGCTGTACGG
>JARDZZ010000087.1 GCA_029240595.1 Nitrospira sp. | reverse complement strand
TGATCGAGTTTCGCCAGATCGCCGTCCATGGAAAATACACCGTCTGTCGCGACCAGCCGCAGACGGAATGGCCGCGTCTCGTGCAATCTCGCTTCTAATTCCTTCATGTCGCCATGAGCATAGCGAAATCGTTTGGCTTTGCAGAGGCGGATGCCGTCAATCACGCTCGCATGATTCAGGGCGTCGCTGATCACGGCGTCGCGTTCATCGAGCAGCACCTCGAACAGTCCTCCGTTCGCATCGAAGCAGGAACCGTAGAGGATCGCATCGTCAGTCCCGAGAAACGTGCTAATCGCGCGCTCGAGTTCTTTGTGAATGTCCTGCGTCCCGCAAATGAACCGCACTGATGCCATGCCGTAGCCGTGATCGCGCAGACCCTTTATGGCCGCCTCGATGATTCGCGGATGATTGGCCAGCCCGAGGTAGTTATTCGCGCACAGGTTCAAGACACGGCCTTGTGCGACTGAGATATCTGTGTTCTGCGGGCTTAACAGCTGCCGCTCTGATTTATAGAGGCCTTTGGCGCGGATACTCGCCAACTGCTCGCTGACGATCTGTTTGAGGGTGGAGTCAGCCATGCGCTCACCAGCATGTCACGGTCGTTAAACGAGGTCAGCAGGTCACGGAAAAAGGACGACCTTTCCGCATTGGCCCGTCTTGATGAGATCGAACCCCTTGGCAAAATCGCTCATGGGGAACGTGTGGGTCACGATGGGCTTGATGTTCAACCCTGCCTTGAAGAGCCCTGCGAGCCGGTACCAGGTCCCAAACAGCCGTCGGCCAGTAATCCCATGCACGCGGATGCCCTTAAAGATGATGTCGTTTGCAAGATCGCAGGTGATCGGGCCGGTGGGAATGCCAAAAAGCGTGACCCGGCCGCCGTTTTTAACGGCATCGAAGGCCAGATGTAGCGCTGCCGGGTCCCCCGACATTTCAAGGGAGGCGTCGACACCCTCACCGTCGGTGATCTCGTCAATGGCTTTGACCAGCGACGCGGCCGTCTCGGTTTTGGCGTTCAAGACGTAATCGGCGCCGACCTGCTTGGCCAAACCCAAGCGGTACTCGCTGATATCCGAGGCGATGATGGTGGCTGCGCCGGACGTTCGCGCGACGGCGGCGGCAAAGAGGCCAGTCGGGCCACAACCCGTGATCAAGACCGTATGGCCTGTCAGATCCTCCACCAACGCGGCATCGACGGCGTTGCCCAACGGCTCCTGGAGCGAGGCGTACTCCGGCACAATGGCCCGCGACGTGTGCCAAAGCACGTTTTCCGGCAACACCACGAAGTCTGCAAAGGACCCATCGCGGTCTACCCCGAGAATCTTGTAATTGCGGCAGACGTGCGCCTGGCCGGTACGGCACTGAAAACACAAGCCACATGTGATGTGCGACTCTGCGGCCACATAGTCGCCGACCTTCACCAATTTCACGGCAGGGCCGACTTCGACGACCTCACCGCACATTTCGTGACCGATGATGCGGGGCGGATGGATGCGGCTATGAGCCCAGGGATCCCAATTGTAAATGTGAGCGTCCGTTCCGCAGAGCGACGTGGCCTTCACGCGGATCACTGCTTCGTGTGGGCCCGGCGCCGGATCGGGACAGTTCATCACAGTCAATCCGGGCTGTGGCGCGGTTTTCATCAGCGCACGCATGGCTCTATTGTATCCCACTGGCCTCAGCTTGCCTAACATCAGGAAAATTACGGGTTGCGCGGGCGGTATGGCCTCGGTAGGATGCCCGCTTATGTGCGCGGCGCCGCATCATCGCAGGGTCATGCTCCGGATAGGAGCGTTCGGCGTTGCGGTGTTCTTGTGCGGCGCTCTTCTCACGGCCATCTCACCCTCGTCAGCGGCGGATGCGGGCAGACGCTGGGCCCGCTTTGAACTCAACCAACAGGATGCCAGCGGCGATCTCCAGACGGGCAAACCCGTGGCATTGGTGATTACTCTGGGCGGGGTGGCACAGGGCACCGGGCCAATCGTGGCGTTGTGCGAATCCATTTTGTTCGAGCCGCAACTCATCACGCTCGAGCCGGACGGCGAATCGTCGGCACTCAAGGCGGAGGTTACCCTCGACCCCATGCCGTCGAGCCGCACGTCGGTACATCAAAAGGCCGCGCGCATTCAGGTGACGTTCGCCAGAGCCCGTCCCGAGAAGCTGGAACGTTTTATGAAGCGCATCGTCTATGTGACGTTAGAACGCGAGGAGGCGTCGAGTGACACGAGTGAGCCCCCCGTCGTGCGTCCCGAGGAGCCATCGACCGGTGATTTGATCGTCGATGAGCCGCAACCGAGCGGCATCGCTCCCGTCTCGACGGGAGCCCTGCTCGAAGAAGATTTAATGCCGCTCGGCGATCCCGGCCAGGGCAAAGCCTATTGGCAGCAGGTCAGCCTCCTCGTCAGTCGCAGTTGGGCGCGACAGGTGCGAGGGGTTCGCCGCAGCCCCAGCAGCGAAACCGTCCGGGTGCGCTTCAAGCTGTATCCCAACGGGCGGGCCCAATTGATCCAAATTGAAAAGGGCTCCGGTGCGCGGGAAATCGACGAGGCAGGGATCTATGCGGTGGTGAACGCTCAGCCGTTCCCCCCCTTGCCCGAGGAGGTGGGCGACGAGCCGGTAGACGTCCATGTCCGCATGAGAACGGGAGGCCGTTCCACCGCTCGCGAAGTGCAATCTGTCGGGAATTCTTCGAATGGGAAACTCGAGACACCGGCGCAGCCGAAAAAATAGCTGTCCTGCAACAGATGATTGCCAGCGATGTGCGGCTTGCGGCAATTCTCCTCCCACTCGCTGACAGCTCCGCCGCCGGGGCAGAACCTGCACGGGAGTCCCTCAAGCTGCATCGAATGTATCAGGGCCGACCGCTAGCGTGCTTCAACACCGCTGTTTTCGAGCAATGGTCTGGTCTCCTCGGTCAACAGGGTACAGGCTGCGCATGAAGGCGATGGTTCTCGATAGCCCGGGGGATGTAGCCGGCAATCCACTCCGGCTCCATAATGTGCCCATGCCCGAACCTGGCTCCAGTGAAGTCCTTGTCCGCGTCTCAGTCTGCGGGATCTGCCGGACGGATCTGCACGTCGTCGAGGGCGAGTTGGAACGTCCCAAGCTCCCCCTCATTCCCGGACATCAGGCGGTTGGACTGATCACCCGTCTCGGATCCGGCGTCAATGAACGAACAATCGGAGAACGAGTTGGCGTCGCCTGGTTACAGGGCACCTGTGGCCAATGTGACTATTGCCGAAGCGGCCGGGAAAACTTGTGCCTGAGCGCCCGATTCACTGGGTATCAGGTCGACGGCGGGTATGCGGAATATGTGGTGCTTCCGGCAGCCTTTGCCTATCCGATTCCTCCGGCATTTTCCGATGAAGAAGCTGCTCCATTGCTTTGCGCAGGTATCATCGGCTATCGCGCGTTGCGTGTGAGCCATATTCAGCCCGGCCAGCGGCTTGGCCTGTATGGATTTGGTGCGTCCGCGCACATTGCCATCCAACTCGCACGGCATTGGGGATGTGAGGTCTATGTCTGTTCCCTCAAGCCGAGTCATCAGGCGTTGGCTCGGGCTCTGGGCGCCGCCTGGGTCGGAGGCGCCTCAGAGGCTCCCCCCGTTCGCCTGCATGCCTCAATCATGTTCGCTCCCGCCGGTGAATTGGTGATTCCTGCGCTGCGGGCCCTTGAACGAGGCGGGACGCTGGCGCTGGCAGGAATCCATATGAGCACCATTCCACCACTCGAATATGATCGTGATCTCTTCGGAGAACGGGTAATTCGAAGCGTCACTGCCAATACCCGCCAGGACGGATTCGATCTCCTGCGTGAAGCCGCGGCGATTCCAATCAGGCCCCGCACGCAACGATTTTCTCTCGATCAGGCGAATCACGCGTTGCAGGCGCTCAAGTCCGGCGCCGTTAACGGCGCCGGCGTGTTGGCCATCCATTAGGAGCGAGCCTACACGCATGGGTGGTCGCTAACGGTATGTTAGGATGGGATGATGCGACGCTCGGTTTGGTTTGTCCTTGGCTTAACTTTGGTGGGATCGGGTACGCCTGCCGCTTCCGCGCTGGAATTTACTGCCGATCAAATCACCAAGATTGACGGTCGGACCCACAAAGCATTTATTTATTATCGAGACCAGATGTGGCGAATCGAACATCATTCGCTGGGGCCGGTCAACGTCACGATCGTCCGCAAGGATAAGCATCTGGTCTGGCTCCTGTTATCCCGGATGAAACATTTCAAGACACTGCCGTACGATGCCGACCAGGATCTGCGGGTCACAGCTCGACTCGATGGAGAGATCTCGCGGCAGGAAATCGGGACCGAGATCCGTGAAGGACATCCCACGACCCTGTATGAAGTCACGACCAAGCAGGGCGAGCACGTCGAACAATATTACCAATGGGTCGCCACCGACCTACAATTTCCCATGAAGCTGGCGAAGAAGGACGGGAGTTGGATTGTCGAGTATCAGCATGTCAAAATGCGCTCCCTGTCCGATTATCTGTTTAATCTGCCGGTGAATTTTCAACCACTTGAGGAGTTCGACGCCTCTCCACCGGTGTCGAAGGAACAATGACCAATCAAGGAGGGCGTCTCGTGCGGAGAGCGAAACTGATAGGGGTGATGGTCGCGGCCATGCTCATGGGAACGAGCGGATGGGTGTCGGCCTTGGACGTTGCGGATGTCACAAGAGAGTGGACTGCTGATGGAAAAAAGATTGCGGCTGAGCGGGCGAAGCTACCGGCTCACGACGAGATGGTGAAAATCCCCGCCGGCACCTTCCTCATGGGCAGCGACAAGAAAGTCGATCGGAACGCGTATCAACCCGAATTCCCGCAGCGAAGAGTCTATCTGGATGCCTACGAAATCGACAAATATGAAGTCACCACCGTGCAATTTTTGAAGTTTGTCCTTGCCACCGATAGGAAGCCGCTCATCGACTGGCAATACGAGGGAGGAAACTTTCAAGAGACCATGGCCAATCATCCCGTGATGCACGTGTCATGGTTTGACGCGGATGCCTATTGCCGATGGGCGGGCAAGCGCCTCCCGACGTCGGCAGAATGGGAAAAAGCGGCACGCGGTGAGGATGGGCGTATTTATCCCTGGGGCAATGAGCCGGCAGGATTGAGCCGTGCGAACTTCGGACGTACCGGATTGTCGGGGCCGGTGCGGGATCGTCCCGAGCGCCTATTGTTGTATCCGCCGATTATTTCGGTCGATAAGTATGACAATGGGGTCAGTCCCTACGGTGTCTTTCAATTAGCCGGGAACGTAGCCGAATGGACTGCCGATTGGTACGACCCGCATTATTACAAAACGGCGCCAGATCGGAATCCCAAGGGCCCCGAAAAGGGGACGCAACGAGCCTTCCGTGGCGGCGGCTGGATTGATAGCACCCCTTCGGTCAGGCCTGCGCAGCGAAACGGGACGGATCCCAACACGAAAATGAACTGGCTGGGTTTTCGCTGTGCACGGGATGCGAAGGATGCCGGCGACGCATCGGACGGGAAACCGGCCCAGACAAGTCTTCAATAAACGGTGGCGGCCTCAGTCCGGTTGTCTGGGCAACTTGGCTTGCCGGAGCGCGTGAATCCGCTCGCTTAACTCTTTGACCAGCACGCCCATCTTGGGATGTGACGGCTCGAAATCGACGGGAAGGTCATAGTGTTTCAGACCTTCGCTGGCCGTTGGTCCAATCGAAGCCATGACTATTTTCTTGCACGATTCCCTGAACAACTCCGTCTTCTGGTCTTGCTCGGCGAGTTGCATGACGTGATCAACCTGGGCCGCATTCGTGATGACCATCGCGTCGATCCTGCCGTTGACCACTTCCATGATCGCGGAATGTAAGGGAGCAGTGTCTTCCGGCAACGCCCACCGATACACCGGCACCGAGAAGACGTCTGCGCCGCGCGTTTGTAAGTCTTGGATCATGTCCGGCTTTGAGACGCCGTATTCCTGAATAGCGATTTTGAGGCCTTGCACTGGTCGATAATAATCCAGGGTGGCGATGACATCGTGCCAGGTGTTGGGTTCCGGAACGGTGATATTGGCCTCCACCCCCAGGGTCTTGAGAATTGCGAGCGGTTTTGGACCCCGCGTCACGATGATCGTTTTTTTTAGGGCATCAATGATTTCCGCCAGTGGATAACGCGTCTGAAGGATCTCCAAGAGAGCTTTCGTGCCCACGCCCGTCATTAGAATCAGGATGTCGAGTTGATTGAGAATGAGCTTCACACCAAAACGAAACACCGCAGAGTTGTCTTGAAGAGGAATGGGGATCTCGCGAAGGGCTGAGACGACCACAGCGTGCCCGTTGTGGCGTTGGATCAACCGGGCCATCTCCGCGCCCATCCGGCTTTCGAAGGAGAGCACGCGCAAACCATGAAAATCTGTGGGGATCACCGGAGGAGATGGAGTTGGTGGCTCGGCCGCCGATTCTACGGGTTCCGTACGAGCCTGCGCTGAATTGTCAGGTTCACCGCAAATCGACAGGAGCGCCACGATGTCTGACGCCTCATCCAGCAACGCTTGAATCGACTGGTCCTGGTCCGTGCCGGCGGCCGCGAGGAGTTCCAGCCAAAAAACGCAGTCATCGGCGTCGCCAGAGGCGAGGTTGCGGTTGCGATGAAAATCGTCTTCGGACCAGGCCCGCGCCAGTGCGCGGCAGTTGGCCGCGAGTGTCGTAGCGGCTTTGACGAGCGGACTTTGAATGGCGAGGGTTTCAGGCGTCTTGGGAAGGGAACCACACAGTTTGAGGATGCCGATCGCGAACTGCTTGGTCTTGTTCCGGAGCTGATCTGTTTGTTCCGATCCGGTCATGACACGTTTCTATCACGGAGGCCGCGGGGATGCTCAGCGAAACCTTATTTTGCATCGCGAGCACAGCGGAAACCGGTCGATTCGTTCCTGACGGCGGGGTCGCTGTCCACCCGTGTGAAAATCCGGACCGTCGGAGTCTCGTTCTGCCAGCCCGATCCGCGCAATACGCGCTTCGTGCCGGTCTCGGGCCCTTTCGGATTGTTCTTGGGACTTTTCTCGTAATACCGGGGATCGTACCAATCTTGGACCCACTCCCACACATTGCCGGCCATATCATAGAGACCATACGGACTCTTTCCAGCCTCGTAACTGCCGACCGGCATCAAGGTCTTTTCGCCGATCCAACGCTGATTGTAATTCAAATGTTTCGTTGTGGGCTCGATATTGCCCCAGGGGAAACGCCAATCATGGTTGCCTTTGGCAGCCTTTTCCCATTCTGCTTCCGTGGGCAGCCGCTTGCCCGTCCACCTGCAGTAGGCGTCCGCATCCGCCCAGTCCACGTTGACCACCGGACGGTCTGCGATCGACTCCGTGATCCGGTCGCCCTCCCACAGGTTTCTCGTGGGATTGATAGGATTCTGCGGAACGCGATGGCCTGTGGCTTTCACGAATTCTAGATAACGACCGTTGGTGACTTCATACGTGTCAATCATGTACGCGTCGAGGTACACCTCATGGCGCGGATATTCGTCGCGTCCGCCGTCCCGGTCACCAAGCGGGACACCCATGGGGAACGGCCCTGCAGGGATCAGAACCATTGGAGCCGAGGCTCCTTCCCCGAGGCGTGAATTTTCCGCACGGAGATCGCAAGGGGCAAATAAGATCACTCCAATGATGACAAACGGCAAGAGCGAAGGCATAAGGCACTCCTGGTTGTGACGAAGAGGCATCGTAACACATTGGCAAAGCGACTCGCAGGGCTTCACTCAGCGAAATTCAAATTGACGGCGATCCGGAAGCCCACCTACTATACGGCTGCGGAGGATCTCGTGCCATGAGGCGAGCCGTCCACAAGGGTCTCCGGCATGTGGCATTGCGCGTGACGAATCTGGCACGCTCGCGGGCCTTTTATGAAGCACTCCTCGGCATGCAGGTTGTGTGGGAGCCGGACGCCGACAACGTGTATCTTAGCTCCGGGACGGATAACCTGGCGCTGCATCAAATATCGGCGGCAGAGCTGGACGCGTATCGGCCTCCGCAGGCGCAGTTGTTGGATCACATGGGCGTCATCCTGGAGGATCGGGAGGCGGTGGACGGGATGTACCGTGAGATTGAGACGAAAGTTGAATCGATGGGAGGGAGGATCGCGAAAGCGCCAAAGCAACACCGGGACGGCAGCTACTCGTTCTATTTTTCGGATCCCGACGGAAACCTGATTCAAGCGCTCTATGAGCCGACAATCAGTCAGACATGATCATGAATACGATTTGGGACAGCGTGCCGCCTGACCACTATCTCAGTCTGGCCCCCTGGTGTTGGGTGCAACTCGAGAGTGCCGATCCCCCCGGTCCTTTTCCGTTTGTCGCCGGCCTTGCTCCGGAAGTCGTTGGCGCACTGCACGAAGCGCATAGCTTGCTCGCGAGCTCGATCGATACGGCCATCAGCGACGTATTCGCAAAGCGGGCTCCGCTCGACGATCCACTTCGTTCCAGGCGGCTCGAAGACGCGTATGCAGAATTAGTGAATGCCCGCCCGTACCTGAGCCGGCACATCAAATGCGGTCGCACCATTGATGGACGCTTCCAGTGGGACATCCCATTCGATCCTACCAAGTCGGCCACCGTGACGAATGGCGGTCTCCGTATTTTTCATGCAGTCAAGCGGCAAGCCATTCCGATCGGCTTCGATCAGAGATCCCTTGGGCCGATCATCGGGAGGTTGCTCGGTATGCTGGACGGTACGCATCGAATGGAGGAGATCAAGACGGTGGTGCTTTCCTCACCGCGGGAGGCCCAGCAGGTGCTTGCGCGCTTGGTCGACTCGTTGCATCAATATGAATGTTTGCGGAGCTCGCCGGAAGCTTCGATAGGCCGGCGTTGGTTTGATGTGATCCAGGATCGTGATACGGTTCACCTCGGGCATGCGGCCCTCTTATACCGACAACGGGACGACGCGTTTCTCTTTGATCCCTGGCTCCTCCCGTGGTTTGCGGAATCGTCCGTCCCGTCGCTTTGGACCTCCCTGCTCCCAAAACCTGCGGCAATCTTTCTTACGCACGACCACGACGATCACGTCGATCCGCGAACATTGCTGCACCTTTCTAAAGACACGCCAGTGGTCGTACCAAGCCGCAAGAACCGTCATCGCTTGTACTATGATTACCCGTCGCTGCTGCGCGAGTTGGGATTTACACGAGTCGTCGAGCTCGCGCATGGAGAAGCCTGGCCCTTCGAGGGCGGGACCGTCCTTTCTGTGCCGTTCTATGGAGAAGATCCCTGCGATCTCCGAATGCCGCGGAACTGTTACCTCATCAGCGATCGAGGCCATAACGTGCTGGTCCACGCGGACAGCGGACCGACAAACGATGGACGCTCCGCTTTAAAGGACGACGTGATCGCTCGCCTGGTGGAAAAGTATGGGCCCATCGATCTGGTGTTCGCTTCCCAACAGCAGCTGCTTGAAATTCGCAGCCAAGCCGCTCATGCCGCACTCTCTCATCCGGGAAAATGGCTGGACGTGGGAGAAAACGGCTATTTGACCAATGACTATCTGGCCGATCTCTGCGCCACGGCGAAGGCGAGATTGTTCGTCTCGTACGCGACCGGCGGTGCGGACTGGTATCCGGATCATCTCTCCTTCATGTTTAGTACACGCAACCCTGCTCGAACTGCGCTGCTGACCGCCCATTGGGAACCTCCTGAAAACTTGAAAGCGCTGGTGACGCCCCACGGCTGCGGGTATCATTACGCACGGGCGTTGGATGTATTCCGGGAGACCGGCGGACGGATCGAAGTGCAGCCAGCCGGAGAGGACCTCATGCCGTTACATCTCTATCGCGCCGTTCATGGCGAACCGCCCTTCATGAAACAAGGCGCGCGCCCGTAACAGACGACCAAATCGACGAGGAATGACTCCATGA
>JARDZZ010000086.1 GCA_029240595.1 Nitrospira sp. | reverse complement strand
GCAGCGGTCTGCTTTGGTTCGGCGAACTTATGGTGGCGATGCGCTTGGAATTCCTGGGATTTATCCCCAAAGGCGCGTTTTATGCACTCACGAAGCTGAAGTTCAGTTCTGGCCTTCGCGCCCTCCAGGTAAGGAAACCCTTCCCTTCCAAGATCTTCAACGGTCGGAAGGAACGCTTGCAATTGCTCGATGCTTTGCGTCAGGTCATCGATCGCAGATGTTTTCGACCGCGCCCGATCGGATTTTGCACGTGCCATAAAATGTGTGCAAAGTGTAGCCCACGTCCTGTAGACAGGCAACAAAACAGAAGAAAGTCAGCAAGGACCACTGCACTCGGGCGACAGACTACAACACCTCTCAGGCGGCGACGTCCAGAGATTCTTCTTGTCCGTGGACCGCCATCGGCTCTGAAGTAACTGACTGCTGAGCTTCCGCCGAAGCCATGGCCGCCGCGTGAAGCTGCCGGTTTTTCTCGAGCACGGGATCAAACACATGTCCGCAGTTGATGCAGCGCCAGCCTTGAAGCCACCATTCGCCTCCACTTTCCTGTAGATCCAGGAAGTGGTCCCGAGCCATGCACCCCTGACAACGTCGGCAAGTCATAATACCCTCCTTTGTTAACGCCCGCATCAAGCCTAACGGGTGAGGCGGCTCTTGTTGAGACCCAAAGGCGGTACTCCGAAAGGTGGGCGTAAATCAGCGGGCTCTTTGGCTCCCCTCTGTTCGTTCAGGTCGTTCTTCAAGAAAGTCAGTAAATACCGGTCCTTGAATAGACTGTATTAGAGTTCATGGCACGGGGTGCCCGTGCCTTACGTGTTTGGAAGGCAGGGAGGGAAGGTCTAGAGGGAACTGGCATGTCGAGGGGCAGTTAGAGCGGCAGTTAGAATTGACGCTGAACTGGGGGAGACGACCAACTGAACTTCGGGTGGAACAGAGAATGGTCAGCGCTTAATGCGAACGAGAGGATCCGCGATTGTCGTTGCTTTCAATGGGATCTGAGAGAGGGATGTCGGGATGAGTTGGATAATATTGCCTTTTCCAATCGATATAGCTTAGCTGAAGCAAAGCAATATAATTTTCTAGACAAAGCCGATCAAAGTCATCGAGATGCATGCCAGAGGCCATCGCCTCTCGAAGTTCGCGTACCGAGGTAAAGAATTTTTTTACCGCCGGTTCGTCCATAGAAAGATTCTACCATGCTCTCTAGTCATAGCAAGATGATTTCTAAGCAGTTTTTGTGCGATTTGGCCTACGGAGACGTTCCTATTAAACGAGGAAGACAGCCGACAGCGGCTACCGTCGACCTCCAGACCCATGGGACTAGGGAGGTGGTATTCCACGGGAATTGGTGCCCCCGACACGAATTGAACGTGCGACCCGCGGTTTAGGAAACCGCTGCTCTATCCAACTGAGCTACGGGGGCGTGGCTTGAATTTAGCGCACTTACGCGAAGTGTGTCTAGGGAACGACGGAACGACGGCGGCGGGTTGTCGATATGAGGATTTTTGGGTAATGTGGTGGCATGACGAGCTTTGGGTACATGTCGGGACTCGGAGTCGTTGTCTTAATGTTCACCCTCCTGCCGGTGAACAACGCGTGGTCTCTCGATAATCCTGAAAAAGTGATCGAGGAGACCTGCGCACGCGAGTGGTCTCATAATTCTCGTATGCGGGCCGCCTGTATCGAGCAACAGAATAGCGTCCTCGAGAAATCCCGCTCGACTCCTGTTGATCCCCGCCTACAACATGAAGATCTGTCGCTCATCCAGGAACGCTGTGAAAAGAATTGGCCTGACGATGTACGAATGCGACTACAGTGCCAACAGCAGGAAATGCGAGCATTTCAGAAATTGCAAGGTCCTCCACCGAAGGGCATCAGCCTGCAAGACTACTCGGTTGCGGTCGCGCAATGCTCGAAGGACTTTCCTGATGATTATCGTTTGCGAGCGCGGTGCATGGACGAGCAGATCGCGGAGAAACGCAGGCATCAGGAACCGATTGACCGAAGCACGACTCAATGATCAACCCGACGATTTCCCAGGTCCGGCTACCAATTCAGAGGTAGGGGGGATTTGCTTGAGAAGGTCCGCGCGGATCTGATAGATCCCCGGAAGCCGGTGGCCGGTTGCGAATGCAAGACCGTTGGCTTGGTCGCCGACCAACAGTTTGCCTGTCACTTTTCCATCCCTCCCCGTTGCGATGAATTCCGCCACCGGGTTCACGAGTCCATAAGGCGCCAGAGGACCGGCTTGTTTGAGAACCCGTTCTTCTGCAGGAACATTGGCCACACGGCTGACAAACAGATTGGCGACGGGCTGATTAAGTTTTTCAGTCGGACGATCTTCCAGAACCCATTCCCCATTCTGATTAATGAGCGTGTACCGCTCTGAGCGTGTTTTCACACTGAGCATGGCAATGTCGCGTTCATCCGCGCCGAGAAGGCGCTTGTCTTGCAGGGCATAGAGATCCTTGGTGAATTCTTTGACGAAGGTTGGGTTCACCCGAAAAAGCGGCGCATCCGGCGTGGTTTCTGCGATGGCTTCACCGCTTGACGGATTCGGCTGGTATAGCTTGACGGTTTGGTCGCCATCCTCTCCGTGAACGGTGATTTTGACTTTGGGCTGTTTCAAGGTCCGAGCCAGCGTGTCGCGAGCCGGGCCGGGGTCTACGATGCCCATGGCTTTCAGATCTTCCAGTCGAAAGAGCAGCATTCTCACTTCGTTGATGTCAGCTTCCGCTTCAACAGGATAGCGAATCTTCCATTTGGGTTGAGGTTTATCACTGACTCGATACAGCACTATTTCGGTTGTGGGATAGGTCAGGCGGATTCGATCGACGTTTCCTGATGTCAGGTGGAGGAGGTCTTTCCTTCGGAAGGTCATGAGCGATTTATTCACAAAATCTTTTGGGGCCAGATCGGTCAGGAGCACCGCATGGTCGGAATTGCGAAGGACATATAAGGTAGAGGTAAGCGGACCCGTGTCACCGATCAAAAAGGTGTCCGCCATGCTCCCGGCCTGGATTTCCAGAGTGGTGACCGGCGTGTCGAGTCCGAAGGGAGTCAATGAAGTCGGATTGGTTTCCACCACTCGATGAACCGATCCCAGCGCGATCGCACGAATCAGCCCGCTGATTTCACGAGTGTCCGTCTCAGTACGAATGGGTTTAATCAGCATCCACCCTTTATCCGGAGTCCGTTCAAAGACAAGTTCCTCGCGGTCCGTCTTAAACGTCAAGGAAGTAAGAGCCTGCTCATCGACCGTCAACAGTTTGTTTTTCGTGGCCGCTTCTCGTTCCTGGGACTCTTTGGCGGGAAACTCGATGAGATAGAGATAGAGACCAAGCACGGAAAGCACGAGAGCCATGACGGCTGTAGGCCAGTAGCGCTTCATTAAAGACGGCGGCGTTTGCGCCAGACCTGAACTCCTGCGATGAGCACCAGGGCGGGCAGGAAAATGACCTGTACATAGAGGAGCGTGCGCTCTTGAAGTGGATTCGGAACAAATGGCCGGAATACCTGGTCTCTTGGACCGATGCTGATCATGTCCCGGTCTTGAGCCAGCCAGGCGACGGTGTGAAGGAAGAAGTCACTGTTGCCCGGGAAGTTCACGAAGGCGTTACTCGCGAAGGTCGAATTCCCGATGACCACAATGGCAGACTTGGTCTTGCCTTCCGCCGGAGCTGTTTTTGGAGTGAGGGCAGCGGCCATGGGTAGCGGGCCCTTGATATCTTCTTTCTCATTCAGGCTCACAACGCGGCCCTTCAAATCTGTTTCCGCCCAGCTATTCGGGGACGTGCGGGCGAGCGGCACAAAATCCCAGTCTTTCCCGATCTGATCATTGAACGTGATGTGACGGGCAAGAGGAAACAGCACGGCCGCATTGATGTCTTGCGTAATCTCATGCTCGGTGAAAGTTCTGACCAGCAGGGCGGTGAGGTCTCCTTGGGCCAGCCGGTCCTGCAAATCAACGAGCACGCCACGGCCCAATCCAACACCCCACTGGCTCAGTAGGGCAGTAAAATCCGCCTGGGTGTCGGGATCGACCATCAACAGCAGACGGCCGCCTTTTTCGACATAATCGTGAATGCGATTCAATTCATCGCTGGTCAGGGGTTTACGCGGTCCAACAATCGCCAGGATGGCTGTTTGATCTGGTACCGTCGCTTGAGTCAGCAAGCTCAGCGTCCCGATTTCGTAGCCTTGTTTGATCAGGATTTCCTTGGCGAGTGAAAATCCGGTGCGATCGCGGTTATCGGTGCCGGGTTCCCCGTGTCCCTCCAAAAACATGACCCGCTTTTTGTCGTCTTTCGACACTCGGATAAGCGCACCGGTGAGCTCGGCTTCCGAAGGATTCGTGACGCGAACAGTCTGCAGGCCGCTTTCGAAGATGGCGGTATCACTTCTCGTGATGCCATAGCTCTGTGCCATTTTGGGCTGGCGTTCCGGGTCTACGAATTCAACCGCAATCTTGGAACTCGCCTGGCGATAGCTGTCCAAACGCTCTTTGTATGACTGATAGCCGGGATCTTTTTCACGCGTAAAGACCGTTATCTTGACGTCGCGCGGCAGGCTTCGGATAACCCGGTGCGTCTGCGGCGCAAGTGAAAAGTTCTGATTTTCTGAAAAGTCCCACCGAATCGAGTGACGCGCGGCAAGGAAATTCACGATCCCCAGGATGCCGAGGAACAACACCGCCATCAATATGCTGTTGGCGCCCATTCGGGTTGAGCGGCGTGACGAGAAAGTCTTGAAGGTTTCACGGTGTACGACCAGAAAGAGGATTAAGCAGACGAGTGCGAGACTCTCTACAGCCGTCACGAGCCAGAGTTGTTCCGGTGAAAAGTGGTAGGCCGTTAGGCCGCCAAGCGCGAGCACCGACCCGATCACTCCAAAGGGGATGGCCTTGAGGTTCATTTCCACCTGGTGGAGTCTATGACACGATGTGTGAGGAAGAGCATGAGGATCAGTGCAGTGGCAAAATACACCAGGTCCTGCGTGTCAATGAGTCCTCGGACCAAGTGGTCGTAATGTTCCATAAACGACAGGTATGAGACGACCTGCCCTATCGTGCTGTCACCAAGGAGAGATCCAAGTCCTGCCAGCAGCCACAGCAAGAGCAAGAGGCCGAAGCTCACGAACGCTGCCACGACTTGGTTCTCAGTCAAAGCCGAAGCGAGCACACCGACAGAAAGAAAGAGCGCCCCGAGCAGTGCCAGACCGAGATAGCCGGTCAGCACGGGGTACCAATCGAAATCGCTGAATAACGATAAGGTTAACGGGATCAGTCCCGTCAGGCCGAGTAACCCCATAAACAACAGAAACACACTCATGAACTTGCCGGCGACGATTTCGTTCAGACCGATTGGAGAGGTCATGAGCAGTTCGAACGTCCGGAGTTTCTTCTCTTCCGCGAAGAGTCGCATGGTCAGAATGGGAAGGATAATCAGCAAGACGAACCGAATGCTGCTGAACAGGTTGCGAAAGACCAGATCGTTTAAATTGATCTGTGCCTGTCCTTGCACCTGCATCAGTTGGATGGCTTGAGCGCCGGTGAAGACGATATACAGGTACGCGAGCAGTCCGACGATCAGCAAAAACACCGCTCCCACGACATAGACTACCGGAGACACGAAGTGGGAGCGTAACTCCTTTAACAGGATCGTGTTTACAGGCGTCATGAGGGTGATTCCGTCTTGTCCTCGGTGACCACGACACGGTCCGCTACCCCAGCTGCGGGCTGGGCCACTCCTTCCTCGTGCCTGGTCAGCTTGAGGAAGACGTCTTCGAGCGTCATCGAAATCGATTTAAGTTCGAGGAGACCCCAGTTGTTGGTGACGGCGAGGCGGGCGACATCTTCTCTGATATCGTGCCCCAACTCACTTTCCAAGAGAAAATGTCCTGGTGGACCGTTTGCATGCACGTGCTGGACGCCGGTGACCTGTCTCAAGCGGGCCTCGACTTCGCCCGGGGCTCGGGACAGCGTCAGCGCAATCTTCTCCGAGTGGCGAAGTCGTGCGGACAGCCGGTCCGGAGTATCTTCGGCAACGATCCGGCCTCCGTTGATAATGACGACTCGCTGACATACGGCAGTTGCCTCAGGGAGAATATGCGTGCTCAAAATGACAGAATGGGATCCGGCCAGACTCTTGATGAGCTCTCGGATTTCAATAATCTGCTTCGGGTCCAATCCAACTGTCGGCTCGTCCAAAATCAACACGGGCGGATCGTGAAGAAGCGCTTGCGCCAGGCCTACCCGCTGCCGATAGCCTCGGGAGAGGTTTCCGATCAACCGATGTTGCACGGCGCTCAAGCCCAACCGCTCCACTTCGCGGGCCATGGCGCCGGTCAGTATGGCACCGGATAATCCCCTCAGCCGTCCAACGAACCGCAGGTACTCATCGACTGTCAACTCCTGATAGACGGGGGGTGTTTCGGGCAGGTACCCGATCCGGCGCTTGACCTCAAGCGGCTGATCGGCGCAATCGAAGCCTGCTACCATGGCTGTGCCCTCGGTCGCCGGCATGAAACAGGTCAGGATCCGCATCGTGGTCGTTTTTCCTGCGCCGTTTGGGCCTAAAAAAGCGAGCACCTCGCCTTTAGCGACAGAAAATGTGACACGATCGATGGCCGTGTGTTGGGCGTAACGCTTAGTGATATGGTGAACGTCGATCATGCCAACGAATCTGGGGCTCGGTGGTGGATGGGGTCTGCCTTAGGGATTACTGAGGTGGGCGTCCGATCACCATAGCTGGAACTCACTTGCTGGGCATCTTACTCAGGAGACGCCAGGCAGTCAACATGGGCCTGCCGCCAATACCGACAACCTTTACAGAAGCAACCGGGTCCTGTTAGAGTCCCGCCCGTCCGGATACCGCTTTCCCTTCCGTCGACGTCATGAGCACGTATTATTGGTTTACCGTTGGTGTGATTTCTTTGGTCTCTTGCCTCTCAGCCGCCGTTGGAGAGGCGAGGTCACATAACACGTATAAGGTGCACGGGACGGTTATTGCGATCACCTTAACGCAAACTCCGCCCCTTATTGTGGTGAAAACCCCCTTAGGTCCCAAAAACCATATGACCGTTGGAGCAGCAGTGACCGCACAGACCAAGATAATCAGGGGGAATCGGAGAGTGTCGCTCAACACCATTAAAGAGGGTGACATAGTCTGGTTAACCTACGTTAAAGCGCCCGGGGGAGTCCTCGCAGAGGTGATTCGGCTCGGCACCTAGTCAATGCAAGGTCAGCCTTGTTGGAACCCTGAGCGGGTTTTCATGGATACAATGTCAGGTCTAATAGGAGCAAAGCGTTAGGAGGTCTGCTGAGGCGTGCGTTTTTGCCTTTGCGTGGGCTGTTTGCCTTCACACCAAGGTAGGGGGCAATGGTACCCCCGCGGTATTGTTGGTTGCTCGGTTGAGGCTTAGCTTGAACACCACAAGCGAGGTTTTCTTGGCCTTGTCAGATCAACCGAGTCACACAGGTGTTGAACATGACGAACCATACTTCGCACATAAGGCAGGCTATCCTCTGGACCGTCACCCTCACGGGCATGCTCTTTGGGGCGTGTTCTTGGGTTCCCAAAGGTGATGCCCAATTCGATGTCGGCATCAAAGATCGTGGTGTCGCATCCTGGTACGGGGAACAGTTTCATGGGAAGCAGGCAGCAAACGGCGAAATCTTCAACATGGAAGCGCTGACTGCCGCCCACCGGACTATGCCACTTGGCAGCGTCGTACGCGTCGTGAACCTGTCCAATGGAAGGCATATTCACGTGCGTATCACCGATCGCGGACCGTACGTGAATGGCCGGATTCTTGATCTCTCCCATGCCGCAGCCGTCCAGTTGGGAATGGAGCACGGGGGGCTGACCTACGTTCAAGTGGAAATCGTCGGCCAACGTCATCCCGAGCTCGTGCAACTGTCAGAGGACTCAAGGAGGTCATTGCTCCCCATCGACGTGACGAGGGTGCCGGCGAGGCCCGACTCGTCTTTAGCACCGTTTCTCCGTGTTCTCCCCAGCGACTTGTTGCTCACCCGCCGTGTCCGCCGAATTCCTGGCATGCTGGCCGCGGATCATACGGCTCATGCGCAAATTGCAACCCTTGAGTTAAGCTAGGCACCTCTTCGCTCCCACATCGGGTTGACAGTATGCGAAGCGCTCCACTAGACTGATTCTTCTCACTGGCTCCCTGGTGGGTCAGCTGAGGAGGACAATGAAGGAGGCGGTGGGGTGATGCCCAAAAAACACACAACAGAGTCAGACGAAGTCAGACTGAAAAAGAAGATCGCCGAGCGAGTGGCCAAACCATCACATCCCGAAGGCGATGCCACTATGCGGTCATTGCGCAAGCGACTCAAGCGCGAGCAACGAAAACGGCGTGCGGTAGCCATGAGAAAGAAGCATGCGGGCGGTGCCAAGCAGGCCGAAGCGCCCGCTCCGGCAGCTGGATAACAAGAGAGCGGGGATTATCACAGCCTCGAAGCTGTCTCTGTTGAAGGAATCCTGATTATGGATGATCTGCGAAACAAGGACAATTCCCAAGCACCGAGCGGAACCGACACGGCAAGCGACGAGTTGGCCGATAAGGTCTCAGCTCAGTTGACCGGCGATCAAACCCTGACGATGGAGCTCCCTGGCGAGCAGGCCGAACCGGTCATGCTCGAAGAGGAGAAGGTCAAAGACGAGATCGATATTCAAATCGACCTCTTGAAGGATCCCGACTGGGTCGTGCGCCGTGAGGCGGCCATTACGCTGGGCGAAATGGGGGACGAGCGTTGCGTGGAGCCCCTCTGCAAGGCGCTCTACGACGGTGATTGGCAAGTCCGCGAAGTCGCGGTCGAGGCATTGGGTCAGATTGGATCTCCGGCCGTAGAGATGCTGGTCAAGATGGTTCGTGATTGGGACGTCAGAAAATACGTCCTGATGGCCTTGGGCAAGATCCGGGACGAACGGGTTCTTGATCCCCTGATGCTTCAATTGCGGAGCGATGAATTCAAGGACGATGCGACGAATGCCTTGGTCGAATTGGGTGAGCCGGCGTTGGAACGGCTGGTCAAGGCGCTCAAAGACAAGGATGAAATGGTGCGAAAGCAGGCCGTCCTGGCTCTCGGTCGCATCAAACACGGCGGAGCCGTTGATCCCTTGATCGAGATGCTTTCCGATGCCGATTGGTTCACGCGGCTTACTGCGGCAGCGGCTCTCGAAGCCATCGGTGATCCACGTGGACGCGAAGCGATCAAGCCACTGACCAAAGATCCCGACATGGTCGTCCGCATGCGAGTGGAGCGCATCCTGGCAAAATGGAAAAAGCAACCGGCCGGATCCGCCTCTCTGAACTGACGGCTACCTGTTCAGTTCCCGATCGATGCTTTGCTGTAACTCGGTGAGTTTGCGAATCGGTACCGGTTTTCCCATCGTCAATTCCAGCCGAGCTTCCTGTAGTGTTCCAATCAATCCTCGTACGGCCTGAGTCTGTTCATTCGGCTTGGCGCCTTTTACGGAACTTTCCAGGGCATCCACCCCTTCCGCGAGCTGCTTCGCCGCTTCCCCGAAGTTCTTATCGAAGAGCTCGGATTTCGCCTGCACCACGCGTGACTTGGTGTCCAACAGCGCTTGCCTTCTCCGGAGATCCCGCTCGATGCCCATGGTGGTATCGACGACATTCCTCGACATATCCTTAAATGAATGCTGAAGATCACCGACCGTTTGTTCCAAGGTGCCTCCCGGTCGCTGTCCGAAGTAGTATCCCAAGCCAAATGCGGCAAAGGCGATCACCGGCAATGAGACTTTACCCAAGGCTTTGGCTGCAAAAAGCCGTGGTTGAGGCTGCTGATCCTGCAACAACGTTTGAAGTACGGCCAATGCTTGCCTGTCGGATCCAGCGCCCAGCGCTTGGGCAGCAGCGGCCCTGACTGAGGGATCAGGATGCCGCGCCAGGTCTGTGGCGACCAAGACTGCGGTCTGATCGCCCAATCGCAAGAGGCCTTCGACGGCACTGGCTCTCACTTGCATGGACGGGTCTCGAACCAGAGCATGCAACAGCGGACGGGCATCGCTCACGCCCAGGCGGCCGAGGCTTGCTGCGGCCGCTCCGCGTACGCGCGGGTTCTCATCGCCGAGCGCATGGGTGAGAGGAGCGACGGCACCGGGTTGGCCAAGTTCACCCAAGGCTCCCGCTGCAAATGCGCGCACTTGCGGTTCCGGATCATAGACTCCTTGGCTCACGACGGCCAGGCTCGAGGAGTGCTTCAACCGGCCAAGTACACCGAGTGCGGCCATACGTGTCTCCCGGTCAGGTAACGTGGCTGCGCCGGTAATGTCGACCAGCATGTCTCGATTGCCGAGTCGATACAAGGCGGCATAGGCGAATATCCCTTCCGGGCCGTCTTCAGTTCGAGCCACTTTTTCTACATGAGGGATGATCTCCGTGATCTGGGCTTCACTCAATACGTTCATCGCCGCGATACGGACTGACGGAATCTCGTCCTGCATTGCGCGCCGCAACGCTTGCGAACGCGCACCGAGTCCCGCGCGGCCGAGCGCTTCGATGGCCCTCGCCCGCACAATAGGGGAGGCGTCCAACAAGCCGTCCTCTAAAACGGGTTGCTGGTCCGGGAGATTGAGTTCGGCCAACGCGCTGTATGCGGCAATGCGGAGATGTTCCTTCGAATCGCGGACGTAGGCCCGTAAGAAACCGATACCGAGCCGCTGGAGGAGGGGGACCTCTTCCGGCTGCCCCGGCTTGACCAAGCGGTCGTAGATTTCCAACCCCTCTTCCGGACGACCGACATGTATTGCGCTGTCGACGGCCAGCCGAAGCCATGCTTTCGAAGGCGTTATTCCGGAGGATGCGGGGGGCAGGAGCTTCAGGACGGTCCCGTAGTCAGCCCGGCGGAATGCGTCCTTGGCTTCTCGTTCCGAAGATGTCGCGGTGGAGGCAACGACGTCGGGTGGCACGGCAAAGGCAAGCAGCATGCAGATGAGATAGATCAGCGAAGCGTCCTCACCAGCTTGAAGGGGTGCGAGTCATCGCGGGGCAATACAGCGTCTCCACGTAATCTTTGACCATCCGCTTGGTGCAGAATTGCGGCGCGATGGTTCTGATGCTCTCCTTGACCATCTGTAACCAGCCGCGAGGAATTCCATCGAGGTCACGTTGATAGAACAGAGGGACGACTTCCTGCTCCAGCTGGCGATACAGCTGTTCGGCATCGTGGGAATCCTGAGCTTGGAGGTCCTGACTCCCCTGCAACGGCTGAATCCCCCAGCCGTTCGCCCCGTTGTACCCTTCAGTCCACCACCCGTCGAGTGTGCTGAAATGAAGGACCCCGTTTA